>JAADIA010000002.1:36490-48717 GCA_013151555.1 Nitrospirota bacterium | reverse complement strand
TAATTGAACATAATAAAAACTTATCTGCTAAAGATAACTCATTAGTTAATAATCACATAAAACAACTCAAATCTCATATCAGCCGCAAAAATCTTGTATATTTATATTGGGAGGTGAGTTGGAAATGATCAGCACGGTAACTGTTAGAGGACAGACGGCTATACCGGTGGCTATACGCCGAAGGTATAATATTAAGCCTCATGCCAAACTTGAATGGATTGACGATGGGCATACGATAACTGTTTTGCCTATACCGGAAGATTCGGTTAAGGCATTAAAGGGAAAATTTAAAGATACAGACCTTTTGGGGTTTTTGTTAAAATCCAGGAGGAAAGAGAGAAGCCTTGGATAAAAAAAGATATGTGCTGGATACTTCTGCAATATTCGCCTATACAAAGGGCGAAAAAGGCAGTAAGGCAATACAAGATATTCTGGAAGCAGCAAAAAGAAAGAAAGAGACCGTAGTCTATATCTCTTTTATTACTTTAATGGAACTATATTATATTACCTGGCAGGCAAAGAGTGAAGATGCCGCGAAAGAATTAGTTGTATTGGTTAAATCTCTCCCGCTGGAAGTAGTCAATCCTCATGAAAGACTTACTCTGATGGCCGGGAGAATAAAAGCAAATTGTAGATTATCAGTGGCAGATTCTTTTGTCGCGGCAACTGCCCTGGACAGGGATGCTTTGCTTGTGCATAAGGACCCTGAGTTTGAGAAGATGTCAGTGTCTGTAAACACACTAAAACTTCCTGATAAGGTTGCCCGTAGGTAATGAGAGTACAGAAGACAGAGGAAAAATAGGAAAGCTGAAATGTTAGAAGACAGATGAAAAAGCTGAAAACTGAAAAGCTGAAATACCAAAACACAAATAACATATAATAGAAGGAAGAAGTAGGAAATAGTTAACATTATAAGGTCTGGTACTTCTAAACATTCTGCGATAGTTTGTGTCCAGACAGAGGAAAAGGGGGAAGATATCTTATCAATTTGGCGTAATCAACGCGGATGAAAAGTAGTTGACAACAAATAATAACCCTGCCAAAACTAAGCTATGATGAGTAATAACCCTGTTCAAATATTAACAGCAGGTGAAGGGAGAATCCTTATTCGGAAAACAGCAGAAGAATTATTTGAAAAAATTGAATGGGCTTACATGAAATCATCTTTACCTAATGATGTTGATAGAGAACAGGTTAATTCTTTGTGTGTAAACGTCTTAAGAAACAGGTTTAAATTGAAGAAAAATGAAATGGCTGATCTCTTTCTTCCTCTTTAAAAAATGGGTGGGAAGGGGGGCCTGAAGAAAAAGTTGCTGCCGTATCCGGACGTTAACTGTATCTGTGAAGGACCTGATGTCTTTAGCGATTTGCTTTGAAGGGTGAAACGATGAAATGTTCAGTAACGGGTGAAGTCGTCCTCTGTCTTTTCTCTGTTTAAGAGTTCAGACGCTTTTTTTGCTAAAATAAGGGTTGAAACAGAACAATAAAAAGAACTCTGGTTCGAGACTTTATCCTCATTCTATCTCTATCTCTCTCCAAGGGAAAGAGGGAAAGTGAGGATTTTTTCTTGTGTTTTTCTTGTGTTTTTCTTGTTGCACAAAGGAGGTCTCTATGGTAGTATGTGGCGATTATGGTTCGGGAGAAAGAAAGGGTGGTAAATGGCTTTAATCGTTCAGAAATATGGAGGTAGCTCTGTAGCCGATCCGGAGCGGATTAAAAAGGTCGCTAAACGGATAGTAGCAACCAAACGCCGGGGGGGGAAGGTTGTCGTAGTCGTTTCTGCGTTGGGAGATACTACCGACCGGCTTATTGAGCTGGCTCATCAAATTGCCAGTGAACCGGCTGAGCGGGAGATGGATGTTTTGATTTCTACGGGGGAACAGGTCTCCGTTGCTCTTTTGGCTATGGCTATTCACTCTCTTGGCGCTCGGGCTATCTCTTTTACGGGTCCCCAGGTGGGAATTGTTACCGATAGTTCTCATACCAAGGCTCGGATTTTAAGGATTAATACTAACCGGATAAGGGAGGAGTTAAGGAAGGGCAAAATAGTTATCGTTGCCGGTTTTCAGGGAGTGGATATAAATGAGAATATTACCACTCTGGGACGCGGAGGGTCTGATCTTACTGCGGTAGCTTTGGCGGCAGCTTTAAAGGCGAATTGTTGTGAGATTTATACCGATGTGGCGGGTGTTTATACTGCCGACCCTCGCATTGTCCCTCGGGCCAGAAAATTGTCCAACATATCTTACGATGAGATGTTAGAGCTGGCCAGCGCTGGTGCCAAGGTGCTTCATAACCGGTCGGTGGAGTTTGCCAAGAGGTTTGATATTCCTATCCGGGTTCGTTCCAGTTTTTCGCGAGGGGAGGGGACTATGGTTACTAAAGAACATAAGTTTATGGAGGATGTTGTAGTCAGAGGAGTTACTCTGAATACGGATGAAGCCAAGGTCTCTCTGCGGGGAGTGCCAGATAAGCCGGGAGTAGCTGCAAAGATCTTTAAGACTGTAGCTGATGAGAATGTAAATATTGATATGATTATTCAAAATATAGGAAAAAAGGGGAAATCCGATATATCCTTCACGGTGATGAAACGGGATTTAAAGAGGACTTTAGCGATAGCCAAGAAGATATCTGAGACTATGGGAGCTGAGCGGGTGGATTTCGATGAGAATATAGCCCGGATATCTATCGTGGGGGTAGGGATGCGAACTCATTCCGGAATTGCAGCCCGGATGTTCGGAGCTCTGGCTTCCAAGAAAATCAATATCGAGATGATTAGTACTTCAGAGATAAAGATATCCTGTATCGTGGATAAGAAATATGGCCAAAAGGCGGTAAGAGTAATCCACACTAAGTTTGGATTAGGGAAGGGATAGTTCTCAAGTAACCCGGAATTTGGAACCGGTAATCAGAAGATAGTAACTCATAATCAAGCAATGAGGGTATGAATAATACTAAATAGGGGATAGCAAATGCCGGCTAAGGTAAAATTGCACGATACTACTTTGCGGGATGGGATGCAAGGAGAAGGGGTTTCCTTTTCTTTGAAGGATAAGTTGGCCATCGCCGAAAAGTTGGATGAATTAGGTATTCACTACATTGAAGGTGGATGGCCGGGGTCTAATCCCAAGGATATAGATTTTTTCAAGGAGGTAGGAAAGATATCCCTCAAGCAGGCCAAAATTGTTGCTTTCGGGAGTACCCGCCGGGCGGACAAGGTGGCCGGGAATGATCCCAATCTCAGAACTATGCTCAACGCAGAAACACCGACGGTGGCTATTTTCGGAAAAAGCTGGACTCTGCATGTAAAAAAGGTATTGAAGACTACGTTATCCAAAAACCTCAAGATGATTGAGGATTCCGTCTCTTTCATGAAATCGAAGGGTAAAGAGGTGATTTATGATGCTGAGCATTTCTTCGATGGATACAAGGATGAGCCGGAATATGCTTTGAAGACTTTGCAAGCAGCGGAAAAAGCCGGAGCGGATTGGATTGTTCTCTGTGATACGAATGGGGGGGTTATGCCTTATGAGATTGGGGATATCTCCCGTAAGGTCAAGAAAGCAATAAGGACTCCTTTGGGAATACATACTCATAACGATTCGGGAATGGCGGTGGCTAATTCCATAATGGCGGTAAAGGCAGGTTTTACTCAAGTACAGGGAACGCTCAATGGTTATGGGGAAAGATGCGGTAATGCTGACCTTTGTTTGGTTATTCCTAATTTGAAACTTAAACTGGGAATTGATTGTATAAGTGATGAGCAACTCCGTTCTCTGAAGGAAGTCTCTCGCTATGTGAACGAATTAGCTAACATTATTCCTGATGACCGGCAACCTTTTGTCGGGGATAGTGCTTTTGCTCACAAAGGGGGGATGCATGTAGATGCGGTGCGGAAGACTTCTCTGAGTTTCGAGCACATAAAGCCGGAATTAGTAGGCAATCGTCAGAGAGTGCTTGTCTCAGAGCTTTCCGGAAAAGGGAATGTCTTGTCTAAAGCTTCCCAGTTTGGGCTGACTTTGAGCAAGGATAGTCCGGAAACGAAAGAGATAGTTAAGACTATCAAAGATCTGGAGCATCGCGGTTATCAGTTTGAAGCGGCCGAGGGGTCGTTTGAACTTTTGATGAAGAAATCTCTGGGGAGGTATAAAAAACTTTTCGACCTGGAAGGGTTTCGGGTGAGTGTAGAGAAGAGAGAGGATAACCGTTTAATCTCCGAGGCTACTATAAAGGTTAAAGTCAAAGGCGTAAGGGAACATACGGCGGCGGAAGGGGATGGTCCGGTTAATGCATTGGATAATGCCCTTCGTAAGGCTCTGGAGAAATTTTATCCGGCCCTGGCGGATATGTATCTTAGTGATTTCAAGGTGAGAATTCTCGATCCGAAGGCAGGGACAGCGGCTCAGACCCGGGTACTTATTGAATCCCGTGACCATGAAGATACCTGGAGAACAGTCGGGGTCTCTGAGAATATCATCGAAGCTTGTTGGGAAGCCCTGGTGGATAGTATTGAGTATAAATTACTCAAGGATAAGAAATAATCACGAAGCCACGAAGAAAATCCTGTAGATTTTTAGTCTTTTTCGTGCCTTCCTAATTTCGTGGTGAGAAAAAATGAAAGACCTGCCTACTAAATACGATCCCAAGCCGGTAGAGGAAAAGTGGTATCAGTTCTGGGAAGAGAAGGGATATTTTCACGCAGAGGTTAACTCTGAGAAGGAACCTTATTGTATCGTTATCCCTCCGCCTAATATTACCGGTTCTCTGCATATGGGACATGCTCTCAATAGTTCTTTGCAGGATATCCTGATCCGGTGGAAGAGGATGCAAGGATATAATGCTCTCTGGATACCCGGGGTGGACCATGCCGGAATTGCCGCCCAGAATGTGGTGGAAAAAGAGTTGGCTACAAAGGGCATAAGCCGGAATCAGATAGGCCGGGAGAAATTTGTAGAGAGAGTATGGGAATGGAAGAAACAATACGGGGATAATATCGTTCATCAGTTAAGAAAGTTGGGTTCTTCCTGTGACTGGTCCCGGCAACGGTTTACTTTGGATGAAGGCTGTTCCCGGGCGGTGAGAGAGGAATTCGTTCGTCTTTATAAGGAAGGGCTTATTTATCAAGCCAATTATATGATTAACTGGTGTCCTCATTGTTGTACGGCTCTCTCCGATATTGAAGTGGAGCATGAGGAAACCAAGGGGCACCTTTATTATATTAACTATCCTCTGGAAAGTGGAGATGACCAGATTACGGTGGCCACTACTCGCCCGGAAACGATGTTGGGAGATGTAGCCGTAGCGGTCCATCCGAAAGACAAAAGATACCGTCGCCTGGTCGGAAAGCAACTTGTCCTTCCTCTGGTCGGCCGTTCCCTGGCTATAATTGCTGATGAGGGGGTTGATGCCTCTTTCGGTACGGGTGCGGTGAAGATTACTCCGGCTCATGACCCTAACGATTTTGAAATTGGAATTAAGCAGGACCTTCCCCAGATAGTGGTTATTGATGAATCCGGAAAAATGACTGCTGATACCGGCCGTTATGCGGGTTTGGACCGTTATCTATGTCGGGAGGAAATTATTAAAGACCTGAGGAAGGAACGCTATCTGGTGAAGGTGGAAGATTATCTTCACTCCGTTGGGCATTGTTATCGATGCCATACGGTAATAGAACCTCTTGTTTCCGAACAGTGGTTTGTGAAAATTAAAGAGTTGGCTCGCCCGGCTATTAAGGCCGTGAAGAGGAAAAAAATTAAGTTTGTTCCCGGGCGGTGGACGAAAGTTTATCTTAACTGGATGGAAAACATAAAGGATTGGTGTATCTCCCGTCAGATTTGGTGGGGACACCGTCTCCCTGTCTGGCATTGCCAGAGTTGTCAGCATCTTAATGTGAGTTGTAGCGAACCGGCTAACTGTGAAAAATGTGGCAGCTCGGATTTGGAACAAGACCCTAATGTTCTGGATACTTGGTTCAGTTCGGCTCTTTGGCCTTTTTCTACCCTGGGTTGGCCGGAGGAGACGAAAGATTTGAAATACTTTTATCCTACTGCTACTTTGATCACCGGCTATGAAATCATTTACTTTTGGGTGGCTCGGATGATTATGATGGGGTTGAAATTCAGAGGAGATGTTCCTTTCAAGGAAGTTTATATTCATGGAATAGTCCGGGATGGGCAGGGAAGGAAGATGAGTAAGTCCCTGGGCAATGTCATTGACCCTTTGGAGCAGATAGAAAAATATGGAACGGACGCTCTGCGTCTCTCCCTTGCTCAAGCGGCTACTTTGGGAGGACAGGACATTTTCCTGAATGAGGAAAGAGTGGAAGGGATGAGAAATTTTGCCAATAAGCTCTGGAATGTCTCTCGTTTTATCTTGTTAAATACAAAGGATTTCAAATTCCGGAAGGGAGAACAGAAACAATTAAGATTTGATGAGGATGATGAATATATTCTTGGCCGGGTAAATCAGGTTATAAAAGAGATGACTGATTCTTTGAAATCCTGTCGGTTCAGCGAATCCAGTCAGGCTATTTATGAATTTCTCTGGCACGAGTTCTGTGACTGGTATATAGAAATTTCTAAATTGCGGCTCTACGATTCGGAAGCGGTTGAGGAGGAGAAAAAGACGGTTCAGTGGGTTTTGCAATACGTATTGAGGAATGTTCTGAAGCTCCTTCATCCTTATATGCCTTTTATCACCGAGGAAATCTGGCAATATTTGGCTCCGGGGGAAGGAAATATTATAGTCTCCTCTTGGCCGGAATTCCGTCGGGAGATGGTGAATGAAGAAGTTATTCAAAAAACAAGAAAGAAATACGAAGTGATTGTTGCGGAGAGGAGAATAAGGAGTTCTTGGAATATTGCCCCGGGAAGAAAGTTGGAACATACCATAAAACCGGTTAATGAGGAAGAGAAAGAAGTGCTGGAGAGAAGTCAGGGGAAATTGATGAAAATGCTCTCTTCCTCTATGTTAACTATCGATGCAAGTTATGAGCCGGAGGGAAGAATGGGTTCCGAGGTTACTTCTTCGGGAACGGCCGTCTTCGTTAATTTAGGTGAAGGGTTAGACTTTGAAAAAGAGGTGGAAAGGCAGGAGAAGGAAATAGCCAAGATTGAGAAAGAGTTAAAAAAGCTGGAAAAGAAGTTAAACAACAAAGATTTTCTGGAAAAAGCTCCCCGAGAGATTGTCAAGAAGGAGAGGAGCAAGAAAAAAGAATACGAAGCGAAAATATCCCGACTGATGGAGAATTTGGAAAAAATAAAGTAAAGGCAATAAGAAAAGAAGGCACAAAGGCACAGAGTGACAAAGGCACAAAGGGAATATAAGGGCAAATACTTGCAGTTTTTTAGGTTTTTTAACTTAGTGCCTGTGTGCCTTAGTGCCTATGTGCCTATTTTATAAATGTCTAAATTTAAATTAGTATCCGATTTTAAGTTGGAAGGAGATCAACCTCAAGCCGTTGAGAAGTTAACGGAAGGGTTGTTTAAAGGTGATAAGCACCAAACTTTGCTTGGGGTTACCGGCTCAGGTAAGACGTTTACTTTAGCTAACATCATCGCCAATTTTGGTAAACCCGCTTTAGTTATCTCTCATAATAAAACTTTGGCAGCTCAACTCTATAATGAATTTAGACAGTTTTTCCCTACGAATGGCGTGGAGTACTTTGTTAGTTACTACGATTATTATCAGCCGGAAGCTTATATCCCCCGGACGGATACTTATATTGAAAAAGATGCCTCTATCAATGATGAGATAGATAGACTTCGTCTAAAGGCAACCAGCTCGTTGTTAGAGCGGGACGACGTCATTGTTGTAGCCAGTGTCTCTTCTATCTACGGCTTGGGTTCTCCTGAAGAACATCGGGAACTTTTCCTTTTCCTGGAAAGAGGGCAGGAGGTTGAGCGGGAAGAAATCCTCCAACGGCTTGTTACTCTCCAATATGAACGCAACGATATGGATTTAGCAAGGGGAAAATTCCGGGTTCGCGGTGATGTCCTGGAAATCTTTCCTGCTTATTCTCAAGGAGTTGTTTTGAGAATAGAATTGTTTGGAGATATGGTGGAGAGGATCCTGGAGGTGGATTCTTTAACGAAGAAGATAATCAAACATAAGGAAAAAGCGGCTGTTTATCCAGCCAAACATTTCGTTACTTCTCCCAGCCGGATAGAAAAAGCTATTCAGGCTATTGAATGGGAACTTAAGGACCGGCTGGCAGGGCTCCGGAAAGAGGGCAAGCTTTTGGAAGCCCAGCGTTTGGAAATGAGGACCAAGTATGATATAGAGATGATGCGAGAGATTGGTTATTGCCAGGGAATAGAGAATTATTCTCGTCATCTCTCCGGTCGTTTGCCGGGAGAACCTCCCTCCACTTTGATAGATTATTTCCCTTCCGATTTCCTCTTGATTATAGATGAATCTCATGTGGCTATTCCTCAGATAAGGGGAATGTATCGCGGAGATAAAGCCCGTAAAGAGACTCTTGTTGAACATGGTTTCCGTCTTCCCTCAGCTCTGGATAACCGTCCTTTAAACTTCCGGGAATTTGAAGAGCGAGTGAATCAGGTTATCTATGTTTCTGCTACTCCCGGTCCTTATGAATTGAATAAAAGCACGAGAGTAGTTGAACAAATTATCCGTCCTACCGGCTTGATAGACCCTAAGATTTCTGTCCGGCCGGTAGAGGGACAGATTGATGATTTAATAAACGAAATAAGAAAAAGGGTTAAAAAGAAACAGCGTGTTCTGGTAACTACTCTGACCAAACGAATGGCTGAAGACCTGGCTGAATATCTACATGAACTGAACTTGAAAGTGCGTTATCTGCATTCGGAAATCAAGACCCTGGAGCGGATAGAAATCTTGCAGGAATTACGTTTGGGCAAGTTTGACTGTCTGGTAGGAATTAATCTCCTTCGGGAAGGATTGGATTTGCCTGAGGTATCTTTAGTAGCTATATTGGATGCTGATAAAGAAGGGTTTCTTCGTTCCCGGACTTCTCTTATCCAGGTATCCGGCCGGGCTGCCCGGCATGTGGATGGAGAAGTAATTATGTATGCCGGTTCGGTGACCGGTTCAATGGAACGGACGATAGAGGAGACAGACAGGCGCCGTCAGCTCCAGATGAAATTCAATCGGGAACATGGAATTGCGCCCCGAAGCATTCAAAAATCTATTCAAAATATGATTGAGACCAATCGTCAGGCAGCAGATTATGCCCGGAACTTGGTCCGGGAACCGGAAGTTGGTTATATTCCTGAGGAATCCTTGCTTATCGCTGATTTGGAAAAAGAGATGGTGGAGGCAGCCGAGAAGTTAGATTTTGAAAAGGCTACTGTCCTTCGAGATAGGATTAAGAAATTGAAGAAAAAGCGCAGCAAAAAAACTATAGATAAATACAGGTAAATACTGTCCCTTTAATTTTCACCGCAGAGTTCGCAGAGAACGCGGAGAATACCTAAATTTTAAATATGATTTTCATTTTCTTCTCTGCGCCCTTGGCGTTCTCAGCGGTAATTAGGTAAATGTCTTGGTTTTCTATGTCCATCTGTGTTCACCTGTGGTTTAAGAAAAAAGGGAGAAGGAAATGAAACTTCTTCGAGTTATTCTGCTCTCTGTTTTAGTCTTGACCGGAGGATGTGCCGGCGTGAGCAATCCGCCCGCCAAAGGACAGGGAAGAAAAGTAAGAATGGTTGTAACCGCATATGATAATAGTCCGGAGTCTACCGGTTGGCGTAGAAAGTTTTTTACTTTTCCTCCTTTTAGACCGGTATATACCAGCGGTAAGCTCAAGGGTAAACGCAAGAAGGTGGGTATTACTGCTGATGGGACCCGGGTGAGAAAAGGGACAATAGCTGCGGATACGACCAGGTATCCTTTTGGTACCAGGATGTATGTGCCCGGATATGGCTGGGGAGTAGTTCACGATAGAGGCAGTGCTATCAAAGGAAACCATATAGATGTCTGGTTTCCATCTCGCAAGAAGGCGTTGGAGTGGGGAAAGAAAACGCTGGAAGTAACTGTTATAAGATAATTGTGAGTTAACGGGTAAGATCAAAAATATTATGAAAACCACAGAGGCACGGAAGAACGGAGACACGGAAAAATGAATTTTAAAAAGAGTATAATTAAATTTCCATGTTTCTATAGTTAATTTATATTTCCGAGTTTCCGTGGTTAATTTTATGTTTCTGTGTTTCCGTGGTTAAATTCGGCAGTACCGGTTAACAAAGCAGGAGTAAAGTATGAAGTTGAATTTAGAGGAAGTAAAGCCTTTGATACACTTGGCTCTGAAGGAAGATGTCGGGGCCGGTGATATAACTACTAAAGTAACTGTCCCCACGGGGATTAAGGCAAAAGGGATAGTTATTGCTAAAGAGAGGGGAAGGATAGCCGGTTTGGAAATAGTTAAATTGATCTTTAAGATGCTGGAAAGCAGGATGACCGGGAGGACTTCTTCGATTAAAGGTCAAAATAAAATCCGGTTTAGAACAAAAGTTAAAGATGGAGATAAGGTTAGAAAGGGACAGATAATAGCGGAGATTTCCGGACCGGTCAGGAGTATCTTGATGGCTGAGCGGACAGCTCTTAATTTTCTTCAGAGGTTATCCGGCATAGCTACCTTTACGGCAGAGTTTGTGGACAAAGTAAAACCTTATAAAGTTAAAATTATGGATACGCGTAAAACTACTCCCGGATGGAGAGTGCTGGAAAAATATGCTGTCAGGTTGGGCGGGGGATGTAATCATCGGAGAGGCCTCTATGACGGGGTGCTTATTAAAGATAACCATATCCAAATTAACAAATGCTCCGGTACTCCCGGGCTCCGCTTAAAGAAGAAGGAGAAAGTTCCGGTTATTGGAGAGATGATGAAGTTGGCAAGAAAAAGAGTTCCCCCGGGAATGAAGATAGAGATAGAGGTGAAAAACTTAAGGGAAGTAAAAGAAGCTGTTCGGGCAGAAGCAGATATAATTATGCTCGATAATATGAATGTTGGGCAGATGAAGAAAGCGGTAGAGCTGGTTGAGCTTCTCTCCTCAGCTATTGGTCGACGTCCCCTTCTGGAGGCTTCGGGAGGAGTTAATCTGCGGAATGTAAGGGAGATAGCAAAAACAGGAGTGGATATGGTCTCTGTGGGGGCTTTAACTCATTCGGCTAAAGGGTTGGATTTGAGTTTTGATATCACAGAGTGCTCCAGTTAAAAATTAAAAAACATTTAGCCATGGATGAACATGGATGAACATCAATTAAAATAGATGAAACCACGAGATTACACAGATTATCACAAGATTTTTTATAACTTTCTCGTGTGAATCTTGTGTAATCTCGTGGTTAAAATTTTTATTTTTTATCAGTGCATATCTATAGTTGTTTTATTTTATCTGTGTTTACCTGTAGTTTATAATTTTCTGGTTGCCATGATGAGTATGCAAGTTATGACAAAGAATGATTTCCTTGATCCTGATACGATCAGGGACGGGTTGAATACAAAAGTTATGGGGAAGAAGGCCTATTGCTTTAGGGAGACCGGCTCTACTCAAACGGTGGCTCAGGAGTTGGCTAAGAGCGGAGCCGAGGAGGGAACAATCGTTTTGGCTGAGGGTCAGACGGAGGGGAAGGGACGAATGGGTCGAAGTTGGTTCTCGCCGTTGGGGAAAGGAATCTGGGTTTCTATTATCCTCCGGCCGCTTATTCCTCCCTCTCTGGCAGGAAGGGTTTCCCTGATCTCAGCTTTGGCTGTGGCTGAAGCGATAAGGGAAGTTGCCGGTTTGCCTGCCTTGATTAAGTGGCCGAATGATCTCGTTATCAGCGAGAAAAAGGTGGGTGGGATATTGACAGAGATGAGCGCTGAGATGGAGCAAATCAAATTTATTATTCTTGGTATTGGGATTAATGTTAATCAAGATGAGTTCTTAGAAGAACTGAAAGGAAAGGCTCTTTCTTTGCACCAGGGAGGAGGAAAGGAGGTTTCTCGTCTTTTCCTGCTCCGGGATATTTTGAGAAGATTAGATAACTATTATCCTTATCTCCAGAAAGGGGAGCTTGGAACGATAACTAACCGTTGGCGGGAACTTTCCGCTACTCTGGGAAAACAAGTTCGGGTTTCCTTTCAGGGAGAAGTAATAGAGGGACAGGCAGTAGATATCGATTCCGAAGGGGCTCTTCTCCTGCGCCTGGACAGTGGTTTTGTCAAGTGTCTGACGGGAGGAGAGGTAAGTATAATTGATTAA
>JAADIA010000002.1:0-36405 GCA_013151555.1 Nitrospirota bacterium | reverse complement strand
ATTAAGGATTAAGGATTAAGTAAAGCAACTTCTTTCTTAGAGGGTGGAATAATGTTATTGGCTATAGATATTGGAAATACGACTATTGTCCTGGGAATTTTCAGAGGGGAAGAACTCATTGAGAATTGGCGTCTTTCTGCTGATAGAGGGAAGACCGCTGATGAGTATGGGATTCTTCTTTCTACTCTCATTGGTTCCCGAAAGATTAAAGGAATAATTGTTTCCTCGGTAGTACCTCCTCTTTTGAAGACTTTCCAGAAGATGAGTGAGAAATACCTGCATATTTCTCCTATGATAGTTGAAACAGGAATGGATTCAGGTATCTCTATAAAATATCCTCGTCCGGAAGAGCTGGGAGCCGATAGGATAGTCAACGCTGCTGCTGCTCATCATCTTTATAAAGGTCCGGTAATCATTGTTGATTTTGGAACCGCCACTACCTTTTGTGCTCTTTCGGGCGAAGGAGATTATTTGGGAGGAGCTATTGCTCCCGGCATAGGTATTTCGGTAGAAGCCTTGTTTGAAAGGACAGCTCTTCTTCCCCGTATCGAGTTAGCTAAACCGGAGAGGGTGATAGGGGAAAACACGGTAAAAAGTATGCAGTCGGGAATCATCTATGGTTTTGCCGAACTGGTAGATGGATTGGTAAAGAGAGTGAAAAAAGAATTTTCTCCCCGTGCCAGAGTGATAGCTACCGGTGGCTGGGCTGAACTGATAGCTTCTGAATCAAGGACTATAGATGAAATAGTTCCTTTCCTTACTTTGAGAGGACTGAAGGTTCTCTATGAGAGAAACTTGAAGAAATAAGGGCTCAGGGAGTCAAAGATTCAAGGGGGCAAATGAAAAGCTTAAAAAAACATACTTACACTCTGTTTCTTATAGTATCAGGTGTATAGCTATGGGTGAAGTGAAACTTCCTTTGCCGGTAAAATTGGTAGTCGGGATGATTTCTGCGAAAATTGAATTGTTCCGACAGGTTCAGGAAAGACTTTCTGAAAAGTTTGGGGCAATTGATTATGAAAGTAGAATTATCCCTTTTACCTATACTGACTACTATGGAAAGGAGCTGGGCGAGAACTTAAAAAGGAAATTTATCAGTTTTGAAAAGCTCGTTGATCCCGGAGAGATAGCAAACATAAAAATATTTACCAATAATTTGGAAGCGAAGTTTCTTTATCCCGATTCTCTCCGGCGTCAAATAAATTTGGATCCTGGTTATCTTGAAGAAGCTAAATTGGTTTTGGCTACTACCAAGAACTATCAGCATCGTCTCTATCTGGGGAGAGGTATCTACGGGGAAGTTACCCTGCGATATACTAAAAAGAGTTTCCGTTCCTGGGAATGGACTTATCCTGATTACAAAACAGAAAACTATCTGGAAGTTTTTGATTGCATTCGAAAACTTTATCTTGAAAAGGTTCAAGGAGGCGGGCGCAAGGGTTTAAATGAGAAGCTTTAGAAGATAAATTATCGAACCCTGGAAATGGGGGATCCTGCTCAGCAACTTTTTGGGAGGGAATGTTATGGATTTGGGAAGGATGCTTGCGGAGAGTAGCCAGAGATATTCAGAGAATATCGCTCTCATCTGCGGAGAGAAAAAACTAACCTATCGAGCTCTCAATCAAGAAGCAAACAGGTTGGCTCACGGACTTATTCATTTGGGAATTAAGCCGGGTGACCGGGTTGCTGTTCTTCTTAACAATTCGCCGGAATTTGTCATCAGTTATTTTGCTATCTTGAAAGCGGGAGCTTCTGTAGTTCCTTTAAATACTATGTTTAAGGAGGGTGAGTTAAAGTATATTCTTAGCAATTCCCGGAGTCGTTTGGTCCTCACTTTATCTTCTTTTAGGGAAATATTGAATAAGATTTCTCCCGCGCTGCCTCATTTAAAACATAAGGTCATTTTTGATAAAAGATGGTTGCTAAGGGATGTCTCTTATGTAGGATTGAAGAAAGGACAGCCGATTAATGAGCCTGCTCTTGATAGAGGTAAAGAGGCAGATGATGTGGCTGCTATTCTTTATACCTCGGGGACAACGGGACGTTCAAAGGGAGCCATGCTTACTCATAATAATCTTCTTTCCAATGTTGCCTCTATTAAAGAAGCTTTTAAATCCGTTTCTCCGGAAGTAATGCTTTGTGTCTTACCTCTTTTTCATGCCTTTGCCGCTACAGTTAATATGCTCTTTCCCTTTTCCTTTGGCTCAACGATGGTAATTATGAAGGGGTTTGTCGCCGGGGATGTCCTTCGTGCTATTGCCGAACACCGGGTGACTATCTTTTCCGGGGTTCCTCCCATGTATGCCGTCCTGGCTAATATTTCTCCGGCGAAGTATAATATTAGTTCCTGGCGTTTAGCTATATCGGGAGGGGCGGCTCTCCCGGTCGAAGTGATGCATGCTTTTGAATCCAAATATAAGGTTCTTATCTATGAAGGGGACGGGCCGACGGAATGTTCTCCGGTTACTTCTGTTAATCCCATTGGAGGAAAGCGTAAACCGGGCTCTATCGGTCTTCCTGTCCCTGGCGTGGAAATGAAGATTGTCGATGAAGAGGGAAAATATCTTCCTCCGGAAAAGATAGGCGAAATTGTCGTCCGGGGTCCCAATGTAATGAAGGGTTATCTCAATCAGCCGGAAGCTACGGCAGAAGCTATCAAGGATGGTTGGTTCCATACGGGAGATATTGGGAAGAAAGATAGAGATGGATATTTTTACATTTTGGATAGAAAGAAGGATATGGTGAATGTGGCGGGATTCAATGTCTATCCCCGGGAGATAGAAGATGTTCTTTATACTCACCCTAAGATTGCTGAGGCCGCGGTGGTGGGAGT
Organism: Nitrospirota bacterium; assembly: GCA_013151555.1. GTDB lineage: Bacteria > NPL-UPA2 > NPL-UPA2 > NPL-UPA2 > JAADIA01 > JAADIA01. The sequence continues at coordinate 33,572 of JAADIA010000002.1, read as the reverse complement.
TCTTCACGATGGGTTACGGGGGGAGGTTCCGAAAGCTTTCGTCGTTTTACGGGAGGGAGAGGAAATGAGCCGGGAGGAAGTAATCAGCTACTGTCAGAGCAAAATAGCTAACTATAAGGTTCCCCGTTATGTGGAGTTTAGAAAAGACTTTCCCCGGACGCCAATCGGGAAAGTCTTGAAGAGAGCCTTGAGATAAACTTGGAAAAAAGTTGACAGAAAGAAGAAGGAGTAGTAAATTAAAATAAAGTTGTTAGCTCTAACTTCTCATACTCTCTCCTCGGTGATACTAAAGAACACCCTGAGGGGTTATTTAATTGTGTCGAAAGGAGAATGTTGTGGCAGAAAAAAAGATAAATGTGAAACTTCTAAGTATGACTTCTAATCCTGTATCAGTTGTCTATGCTGCTTGTAAACAGTGTTATTCGGCAAAATTCTCAGGGGATATCTATTCTAAAAGCATAGATGGAACTGTTTCGCAAGAAAAGCAGGAAGATTTTGTGCGGCGTATTGTTGCCTCGGGTCACGAGAGCCCACTGGAGCATGTCAATTTTACTTTTGCCATCGAAGGGGTATCCCGGGTGCTTACGCACCAACTTGTGCGGCATCGTCTTGCTTCTTATTCTCAACAGAGTCAGCGGTATGTTAAAGAAGATGATTTTGATTATATAATTCCCCCGCTTGTCAAGAAGCATGATGAATTAAAAGATTATTTTATAGAACATATGCGTTCGACCCAGGAGCTTTACACAAAGATGATTAATTTCTTGAAGAAGCAAGGATTGGAAGGTGAGCAGACAAATCAAGATGTACGCTTTTTGTTGCCTGGAGCATGTGAAACGAAGATAGTGGTAACGATGAATGCCAGAGAGCTTATCCATTTTTTTAAAGTTCGCTGTTGTACACGAGCACAGTGGGAAATAAGTAAACTTGCTTATAAGATGCTTCATATTGTACAGGAGAAGCTCCCTTCGATTTTTGGTGATAGAAGCACGAAATGCGATTGGCTGGGATATTGCCCGGAAGGAGAAAAGTTTAGCTGTGGTAGATATCCGATAAAAGAATGACAAATGTTTTAATGGATAAAACATGAAGTGTTTTTACCGGGGTGATTTGAGATGCAAGTAAAAAGAGCTTTTATGGCTACAGGAATCGGCAGCCTTCCGTATAAGGATGTCCCGTTTGCCTGTGACAAAATTTTGTCACATTTTAAACATATCCCTTTCTGGCCGCAACTCTCAAAGAGGTCTTTTAAAGAAAACATGTATGTGCAATTTTCTGAAAAGTTGCCCGGGGTTGTAGTAGATGAGGAGGCAAGAAAAATATATGTTAATACTTCCGGGGAATTAGAGACTCAATTGGTTGAATTTTACGAGCATTATCTCAATAAGGATTTGGAATATTTTGCCATTTCATCTGATTATGCCCAGGGCCTGGCACATTTTTTGAAAGAGGTGAACTTATCTGATTACCCGGAGATTAATTTTGTGAAAGGCCATATTATTGGGCCGGTAAGTTTTGGGTTGTCAGTTACAGATGAGAAGAATAAGGCTATTTTTTATAATGCAGAGTTGTCAGATGCAGCTTTAAAACTTTTGACAATGAAGGTCCTATGGCAAGTATCGGAACTTAAAAAAAAGGTAAAAGATTCCCGGATAATAATTTTTATAGATGAACCATACCTCACTTCGATAGGTTCTTCCTATATTGTTATTGATGCAAGCAGCGTTATAAACAAGCTCAATGAAATCATCAATGCGCTTAAAGAATATGATGTTATTTGTGGCATTCATTGTTGCGGCAATACCGATTGGTCGATTCTGGCAAAGACTAACGCAGATATTATAAGTTTTGACGCTTATAATTATTCGGAAAGTCTGTCGCTTTATCCTGAGGAAATTAAGGCGTTTTTAAACCGTGGCGGCATGTTGGCGTGGGGAGTTGTGCCCAGCTCTGAAGAGGTGCTTTCGTTAGATTTAGATAAGATAAAGATTTCTTTAAAAGAGAGGATGAGTTTGCTGGAAAAAAAAGGCATCTCCCAAAAATCTCTCTTAAAATCTTCTCTAATAACCCCGAGCTGTGGGTTGGGAACACTTTCTGAAGAACTTGCTGACCGGGTAATTGAGTTGACTGTTAAACTGTCTGAAGAAATGACCGAAGATATAAATGAATGATAAAATATGTAGTATGGGTATGAGCAAGAAAAGGGGCTAAGGAGTTCCCCGGATTCTAATTAGTGATTGGTTATTAGTTCCCGTTTACTGGTTTATCCATTGTATTCATCAATGTAAATCAGGATCTGATGAGTTTTGTCTCTGTGACTTCCTGCCATAAGGTGTTGGTAGACTACGCTGCGGTCAAAGGTTTTTTATGGTCTGGTTCAGGAAACCAAAATATACAGTTGCCGGTTCTCCTTCCCGGAAAGAGATGCCTTCCGGTCTGTGGACAAGGTGCCGGGATTGCGGGGAGATAATCTATAATAAGGAGTTGGAAGAAAATCTAAAAGTTTGTCCTAAATGTGACTACCACTTCCGTATTGGAGCCCGGGAAAGAATTTCTTTTCTCCTGGATGAAGGAAGTTTTCAGGAATATGACCGGAATATGTCTTCGGTCGATCCCCTCAAATTTCAAGGGGTGATATCTTATGAAGAGAAATTGAGGGAAGAGCAAAAGAAAACCGGATTAATTGAAGCTGTTATTACCGGAGAAGGTTATTTGCAGGGGCATCATCTCATTGTTGCTGTTACCGATGCTAACTTTATTATGGGCAGCATGGGCTCGGTAGTCGGGGAGAAGATTACCCGGGCTATTGAACAGGCTATAGAGAAAAGGTTACCTTTCTTGAGCATCTCCGGTTCGGGAGGAGGAGCCCGAATGTATGAAGGGATGTTTTCTCTCATGCAGATGGCTAAGACCTGTGCGGCAATAGCTAAATTAGCTGAAGAGAGACTCTTCTTTATTTCTTTACTCACTGATCCTACGATGGGAGGAGTAGCTGCCAGTTATGCATCTTTGGGGGATATTATTATTGCTGAGCCAAAAGCCTTGATTGGTTTTGCTGGGCCCCGGGTAATTAAGGAAACGATTAGGGAATCGCTTCCAAATGGGTTTCAGAGAGCAGAGTTCTTGTTAAAACATGGTCTTATTGATATGATCATCCCGAGAAAGGATCTAAAGGAGAGATTAGCGACTATTATTTCTTTTCTTGAGAAACCTTCTTTAGAAACATGCTTATCCGAAGGAGATTAGGGTAAGTTTTTAGTAGCGGGGATGGTGGGGTTATGCCGTCAATAAAAAATTCCCCGATACTTACGTTATGTATATGGTATTTAGTAAACCCAGGTGATAGAGTAAAATTATTATGAGTCGTTTATCCCAGCAATTAGGAAAAAGAATCAGAGATTTGCGGAAAACTAAGAGTCTTACTCAGGCCCGGTTGGCTGAAAGAGCTAATCTCTCCGAGGCTTGTATTGGAACGATAGAGCGAGGCCATCGTACTCCTCGCTTGCCTACTCTGCAAAAGATTGCTTCTGCCTTGAAAGTAGAAGTTAGAGACCTCTTCGATTTTCGTCCGGAAGACATTTCCACCTCTGAGGAGGCCTTAAAGGAGCTTTACCGGAATGTCGAGGGGAAGAGCCGGAAGGAAATCCTGAAGGTGGCAGAGATTGCTAAAATTATTTACGGTTCCCGCTGAGAACATGAATCGGTAAGCGGGCTCCGGCCTTGTTAAAGAATATCCCTTGAATTCCGGGGTGCCCTCCGAGCGGCTTCTGCAGCCCGTGACATTTAGATAATCAACAAACCCTGATGCTCTCCCAATACCGGGGCAGGCTGAAAAAGGGTATCTATTCCTCTCGGAAGAAGCGCGGAGAAGTTATCCGCAAACAAAGGTAATCTTCCTTTCTTTCCTTATTCCTTCCAGGGCTATTTAAGAAGAGGCTCTAACTCAAGATTTGCCGAAGCATGAAGCAAGGCTGAAGATGTGATTTTCCCCGTCCTTTATATACAATAAATCTATAATGAGTTGGCTGTATTTTTACGTTTGATGATTAAAGAGAAGTATGATAGGATGTAAAAATAGGGGGGCATAACCGTGAGCAAACAGGAAGAAATAAGAGAGAAAGAAGTAAGGATAAGGAAATTTTTGCAGGAGAATGAACTGGGAGCTCTTCTTTTGAGCAAACAGAATAACTTTGCCTGGTTGACAGCGGGAGGAGATAATCATGTCGTGATAGCTTCTGAGACGGGAGTGGGGAGCATCCTTATTACCAGGGATAAGAAGAAATATTTGATTGCTGATAATATCGAATCTCTTCGTCTTAAAGAAGAGGAGGAACTGGCGAGTCAAGGTTTTGAGGTAAGAGATTATCCCTGGTACGAGGAGGAGAGAAAGACCGATATTATCAGGGAATTGACCTCAGGAATGAAAGTTGCTTCTGACGATGGCTTTCCGGGAACAAAAATTGTTGGTGATAAGATTGCCGAGCTGCGTTATTCTCTTACGGAAGAGGAGATGAAGAGATATCGTTGGGTAGGAATAAAAACCTCCGAAGCTTTGGGGCAAGTCTGTGGAAGGATAAGAGGAGGAGATAAGGAAGAAGAGATTGCCGGACGGCTTTCTGAAGAGCTTTTAGGGCAGGGGATTGTTCCTATTGTTCTTCTGGTTGCTGCTGATGAACGCATAGAGAAATTTCGCCATCCCATTCCTACGGATAAGAGAGTTAATAAGTATGCTATGGTCGTTGTGTGTGGCCGGAAGTGGGGTTTGATTGTTTCTCTGACTCGATTTATTCATTTTGGTAAGATAGCGGGAGCTTTGCGGGAAAAGCATCAAGCCGTAGTCAAAGTGGATGCTGCTTTTATAGCTAATACCCGTCCGGGGAGAGCCGTAGGAGATATTTTTGCGAAAGGAGTTCAGGCTTATCTTGATAATGGCTTTTCCGAAGAATGGAGGTTGCATCATCAGGGAGGTCCAACCGGCTATGCCGGTCGTGATTACAAAGCAATTCCCGAAGAGAAACGGACAGTTCAACTCCAGCAAGCTTTTGCCTGGAATCCTTCCATTACCGGGACCAAGTCGGAGGATACTATTATAGCTCTTCAAGATAAGACAGAGATTATTTCTAATACTCCGAATTGGCCAATGCTGACGGTCGAATATGACGGTCTGCAATGGGAGCGGCCGGATATTCTTGTTATCTAACCGGCAGGGCCTTGAGTTATTGCCAAACCCGGAAATTTACTCGAGAAAAGCCTGGGGATTGGGGGAGAATTAACAGTATGTAGGATAACCCTTTAAGTCTCAGAGTGGGTTGAACAAGATGAGAAGAGAGCAGATACGGTAAAAATTTCTTGACTAGGATAAAGGGACATGTTATCCTTGCAAAATATAATGGCCTCTGTCAAATAGGGTGTCACAGAAGTGTTGCCCTTAATGAGACTGATTGAAGTTGCCAAAAACATAAAAAGGGGGAGGTTGAAAAATGGCAGTGAAGGTAGCTATTAACGGGTTTGGGAGAATCGGACGCAATATATATCGGGCCGCTTTGAATGAGCCGGATCTCGATTTTGTCGCAGTTAATGACTTGACAGATGCGAAAACTTTGGGACATCTCCTGAAGTATGATTCCATTCTGGGGAAGTTAAATGCAGACGTAAAAGTTGAAGGAGATTCTCTTGTTGTCAACGGGAAGAAACTTCAGGTTCTGGCCCAAAGGGATCCAGCCTCTCTTCCCTGGAAGGACCTGGGTGTCGAAGTAGTAATAGAAGCGACGGGAATATTCAGAGATAAGGAAGGAGCTTCTAAACACCTCTCGGCGGGAGCCAAGAAGGTAATCATCACTGCTCCGGCCAAGGGAGAGGATATTACTATCGTTATGGGAGTTAATGAGAATAAGTATGAGCCGGAAAAACATCATATAATCTCTAATGCTTCCTGCACTACTAACTGTCTGGCTCCGGTAGTTAAGGTGCTCCTGGATAGCTTCGGGATAAAGAAAGGATTGATGACTACTATTCATTCTTATACTAACGACCAGGTCATCCTCGATTTTCCCCATAAGGATTTAAGGAGAGCCAGAGCTGCATCCCTTTCCATGATTCCTACCACTACGGGCGCGGCTACTGCCGTCTCTAAGGTTTTGCCGGAGGTGAAAGGGAAGATGGATGGTTTAGCTATTCGGGTTCCTACTCCTAACGTATCCCTGGTGGATTTGGTAGTTGAGGTGGGGAAAGAGGTAACGGTGGAAGAAGTAAACGGAGCCCTTAGGAAAGCTGCTGAGGGAGAACTGAACCACATTATGGAGTATTGTGAACTTCCTCTGGTTTCCAAGGATTTTAATAGCAATCCTAAGTCCGCTATCGTTGATGCAGGTTCGACTCTGGTTATCGATGGCAACTTGGTCAAGGTGCTGGTCTGGTATGATAACGAGTGGGCTTATTCCTGCCGGGTGGTGGATTTAGTTAAGTATGTTAGTAACCGGTAACTCAGAACCAGTAAAAGTAATGCGGTAAGAGGATAAATAATCAATAATCAAGTATCAAACATCAAATAAGCTCCAAACACCAATAAATAATAACCAAGAGAAGAAAATTCTCGTCATTAAGATTAAAACCTTGTTTGGTTATTAGTGATTCGGTCATTGCTTATTATTTGGTTATTGTAATTTGGTTATTGGTCATTAACTTGCTTGGTTATAAGAAATGTTATACGAGGTTAAGTTATGAAGAAAAAGACAATCAGGGATGTGGACCTTGAGGGAAAACGGGTTCTGATGCGGGTTGATTTCAATGTACCCCTTGATGGGGCCGGAAATATTACTGATGATACCCGGATAAGGGCAGCCTTGCCGACTATCGATTATGCTTTACAAGCAGGAGCCAGGTTGGTTCTTATGAGCCATCTTGGCCGTCCCAAGGGGGAAGTTGTCGAATCGATGCGGTTGACTCCCGTAGCGAGAAGGCTTTCCGAACTGTTGGGGCAAGAAGTTAAAAAGGTTGATGATTGTATCGGGACCAATGTCAAGGAGAAAGTAGAAGCTTTAAAGGTGGGAGAAGTCCTTCTCTTAGAGAATCTCAGGTTTCATCCGGAGGAGGAGAAGAACGATGAAAAATTTGCTCAGGAGTTAGCCGGGCTGGGAGAAGTTTTTATTAACGATGCTTTCGGCACTGCTCATCGTGCGCATGCCTCTACCGAAGGGGTCGCCAGGCTTCTCCCTGCGGCAGCCGGGTTGTTGATGGAGAAAGAGATAGAATATCTGGGCAAAGCTTTGGAAAATCCTGCGAAACCTTTCATAACTATTCTGGGAGGAGCAAAAGTCTCGGACAAGATCGGGGTCATCGAGAACCTTATGGATAAGGTAGATAGTTTTATCATTGGGGGAGGAATGGCTTACACCTTCCTGAAAGCTAAGGGCAAAGATGTGGGGGATTCCTTGGTTGAAGAAGATAAGGTGGAGCTGGCCGGAGATTTATTAAGGAGAGCGGAAGAAAAAGGGGCTCTCTTTCTTTTGCCTTTTGACCATATTATTGCGGACGGGTTTTCCGAAGAAGCGGCTGTAAAAGTTACCGAAGGCGAGGAAATTCCTGACGGCTGGAAAGGCATGGATATCGGAGAAAAAACCCGGGAAGAGTTTAGCCGGGTTCTTCGAGGAGCAAAAACCGTTCTTTGGAATGGACCTTTAGGAGTTTTTGAAATGGCTCCTTTTGCTAAGGGAACGGAAACTATTGCCAGGCTCCTTGCCGGGATGGAAGCGACTACCATCATTGGAGGTGGAGATACCGTAGCAGCTATCGCTAACCTGGGTCTCTCCGAGAATTTTACCCATATTTCTACGGGAGGAGGCGCTTCCCTGGAATTTTTAGAAGGAAAGGTGCTTCCCGGGCTTGCCGCCCTTAATGATAAGTAATATTTTAAAAGATAGGCACAAAGTAACAAAGGCACAAAGTATTAAAAATTAAGGATTGAGAAGCAATAAAAGTTTGATTTACAACTTAGCAATTAATTCTGTTTTTTTAATTCTGTGCCTATTGCCGCCGCAGGCGGCTTAAGTTATTAGGAGATAAAATATGCGTAAACCTTTAATTGCCGGTAATTGGAAAATGAATAAGACTGCTTCCCAGGCAGAAGAATTAGCCGGGGCTCTCAAGGATAAACTGAAGAATGAAAACAAGGTCGATATAATTATCTGTCCTCCTTTTACTTCTTTGGAAGCAGCTTGCAAAGTTGTTAAAGGAAGCAATATCGGATTGGGAGCTCAGAATATATACTGGGAGGAGGAAGGCGCTTATACGGGAGAAATTTCTGCTCCGATGATAAAGGAAATCGGATGTCAATCTGTTATCATCGGGCATTCAGAGAGAAGGCAGTTTTTCGGGGAGACCAATGAGACGGTTAACCGGAAAGTAAAAGCAGCTCTCAAGTTTGATTTAACTCCTCTTGTTTGTGTGGGAGAAAGGTTGGAAGAAAAAGAAGCCGGCAGGACTTTTTCTGTGGTAGAGAGTCATATTAAAGAAGGCCTGACCGGGTTGAAGAAGGAAGAAATTTTAAAAATAGTTGTTGCCTATGAACCGGTATGGGCTATAGGAACGGGAAAAACGGCTACTCCTCAAGAGGCGAATGAAGTCCATAGTCATATTCGACGGCTCTTAACCGGGCTCTACGGTGAGGAAGTTGCTTCCCGGGTCAGGATACTCTATGGAGGAAGTGTGAAACCGGATAACATCTCCGGTTTGATGTCCGAAACGGATATTGACGGTGCCCTGGTGGGAGGAGCCAGTCTTCAAGCAGATTCTTTTGTGGGAATTGTTCAAGGAGCCGGGTAACAAGAAGTCAGAAGACTAAAGTCCAACGTCAGTTTTTTTCTGTCTTCTGTTTTCTGTCGTCTGTCGTTTGTCTTTTAGGAGGTTGAAAAATTGATTACTATCCTCATCGTTATTCATGTGGTTATCTCTTTGCTGCTCATCGGGGCTGTTCTTATCCAGTCCGGGAAGGGAACAGGATTTGCCGATGTCTTTGGTATGGGAGGAGGAATGGGACAAAGCCTCTTCGGAGTACAAACAGGAAATTTTCTCACTCGGATGACTACCGTTTTAGCTATTATCTTTATGATTACCTCTATCTCTTTGGCTATCTTCATGGGACACTCGAAAAGATCAATAGTTGATAAGATGGGGACGGAAGGAAAATCAGAGAAGTCCATATTGATAAAGAAGGTTGCGCCAAAGCTACCCGGCGAAAAAAGTGGGGAGAAGAAGCAGGGGGAAAGGACATCTGGTAATGAGGGAATACCGGGCTCATCGGAAAAAGGTCGATAAAATTAAGACTTATTTTAGAAGAATAACCTCAACTTCCAGTTGGGGTTTTTTATTTTTTATATTCCTCTTTATGCTTTCAGGATGTTCCGGGCTCCGTTCTTTTATAGAGAACCCGGACCAGTCGTATTCTTCCCTGGCTCCTTTCACCAAGAAGGTTCTCGATAATGGACTCACTGTAATTGTTAAAGAAGTTCACAGCACGCCTATTGTGGCCGTCTATTTCTGGGTGAATACCGGTTCGGTGAACGAGAACCCGAAAATCATGGGAATCTCGCATTTTTATGAACACATGTTTTTCAAAGGAACGGAGAGAAGAAAAGTTGGCGATATGGACCGGATTATAAAGGGATTGGGCGGCTATAACAATGCTTTTACCTCTGTAGAATACACGAGCTATTATGTAGTTGTCCCCAGTGAAAACTTTTCCACTGCCTTCGATATATTGTTTGATGCCCTGACCAAATCCGTTTTTCCCCCTGTGGAGGTAGATAAGGAAAGAGAGGTTGTCAAGAGAGAAATTGACCGCAGTGAGGATATCCCTTTGAATAAATTATCTAACGAATTCCGGGCGGAGATATTCAAGGGTACCCCTTATGCTCAACCGGTGCTGGGGACACAAGAAACTCTGGACGGGATAGGCCGCCGGGAGTTACTTAAGTACAAAAGAAATTTTTATGTGCCTAACAACATGTCTGTGGTGGTGGTCGGAAATATAAATACGGATGAGGTTATAACCCAGATTAAGGAAGCCACCCGTGATTTTAAGCCGGACCCTCAGGTGAAGTCGAGATTAGCCCACTTTACCTTCATCCCCCAAGAAAAGATTCGGGAAAAGACTTTCGAGAAAGATGTAAAGCAAACTTATATGCTCCTCGGTTTCCCTGATTACGGCAGAGCCAATATGAAAGAAGTTTATGTTCTTGATGTGGCCTCAACTATTTTGGGAGGGGGAAGGAGCTCCCGGCTTTATCAGAGGTTGCTGGAGAAAGAAGGACTGGTAACTTCAGTTAGTGCCTGGATCTGGCCCTTAAAGGAAGCTGGGGTATTTGCCGTGCAGGCAGTCTTTTCTCCGAAGAACTTTGAACGGGTGAAGACTGAGGTGTTGGAGGAAGTCGGGAAGATGCGGGAAGAGCCGATCTCGGAGAAGGAGTTGAAAAGGGCAAAGATGATGCTCAAAGCCGATTTTGCTTTTTCCAATGAAACGGATGCAGCCATGGCTGCTACCCTGGGGCGATATGAAACTATTGCTCAAGCAAAGGATGCCCTGGTTTATGTTCAGGAAATAGATAAAGTAACCGTTGCGGATATCAAGAGGGTAATGAGCAAGTATGCCCGGGGAAACAACTATACCCTTTGTGCTATCGTGCCCAGGAAACCGGCCGCGCCTTTAAAGATAGAGCATCCTTAAAAGAAGTAAAATTCTAAGTTTTTCCTTACCTTTCTTTCCCGAAGAGGGACTTTTAAAAGGACGGAAGATGCGTAAAGTACTTATCTTATTTCTCTCTATTTTAGCTATTACCTTACTTGGGGAAACGTTTGCTGCTCCCGTGAAGAAGGATGTTCTTGCCAACGGTTTAACCATCCTGAGCAAAGAATCCCGGACCAATGATATCGTTGCAGTCCAGGTCTATCTGAGAATGGGGACAAGATATGAAACCGATGAACAGGCCGGATTATCTACTCTCCTTCAGAGTTTGCTCCTCAAAGGGACGGATACTCGGACGGCGGTCCAGATAGCTACGGAGATTGAATCAGTAGGCGGCCGGATATCCACTGCGGCGGAGAAGGATTATGGAAACATATCTCTGCTTGTTACCCGTGAAGGGCTGGATGTCGGGCTGGACGTTCTCTTCGATATTTTACAGAATGCTACCTTTCCCGAGGATAAGGTGGCCCAGGGAAAAGCACTTCTTCTGCGGCGGATTGCCTCTCGCCGGGACCAACTGCTGGCCAGCACTTTTGACCTCTTCCAGGAAACTTATTATCAGAACTATCCTTACCACAAACCGCGCCTGGGTTATCCGGAAACCGTGAAGCGGTTTACCCGGAAATCCGTTCTGGATTTTTATAAGACTTACTATGTTCCCAATAACCTGGTCTTCTCCCTGGTCGGAAATTTCGATTCTTCTGCGGTTATCGGGAGAATCAAACGCCGGTTCGGAAGGTTGCCCCGGCGGGATATTCCTTCTCCCCCGGAAGCTATTTTCTCTCCGGCCTCCCGGTCGAGAGAAGCTATCCGGGAACGGGAAAGTCAAACAGCCTGGATGGTGTTAGGATATAGCGCTCCCTCTATTACCAGCCCGGATTTTACCGCTATGCAGGTTCTAAATGCGGTCACCGGCGGGTCTATGGACTCCCGGTTATTTGTGGAGTTAAGGGACAAGAAAGGTTTAGCTTATCAGATAGGTTCCCTTTATGTTCCCCGGGTAGGTCCCAGTTTCTATGCTGATTATATGGGCACGAGACCTGAGCAGTTTGAGCTTGCCCGTAAGGGAATACTCTCCGAGATGGGAAGAATTAAGAGCGAGTTGGTGAAGGATGAGGAACTGAAGAGAACCAAGACCTATCTCCGGGGAACCTTCATTATGAGCCAGGAAAGCAATGCCGGCCAGGCTTCTCTCCTGGGCCAATATGAGTTGCTGGGCCCGGGCTACCGGTTTGTTGACGAATATCCCAAACTTATTGCCTCAGTGACCAAAGAAGATGTTCTAAAAATAGCCCGAAAATACCTCACCTATTATACCTTGGGAGCCATTCTGCCCGGGAAGTCCCATGTCAAAGAATCTACTAAAGATAAATAATCTAAAAACATATTTCTTTACTGACGCCGGCACGGTCAAGGCAGTTGAGGGAATAAATTTAAAGATAGCTGAGGGCGAGACTCTGGGATTAGTGGGAGAGTCCGGATGTGGTAAGAGCGTTACTGCCCTCTCAATTCTTCGTCTTCTTCCTTCACCTCCGGGAAAGATTGTTGAAGGAAATATTGAGTTCAAGGGAAAGGATTTGTTAACGCTCGATGAAGGAAGGATGAGACAGATAAGGGGAAAAGATATCTCCATGATTTTCCAGGAACCGATGACTTCTCTCAATCCTGTTTTTACCATCGGAGATCAGATAATGGAAGCGATAATAGTGCATGAGAAGATGAGCCGGGCGGAGACCCGGAAATGGATGCTCCAATTACTGAAAATAGTAGGGATGCCTGCTCCCCGGGAGAGATTCCGTTCTTATCCTCACCAATTAAGCGGGGGAATGAGACAACGGGCTATGATAGCTATGGCTTTATCCTGTCACCCGTCACTCCTCATTGCCGATGAGCCGACTACGGCTTTAGATGTTACCATTCAGGCTCAGATTCTGAATTTACTGAAAGACTTGCAGAAAAAGTTTGGGATGTCTATCCTTCTGATTACCCATGACCTGGGAGTGATTGCGGAAATGGCTGACCGGGTAGTAATCATGTATGCCGGCAGGATCGTCGAATCGGCTCCGGTAGGGAAGCTGTTTGCTGAACCCCGGCATCCTTATACCCAGGGACTGTTAAAGTGTCTTCCGCACCTGGAGCTGGACCAGGTTAGATTGGATGTGATTGAGGGTCAGGTCCCTGATTTAATTGATTTGCCTCCTGGATGCAGTTTCCAGTCCCGATGCCAATTCCGGGAAAAAAGATGTTTGCAGGAATTTCCTTCTCTCCGGGAGGTGGAGGAAGGTCACTATGTTGCTTGTTATATAAAGACAGGCACAAAGGCACAAAGTAGCAAAGGCACAAAGAAAAAATAAGGACCAACAATACTTGCAGTTTTCTTAGGTTTTTTTAACTCTGTGCCTTTGTGCCTCAGTGCCTGTTGTTAAGGAAATTCATGTCTGATTCTTTTCTTCAGGTTACAAATTTAAAAAAGTATTTTGCCGTGCGCGAGGGACTTTTTTCCTCGGTTAAATCCTTTGTCCATGCTGTAGATGGCGTCAGTTTTGAAATCGAAAAGGGGAAAACCCTGGGATTGGTAGGAGAAAGCGGCAGTGGGAAAACGACGGTTGGGAGAGTTCTTCTCGGGTTGCTCGAAGCTACTTCGGGAGAAGTGTATTTTGAAGGTATCAAGGTATTTGAACTAAAGAGAAAAGCACTTCGTTCTTTAAGAAAGCGGATGCAGATAATCTTTCAGGACCCTTATGGTTCTTTAAATCCCCGGATGACTGTAGGAGGGATGCTGGGGGAAGTGCTTTCCATCCATCATCTGGTCAGAAAGAATGAGCGAAGGGAGAGGATAGCTGAACTCTTGTATCTGGTTGGTCTCCAGCCTGAGCATATGAACCGTTACCCTCATGAGTTCAGTGGTGGTCAGAGGCAGAGGATAGGGATAGCCAGAGCCCTGGCGGTTGAACCTGAACTTATTATTGCCGATGAACCGGTATCGGCGCTGGATGTCTCTATCCAGGCTCAGATTCTTAATCTTCTGCAGGACCTTCAGGAGAAATTGAAATTAACTTATCTCTTCATTGCTCATGATTTAAGTGTGGTGAAACATATCAGCGATGAAGTAGCGGTCATGTATCTGGGGAAGATTGTGGAGAGGGCCGGTTGTCGGGAACTTTTCTCTCACCCTCTTCATCCGTATACTCAGGCGCTACTTTCTGCCGTGCCCATTCCCGATCCCCGAAGGAGAAAGGAACACCTGATGCTCAGAGGGGATATCACCAGCCCTATTCATCTTCCCCGGGGATGCCGTTTTCATAACCGTTGCCCTCAGGTGATGGACAGATGTAAAAAGGAAGAACCCCGGTTGCAGAAGCAGGGGAATAACCATACGACGGCATGTCATTTATATCAGGGAAATCAAATGCAGACCACAGACAAGAGACTATAGACCATAGACTAAAAGATGGAAAATGGAAAACAGAACCCGGAGTGAACACTAAATGATGAAAGGTCTGATGTTTTCAGTCTAAGGTTTATATTTCAGGTCTAAAGTCTAAAATCTCTGACAATTCGCTAAATCCGCAGTTTAAATTGTCTGCTGAGAAAAGGAGAGAAAAAAGTGAAAACTCATACAAAGGTAATAATGCTCCTGACCCTCGGCATTGTCCTCTCGGCTCTGATCGGGTGCGGCAAGAAAGAAGGGGAAACAAAAAAGGCAAATAAGGGGATGGTCTTTTATCGTTCCCTGCCTGCCAAGGTAAAGGGATTCGATACCGCCCAGGCTTCCGATGTGGTCTCGAACCTGGTTATTTCCCAGATATATGAACCCCTTTTGCAATATGCCTACCTGGAACGTCCTTATAAAGTGGAACCTTGCCTGGCTGCAGAGATGCCTACGGTGTCGAAGGCCGGGTTGGTTTACACTTTTAAAATAAAAAAGGGCGTCTATTTTCAGGACGACCCTGCTTTTACGGATACCGGGGGCAAGGGGAGAGAGCTCACTGCCGAGGACTTTGTTTATTCCTTTAAACGCTTGGCCGATTTTGATAACCAATCAACAGGGTGGTGGATTTTTAGTGGCCGTATCAAAGGGCTGGACAAATTTCGGGAGATGTCCAGGAAAAAGAAAGGCAAGACTGATTATAACCTGGAGGTGGAAGGTCTGAAAGCCCTTGACCGCTATACTCTCCAGATTAAGTTGAAAGAACCTTATCCTCAACTCCTTTATGTTCTCACTATGTCCTATACGGCGGCCGTTCCTCGGGAAGCGGTAGAATATTATGGAGATGAGATTATTAACCATCCGGTGGGAACGGGTCCTTTTAAATTAAAAGAGTGGACCCGGGGTTCAAAGGTTGTCTTAGTGAAAAACCCTAAATTCCGGAAGGAGTTTTATCCCTCAGTAGGGGAGAAAGGAGATAAAGAGTTAGGACTTTTGGATGATGCCGGAAAGAGAATTCCTTTCCTCGACCGGATAGAGATGAGGATAATCCTCGAGGACCAACCCATGTGGCTGGAGTTTATGAATGGACGATTGGATATATCGGGAATACCAAAAGATAACTTCGATTCCGCCATCGGAACAGACCGGGAGTTGACGTCTGCAATAAAAGCGAAAGGAATAAAACTCTGGAAGCGTCCTCTCCTGCAGGTAAATTACATATCCTTTAATATGGACGATCCTCTTTTCAAAGAGAAACTCCTGCGGCAAGCTATAAGTTTGGCTTACAATGAAAACCGGGTGGTAAAAATGTTCAATAATAGGCTTATCCCTGCTATCGGTCCTATTCCTCCCGGCATAAAAGGTTATGAAAAAGGTAAGGTTAACCCTTACCGGAAATTTGACCTGGACAAAGCTAAAGAGTTGTTAGCAAAGGCCGGATATCCCGGGGGAAAAGATAAGAATGGTAAACAATTAAAATTGACTTATGAGGCCGCCGGTAGTGATATAACTAACAGGCAGAGGACGGATTTATTTATTGATGATATGCAAAAGTTGGGAATCGAAGTGGATGTTACCTATAATACCTGGCCGGCTTTCCTGGGAAAGGTTCGCAAGCGGCAAGCGCAAATATTCGGCCTGGCCTGGGTAGCGGATTATCCCGATGCTGAAAATTTCCTGCAGCTTTTTTATGGGCCTAATTCTTCACCCGGTCCCAACAACTCGAACTTTAACAACCCGGAATTTAATAAACTTTACGATAAGATAAAGACCATGCCTGATTCTCCGGAAAGGACAAGGATTTATGAAAAGATGGCGGATATTGTTATGGAAGAATGTCCCTGGATTTTCGGTACCTATCCTCTCTCTTATACCCTCAAGTATGACTGGTTGAAGAATTTCAAACCTCACGATGTCGGTTATAATCTGTACAAGTATTATAAGATAGATACCAAACTAAGGCGAAGTAGGGTAGGGGAAGACTAAGATGTTGAGATACATTATCCGCCGGACGCTATATATTATCCCTATCGTCTTTGGAGTAGCTTTAATCACCTTTCTTCTTTTTCATATCGCCGGAGGTAACCCTGCTGAGGTGCTGGCGGGTAAACATGCCACAGAGGAGGTAATAAAGGATATCGAACACCAGTTGGGATTTGATAAGCCTCTCTTTGTCAATGGGGAAGCTTTGAAGAAGGGAAATCTTAAGGCGGCTTTTGACTCGCAATTCGTCTTCTACCTGAAGCAGATTGTCACCTTGAACTTTGGCCGTTCCTATAGCACCAAGCAGAAGGTATCCACAATGCTCCTCGATGGTCTCGGTCCCTCTCTTAGCCTTATGGTGCCTGCCTTTATCTTCGGGTCGCTGTTGGGAATCTGTATCGCTCTCTTTTGCGCTTTCTATCGCAATTCTTTTATTGATAAGTCCCTGGTTATCTTAAGTATTACCGGAATGAGCGTGAGCATGCTGGCTTATATAATCGGGGGTCAGTACATTCTGGCTTTTAAGCTGAAGTTGTTTCCCATTCACGGCTATGCGAGAGGGTTTGCGGGCCTTAAATATCTGGTGTTGCCCGGTCTTATCTGGGTCATTAGTGGTCTCGGTTCCAACATTAGATTTTTCCGGACGGTTATGCTTGATGAGACTAAACAGGATTATGTAAGGACAGCCTTTGCTAAAGGCTTGAATAAGAAAGCGGTGCTCTTCAAGCATATCTTGAAAAACTCCCTCATCCCGATCATCACCGTGTTGGTCATTGCTCTTCCTTTCCTTTACACCGGCTCTCTTTTGTTGGAAAGATTTTTTGGCATTCCCGGATTGGGAGATATGTTTATTAATGCCTTCCTGTCTTCGGATTTTCCGGTGATGAAAGCGCTCGTCTTCATCGGATCGGTCCTCTATGTTTTTGCCAACCTGCTTTCCGATATCTGCTATGCCTGGGTCGATCCCCGGGTCAGATTGCGCTGAGCACACGGAAGATAGAAAACAGATGACAGATGATAGAAAGAATCAATTAGGGAATCTCCCGACCGGTCAGTCCCTATGGAGGGATGCCTGCGGCAGATTGAGAAAGGACAAGATATCCTTCTTTGCCCTGCTCATCATTCTTCTTTATAGTGGTGTGGCTATCCTGTCTCAATTTAATCTGATCGCTCCTGATTATCAGAAGACGGATTTTGTCCAAAGGTATCTTCCTCCTTCCGGGCAGCACCTTTTGGGGACCGACCATATGGGCCGGGATGTCTTCCAGAGAGTCATTCATGGTTCCAATATCTCCATGAAGGTCGGCCTGGTGACATCTCTCATTGCTATTCCCTTAGGCATTCTCTTCGGAAGTCTGGCCGGATATTATGGGGGACGCATTGATGAGCTCATCGTCTGGTTCTATTCCACGGTAGCTTCCATCCCCGAACTCCTTCTTATCATAACGATAGCTTATGTTCTGAAGGGTCGAATAAGCGCGATAAGCGCTATCTATGTTGCTATCGGGTTATCCTCCTGGGTAGGTATCTGCCGGGTGATGAGAGGAGAGTTCCTTAAGCATAAGGAGAGGGAATATATCCAGGCGGAAAAGGCTTTGGGGGCAGGATCTTTTCGCATCATGTTCCGGCATATCCTGCCCAATGTTTTTCACCTTGTTATTATAAATTTCTCTTTGAGATTTCCTGCCGCTATCAAAACCGAGGTTATCCTGAGCTACCTGGGACTGGGGGTGGAGAAGCAACCCAGTTGGGGATTGATGATTGCTGATGCTCAACAAGAACTGAGCCGCGGCGTCTGGTGGCAATTCGTGGGAGCAATCCTGGCCATGTTTTTCATTATCCTGGCTTTTAACATCTTTGGCGATGCCCTGCGCGACGCTCTTGACCCAAAGTTGAGAGGGGAGAAAATATAAAAATATAGTGCTCCAGTACTCCAGTTAACAAGTGCTCCAGTTACAAACTTCTTTTTCTAACCGGAGCACTGGAGCACTCAAGCACTTGTAAACTATTTTTTTAACCTGAGCACTTGTTAACTTGATTGTATCGGAATTTCCTTTTCACTTTCTTGAGTATTGGAACACTCAATCATGAGCAGTTATCTTTTTGATCTTTTTTCTTAACTGGAGCACTGGAGCACTTGTTAACTTGCAACTTATTATGTATGATTTACTAATAAAAAACGGACTGGTTTTTGCTGGTCGGGGTGGAGAAGGGGAGATACTTGACCTGGCCGTAAGCGGGGAGAAGATAGTTGAAATAGGGAAAATTGTTCCCGGTCCGGCGGGGAAGGTTATTGATGCTACCGGCAAGGTGGTCTCCCCGGGATTCATCGATATGCACGGGCATTCGGATTTTAAGTTGCTGCTTGACCGCCGGGCAGAGAGTAAGGTGAGACAGGGAGTGACTACGGAAGTGGGCGGCAATTGTGGTCTGTCGGGAGCTCCTCTCTTAGGGAAGATGAAAAAACATTTACAGGAAAGTTATCGGAAATATGGCCTTTGTGTTGATTGGTCCACCTTCGGAGAATACCTGGATAGATTGGAGGAAGGATTAGGGATAAACTTTGTTCCTTTGATTGGACAGAATAATGTGCGGGTTTCTCTGCTGGGAGGAACCAGCCGGCCGGCCGGGGCCAAAGAAATTAAAGAAATGAAAGACCTGATTGCTTCTGCCTTAGAGGAAGGAGCTTTCGGTTTATCTACCGGTTTAATTTACCCTCCGGGATGTTTCGCTACGGAAGAGGAGTTGATAAAGCTGTGTGAAACTGTTGGCCGGGAAGGAGGGTTCTATTCCACTCATATAAGAGGGGAAGGAGAGCATCTTCTGGAAGCTGTCGAGGAAGCGATAACTATTGCCCGCCGGTCGGGAGTGAAACTTCATATCTCTCATTTAAAAGCGGCCGGGGAGGCAAATTGGCCGAAGTTGAAGAAAGTTATCAGGATAATACGGGAGGCGGGAGAGGAGGGGTTGGATGTTACCGCCGACCGTTATCCTTATACGGCTTCTTCTACAGACCTGGATACCATTCTTCCCCTTTGGGTTCAGGAGGGGGGACGGTGGAAGGAGTTGGAACGGTTGAAAGACCCGGCGCTCAGAAGGAAAATTTCCCGGGAAATCGAGAAATTTTATCCTTCCCTTGATAAATGGCACCGGATAATGCTTTCCTCTGTCGCTGGGAACAAACAACTGGAAGGGAAGAGAATGGACGAAATTATTATTCAGAGAGGCAAAGACCCCTTTGAAGTTCTCTTTGACCTTCTTTTGGAAGAAGAAACGGATATCGGCGCTATCTTCTTTTCCATGTCGGATGATAATCTGAAAGAAGTGTTAACTCAACCTTTCTCTATGATTGGTTCCGATAGTTCCCTTTACCTGAATCATCCCCAGGACGGCCGGCCCCATCCCCGAGCTTTGGGAACTTTTCCCCGTTTTTTAAGGAAATTCGTCCGGGAAGGCAAGATTTTAAAGTTGGGAGAAGCCATTTCCAGCATGACTTCCCGGCCAGCCCGGAGGCTGGGCTTGAAAGAAAGAGGAGAAATCCGGAAAGGTTACTATGCTGACTTGGTTATCTTTGATCTTTCCCTCATTGCTGATAAAGCTACTTATGAAGACCCTTTTTCTTCTCCGGTGGGAATCGATTATACCATTGTTAATGGGGGAATCGTCTTTGAACAAGGAAGTTGTTCCGGCAGACTTCCGGGCCGGGTTATCAGGAGAGGGAAAGATTAATGGCGACGAAGCCTGTTATTGGAATCTCTACCGGTCTGGAACTGCAAGAAGGGGACCCTAACCACTGGCATCAAACATTGGACCTTGATTATGTGCGTTTGATAGAGGAAAACGGAATGATTCCTTTCCTCCTGCCCTTTACTCAAAAGGAGGATGTCGAAGAAGAAATAATGGACCGTTTAGACGGGCTCTTAGTTAGTGGAGGAGAAGACATCCATCCTCGTTTCTATGGAGAGGTTCTCAAGGAATCTTTGGAACTTGTTCCCGACCTCCGGGTTAAGGATGACCTGAAGTTGGTTCATAGAGCCCTGGCCGGAAATAAACCTCTCCTGGCTATCTGTTATGGTCTCCAGCTTCTCAACGTTGCTCAGGGCGGGACTATTTATCAGGATATATCTCCCGGGAAAGATGTTCTCTCTCACCGGAAAGGAAACCATTCCGTCTATCTCCGGGAAGGAACTAAACTGCACCACTTATTTCAAGTTGATTCCATAGAAGTAAACAGCTTTCATCACCAGTCGGTAAAAGAGCTGGGTGAGGGTTTACAGGTTAGCGCCGTTGCCCCGGATGGAGGGGTGGAAGCCATTGAACATGAGGAGAGGAAATTCGTGCTTGGCCTCCAGTGGCATCCGGAAAAAAAGGCCGATCACCTGAGCCGGAAAATCATGAAAGCCTTCCGGAAAGCTTGTAGTGGTTAACTCTCGCGAAGTTCTTTCTCCGCATCGATAAAATCACGGTTAATTAAACCTATAGCTTTTTGGGCCTTCTGTCTTAGGGTGCCTGTTATAGTAGGTGCCTGGGAGAGTTCTCTCAGGACCTGGATAACCATTCTGAAAATTCTTACCAGTTCTCCTTCATCTATATCTGTTATAGTGTAAAGCTCCGAGAAATCCATTCCTTTGGAAAATGCCTCGATAGCCGGAGCAGCGTGGAAATGCGGCCTTTTTGAGTAAGGACGGACCTTAAACTTCTTTTCCAGACTGAATATATGGTGGGAATTAATTCTGGCAATCTCTTTAATGTGCTTTGCTGTTCGGGAAAGTTTTGGAGAATCTTGATTCCGGCGAGGTTCAAAAACAAGGCTGGAGATGAGGATGCTCAACCCGATAGGGGAAAGTTTTTCGAGGTGCCCTCGATGGTAAAGTTCTACCAGGGGAAGTTCGTATCCGTAAAGATAAGAAGCCAGATGCCCTTTTTCGGTCAGAGCTCCTTCAGAGATATAGCCTATTTCCTTCAGAAGAGCAACCTTTCTTCCGAGAAGTTCTTCGGCTTCTTTTCTTCCTCTGGCATCTGATTGAAAGTAATGGAAGGAGCGAGGATAAGTTGCAAAAAGTTCTTCCTGCAATCTTTCATAAAGGTGAAGAATGGTAGCGTAAGTGTTGTTGAACTGGCTGGTGACCTTTTCCGGACTCCCGAAAATAATATGATTTATCTTCTCTATTGTGGTGAAATGAGGATTGATTCGAGAGAATACGTAACCACAATCGTCCATTCCTCTTCTTCCGGCCCGCCCGGCCATCTGATAAAAATCCCTTACCCGAAGTTCGCCGAAGTAGGTGCCATGATATTTTCTTAGCTCATCAAATATTACGCTTCGAGCCGGCATATTTATCCCCAGGGAAAAAGTCTCCGTAGTAAACATCACCTTGATAAGCCGGCTGGTAAAAAGTCTCTCCAGCACTTCTTTTAATGTAGGTAACATCCCCGCATGATGGAAGGCTATGCCGCGGATTACCAGGTCATACATCCGGAGGACGGAACGTTCTTGAGCTAAGTCAAAACGCTCCACAAGGGAATTGAATAGAGAGGTTATTTTCTCTTGCTCAACATTGTTCAGGAAGTTATAATGCCCGAGTTCATTGGCAAGCTTTTCGCAACGTTTCCGGGAAAAGGAGAAATAGATACAAGGGAGATAGTCTTTTTCGCTGAGATAATTTATCAGGGTAGTCAATCTATTCCCGGGGTAGAGATGCTGTCTTCCTGAGGAGCGTCTTCTCCTCGGGCGGAAATCATTCTGCTCCCGGGAAAAACATGAGCGGAATCTATTCAGCTCTTTTATATCGTCCACTATCTTATTATTACATTGAAAGAACAGTTTTAAAGGAACAGGACGTTTTTTTTCCTCCACTATATGCAGGGGAGTCCGGTGGATAGATGAGATCCAGGCAGCCATCTCCCTGACATTGGGTACGGTAGCGCTCAAGGCAAGGATCTTAAGATGCGGGGGGAGAAGCATTATGGACTCTTCCCAGACTGTGCCTCGTTCCGGATCATCAAGATAATGAATTTCGTCAAAGATTACCCAGCCGTGATTGTCTACCTTTTGGGATTGTTCCAGAAGCCGGTTGCGGAATATCTCTGTGGTCATTATTAATATCCGGGCTTGAGGATTGAGGCTGACATCCCCGGTCAATATCCCCACTTTATCTTTATAGAGCCGGGAGAAGTCGCGGAACTTTTGATTGGAGAGAGCTTTTACGGGGGAGGTATAGATAGCGCTTAAACCTTTGTCCATACATTCTTCAATAGCCCGTTCGGCGATGAGAGTTTTGCCGGACCCCGTGGGAGCGGACACAAGAACGGAATGCCCGGCCTTGATATGTCCGATAGCTTCTTTTTGAAATCTGTCCAGTTGCATGACTATATTATAGCATAACTTTGCGGAATGCACCTTTATTTTCTTAGTGAGGGATCTTAGTGAGGGAAAAATAGCGAGGAAAAATCGTCTTGACATGTAGTAGCCATCATCCTATAATAAGCTTATTAATATCGCCGCGCCGGGATGGTGGAATTGGCAGACACGCCAGCTTGAGGGGCTGGTGGGAGCAATCCTGTGTGGGTTCAAGTCCCGCTCCCGGCACCAGGGCGGTTAGCTCAGCCTGGGAGAGCGCTACCCTTACAAGGTAGACGTCACTGGTTCGAACCCAGTACCGCCCATTTTTTATATATTTTCCTTGCCTTTTTTGAGGAATTGTAATAAGATATTAGCAGTTAACAATCTCGAGTTATTCTCCAAATATAGAGGGGCGGTAATTCAGTTGATAGAATGCCGGACTGTCGATCCGGATGTCGCGGGTTTGAGTCCCGTCCGCCCCGCCATTTTTTGTTTTCCCTGCCCGAGGGTTCTTCTTTTCAAACTTCCGGGTATCGATTTTTCCCCGGTTGTTCCCGTGACGACCCAAGCAAAATTTTATTTTGCCGCCCCCCTTCCTTGTCATAATTTTTCCCCGGAGAATTTTTCTCAAGCAGCTTCTGGCAAGCGAAAAAAACAAAGAATTGTAAAGTTAAGAAAAGAACCGGGAAGATATTACTTGCGAGGGGTAAACGAAAATGCTATAAATAGAGGTCTAAACAGGTCTTGGGAAAAATGGACCTGGATTAAAAAAAACAACTTGGGAAGGAGGGGAATCATGAAGGAAAGATTCGAGTGGGGAGATCTTGGAAATATTGAACAAGGAAGGCCGACTTTGGGATCCTGGACGAATGTTTCTGCCTATCGCTTGTTATACTTTACCCTGCGGCAAGTCCTTAATTCTCAATTAGGCAAGGAGAAATCCCGAGAGATATTTGTCGCCGCTGGAAAATTAGCGGGACAAGAGGTTTTTCTGAATTTGGTTGGGGAGGTCACCGATTTCTCTGATTTAATGATAAAAGTCGATACTATTTTTAACGACCTTAAGGTAGGAATTTTTAAAGTGGAAGAGGCCGATGAGAAAAAAATGAGGTTTCTGCTGACAATTTCTGAAGACCTGGACTGTTCCGGGGTTTCCGTAGACGGCGAGACCAAATGTGCTTGGGATGAAGGACTAATTGCCGGGCTTCTTTCCAGTTTCTTGAAAGTGATGCCTACGGTCAAAGAAATAGATTGTTGGGCAACAGGAGCAGGGATCTGCCGGTTTGAAGTCAAGATAGAACAAACCTCCTAAGCGAAGATAGTGACAACAAAGTTTATTTATAGTATTATTGTTTTTACATTAGGTCAAGACTTAGAAACAAATTCATGAGAGAATAAAGTAGTTGACTGAATTTTTTCCGTGATAGAATATATCAGCAAGAAATAATATCCTGGAATACTAAGGTAAGGATCCCTGAATTCAGAAGGGATTGTTGTTCAGTAAACCAACATCAGTATCTTCTATTTCTCTTATGGAAGGGAGTAAGGGGATGATGTTGGCTTTTTTTAAAAGTATGGTAACGCAGAAAAGTTTTTTTATTTATGTTGCTATGATTTCAGGGGTTATTAGGGAAGGGATTCCCGGAAGGCTTTTCCTGCTTTAGTCGGACCGGGAGGAACAGGGAGCAAAAGCGAACCAGATAAGTGCTTTTACCGAAGAGGGAGACCATTGTTATGGAAGAGGAAGCTGTTACATTGCTTAAGGCTAAATGCAGCGAAGAAAACTACAAAAAGTTGGTAGCGTTGAACAATCCCGGAGTTCTTGATTTTGTGGAAAAATATGTAAAACTTTGTCATCCCGGTTCTGTTTATGTTTGCAATGATTCTGAAGATGATAGACAGTATATAAGAAACAAATCTTTAGAGAATGGAGAGGAGAGAAAACTTGCCATAGAAGGGCATACTATACATTTTGATGGCGTTAATGATCAGGCGAGAGATAAGGCAAACACCAAGTATCTTCTTCCCGGAGACACTGATTTGGGAGCTTCGCTTAACACGGTAGATAAGCAGGAGGGGTTGGAGGAAATATCCGGATATTTTAAAAATATTATGGCTGGCAGGGAGATGTATGTGTTGTTTTTCTGCCTGGGGCCGACAAATTCTGAGTTCTCTCTCCCCTGTGTTCAGATAACCGATTCAAGTTATGTGGCGCATTCGGAATATATTCTTTATCGGAGGGGATACGAACAGCTTAAGAGAATGGGTAGTACCAACCGGTTTTTTAGGTATGTGCATAGTGCCGGAGTTCTGGAGAAAGGGGTTAGTAAGAATGTCGATAAAAGAAGAATATATATTGACCTGGAGGAAGCAATAGTTTACAGTATAAATACTCAGTATGCCGGCAATACCGTTGGCCTTAAGAAGCTTTCTCTGCGGCTGGCCGTTCGCAAAGCATCCCAGGAAGGATGGCTTGCAGAGCATATGCTGGTTATGGGAATTCACGGTCCGGGAAAAAGGATATCATACCTTGCCGGGGCTTTTCCCAGTACGTGCGGAAAAACTTCAACGGCGATGCTGAAAGGTGAAACTATTGTTGGCGACGATATAGCTTACTTGAGAAAGAAAAAAGGGAAGATTTATGCTGTCAATGTTGAGGGGGGCATATTTGGAATTCTAAGGGATGTTAATCCCAAGGATGACCCGGCAATCTGGGAAGCCCTGACTTCTCCGGGAGAGGTAATTTTCTCCAATGTTCTGGTATCTGAGGAAGGGATTCCTTACTGGCTGGGAGGGGGGAGAGAAATACCCGAAAGAGGAGTCAATTATTCCGGCCAGTGGTACAAAGGAAAAAAAGATTTTCAGGGTAATGATATTCCCCATGCTCATAAGAATGCCCGCTATACGGTCAGCCTTTATGCTCTTAAAAATGTTGACCCGGAATTAGACAACCCTGAAGGCGTGGAGACGAAGGGGATAATTTATGGAGGTAGAGATTCCAGTATTTGTCCTCCCGTGCAGGAAGCGTTTGACTGGGTTCATGGAGTAATAACAATGGGTGCTTCTCTGGAATCGGAGACCACGGCGGCAACTTTAGGAAAAGAAGGGGTGCGGCAATTAAACCCTATGTCTAACATTGATTTTGTTTCTATCCCTCTTGGTAAATATATTGATAATCACCTTAAGTTTGTTGAAGGCGTAGATGTTCCTCCCTCAATTTTTTCGGTTAATTACTTCCTCAAGGATAAAGGGGGGAAATATTTGACGGCTATGGAGGATAAACGGGTCTGGATTAAATGGATGGAGCTTCGTATTAACCGGGATGTGGAAGCGATTAAAACTCCCACCGGTTATGTTCCTCAATACGAAGACCTCAAAAGATTGTTTGCAGAAGTCCTTGATAAGGATTATCCCGAGGATGATTATCTGAAACAGTTTACTTTAAGGATTCCGGAAAACCTTGCTAAAATCGAAAGAATCACCGAAGTATACACGAGAAAGGTATCTGATACCCCTGAGGTTTTGGTCAATGTTCTCGCAGAACAGAAAGAGAGATTGGAAATTGCCGGGGCAAAGTACGGAGATTATGTTCCTCCGTCTGTATTCCGAGGTCAGGAAACCCCGTAATAGTTGGATTCGCAGGGGTCTTGCCCCCGAATTGAAAGAGGTCTTATGTGGCCCTGGGCCCTTAACCTTATCTGAAAGGAGCGGATATGGAAAGATATGTAAAAATAAGTAAGAAGGATTTTTATAAATGGGTTGATTCGCTAAAAAAGCATGGTAAGGTCTATGCTCCGAAAAGAAAAGAAAATACTCATGTCTTTAGACCTATCAAGGATTCATCCGAACTTGATTTGAATTATATCTCCACGATATTGCCGCCCAAAAAATACTATTTTCCCCAGAAAGAATCGTTGCTTAAATTCAGCATAAAACCATTTGAGACGGCAAAGGCCATCCAAAAATTTGAGGAGTTTGTTCTCTTCGGGGTACATACCTGTGACCTAGCCGGTATACAATGTATGGATGTTGTCTTTCGCGAAGACCCTCTTGACCCGAACTATATTAATCGTAAAGACCGCATGACTACTGTGGGAATCGAGTGTCTTAAACCGTGTGATAAACACGCAAGCTGTGTGTCTATGGGTAATCACGTACCCCGGGGGGGATACGATATTATGCTTACCGAGATTAAAGGCAGCTATATCATTCATCTTAACTCTCAAAAGGGTGAAGATATCCTCCAGGGACATTCCTACATCAAGAAATGCACCCAGGCGGACAGGAACTTGCTGGATTCCCTTCGCAAAAATAAGGAAAGGGTTTTTAAAGAAGAATTTATCGGGCAACTTACGGAAGTCTATACCGTTTTTTCCAAGTTGAGCGAAAGCGGAGTTTGGGATGATGTGGGTAAGCGTTGCGTAGGATGTGGAAACTGTACTACGGTCTGCCCGACCTGTTACTGCTTTGATGTTAAAGATGAGTTGGATTTGAACTTAAACGACGGTCTGCGTTACCGGTGGTGGAATTCCTGCCAGATGGATGACTTTGCCCGCGTGGCCGGAGGAGAAGATTTTCGTCCCGGCCGGGTCAGTAGACAAAGGCACCGTTATTATCGCAAATTCAAATATCCCATAGATAAATTCAACCGTTACTTCTGTACCGGATGCGGGCGTTGCAGTCGTACCTGTATGGCAAAAATAAACTTAACAGAAACCGTTAATGATTTAATAAAGGAGCACAGAAATGTTTCAATCGGAATTTAAAAAAATAATACCGTATTCACCTTACCGGACTTTGCCGGCGGAGATTATAGCGGTAAAGCCTTATACTTCCCTGGAAAAACTTTTCCGCTTGCGGCTGAAAGGAAACGCCGAGTTTGATTATGTGCCGGGTCAGTTTATGGAGATTTCCATATTCGGGTCCGGAGAAGCGCCGATTTCTCTATGTTCTTCACCGACCGATAAAGGTTATTTTGAAATAACGGTAAGAAACGTGGGCTCTCTGACCGGGGCTTTACATAATTTGAAAAAAGGCGACCTTATCGGGGTGCGCGGTCCTTTCGGCAAGGGGTTTCCCATAGATGATTTTTTTGGAAATGATATTTTAATTATTGCCGGGGGACTGGGCATTGTTCCTTTAAGAGGGCTTATCCGCTACATTATGCATCAGAGAAAAGACTTTGGAGAGGTACAGATATTATTAGGCTGTAAAAGCCCTGAAGATATGTTGTTTAACGATGAGGTGGAACAATGGGGCCGGCATATAGATATCTTGTTTCAATGCACCGTGGATAAAGCTGACCCGGATTGGAAAGGGAATATCGGTTTGATTACCAATCTTATCCCGGGAGTTACCTTGAATCCTATGCGTACCTATGCGGTGGTAGTAGGACCGCCGGTAATGTATAAATTCGTAATTAAGGAACTGTTGAAGAAAGGTATTCCTGACCGGCAAATAATTCTTTCGCTCGAGCGGCGGATGAAATGCGGTTTGGGTAAATGCGGACATTGCCAGATAAACGGGATATACGTTTGCCAGGAAGGGCCGGTATTCAAATACAGGGATCTCAGAACCCTGGGGGAGGCACTGTGAAGAATAAAAAACCAAAATTTGCTTTTTTTGATTTTACGGATTGCGAGGGTTGTCAGTTGCAGATAGTGAATTTGAACACTGTTCTTGTAGAGTTGCTGGAGCATATAGAGATCGTCAATTTCCGGGAAGCAACAAGCGAAAGACGCAATGATTATGACGTGGCTGTAGTAGAAGGTTCAGTCTCCACCCCGCATGATATTGAACGTCTGGTTAAAATTCGCCGGCAGGCAAAAACAATTGTGGCCCTGGGAGCTTGTGCTACCATTGGCGGGGTTAATGCTGTTAAGAACCTTAATCCTCCCGGGATAGCCCAGCACCGTGTTTACGGAGACAAAGGCAAGAACTTCGAAACCTTGCCGGTAAAACCGATTGATTGTTTTATTAAGGTCGACTACTATATTCAGGGATGCCCGGTGCATTTAAACGAGGTAGCCGAGGTCTTTAAATGTATCTTGGCCGGTAAGAAATACGATATGCCCAATTACCCGGTATGTATGGAATGTAAAATGAATGAGAATGTCTGTCTGTATCAGAAAGGGCAGGATTGCCTGGGGCCGGTCACGCGTGCCGGATGTGGTTCGTGGTGTATTAATAACAATAATATCTGTTATTCTTGCCGGGGACTTGTGGATAATCCGGCTGTAGATGCGCAAAGAGATATTCTGGATAAGTACGGATTGAAACTGGATGAGATGCTTGCTAAGTTTAGTCTGTATTCTGCCTGCGGAGGGGAAAAATATGACCAAGAAATCAAAAAAAGATAACCTGAACATAGAAGTAAAATATCTGACTCGCGTAGAAGGTCACGGAAATATTATCGTCAAGATTAAGAACGGCCAGTTAAGCGATTGCCGTTTTGAAGTAATCGAGTCGCCGCGTTTTTTTGAATCCATGCTGGTGGGACGCTCTATCTACGAGGCGCAGCATTTAACCAGCCGTATTTGTGGGATATGTGCCTGCGGGCATAGCCTGGCTTCCATAAAAGCCGCCGAAGCGGCTTTGAGCATTAAACCGAGTCCGCAGACTGTAATGCTCCGGGAACTGCTTTTACACGCGGAGACGATGGATAGTCACCTGCTGCATTTTTATATCCTGGTAGCCCCGGACCTCTTGGGAGTGAAGAGTATTTTCCCCCTGATTAAAACCCATCGTAAGGTCATTGATATAGCTTTGCGAATGAAGAAAATGTCGGACTATATGAGTGAGATTTTAGCGGGCAGGCATGTCCATCCCATCAGCTATGTCATCGGAGGACTTACCAAACTTCCGAGCGAGAAAAACCTGGCTAAAATCCGCAAGCTGATGATTGAGTCCAGAAAAGATTATGAGACAACCATTGAAGTGTTTGGCACGCTGAAGCTCCCGGAATTTCAACGGGCTACTCAATATGTTTCTTTGAAGCAACCGGGAAAGTATGCGTATCTGAATGGAAACATTTATGTGAGTTCTACTGAAAAAAGCACGGACCCCCAGGATTACTTAACTTTGGTGAATGAATTCATTCGCGCTTATTCCACGGCAAAGTTTTCCTCTATTCGTGATAACTCCTACACGGTAGGAGCGCTGGCGCGTTTCAATAACAACTTTAAATTTCTCCATCCGGAGGCAAAAAAAGCCGCCGGGAAACTTGGCTTGAAACCCCCTTGCCATAATCCTTACCTGAATACTCTGGCTCAGGTGGTTGAGTGGCGGCATTGTCTGGAAGAATCCATAAATATAATAGACCGTCTGCTGGATAAAGGCCTGGATGAGAAAGCTTCTCTGGTTACCTCCTGGCCCGTACAGGAAAAACGGCCGGTTCGGGTAAATCCCGGCCGGGGTGTGGGGGCGGTGGAGGTACCCCGCGGGACGCTCTATCATGATTATACTGTGGATAAACACGGAATTATCAAACGGGCAAACTGTATCATTCCTACCGGTCAGAACCTGTTTAACCTGGAGGATGATATGAAAAAGATAGTTCCCGAACTTGTTGCTGAAAAGTCAAAAGAACAAGTACAGTTGGAATTAGAAATGCTGGCTCGGGCCTATGACCCCTGCATATCATGTTCTACCCACTTGCTGGAGGTAAATTTTGCCTGAGCGGTATTTGATTGCCGGCGTGGGTAATACCTTGCGCAGCGACGATGGTGTGGGAATAAAAGCGCTGGGATATTTAAAAGAAAGATTAAGCCTGCGGAACTTTGATTTTCTCGAGTTTGCTACGAAAAGTATTGATATCTTGAATTATATCAAAGAATATGCGGTCACTTTTATAATTGATGCCGTTGATTTTGGCGCCGAGGTAGGTAAGGTAAAGTTATTTGCCCTGGAAGATATAAATTTACCGGTAGATAAAAACAGAGTTTCCAGCCATAGTTTGTCTTTAAAAGACCTGGCGAGATTGTCTAAGATGCTCGAGATAAAGAGCAAAGTATATATCATCGGTATTCAGCCCGGGAATTTATCTTACGGTCAGGAATTGTCCGTCGAGGTTTTAGAAAGTTTTCCGGATATCTTGGCCCGGATCAAGGAGAATAAAGACGGGTTGTGCTGTAAGGGTTAGCGGAAAAGAAAACGCAGGAATAGGCGGGGAGTGTAAATGAAGGCAGTGATTGCTTTGGAGGACGGAAGAATATTTACCGGCAGAGCCTTCGGCGCTACGGGTGAGCGGACGGGAGAAGTGGTCTTCAATACCAGTATGACGGGCTACCAGGAGATACTTACCGACCCCTCCTATTGCGGGCAGATAGTTACTATGACCTATCCCTTAATAGGAAATTATGGTGTGAATGAAGAGGATTTTGAATCGGGCAAACCCCAGGTGGAAGGATTTATTGTTAAGGAATGCAGCCGGGTATTCAGTAACTATCGGGCCCAAAAGAGCCTGGATGAATTTTTAAAAGAAAACAATATTCTCGGGGTGGAAGGTTTAGATACCCGGGCTTTAACCAGGCATATAAGATGTGCGGGAGCGATGAAAGGAATTGTCTCTACGGAAGATCTGGATGAAGAGAGCTTGATTGAAAAAGCGCAGAATTCTCCCGGTTTGGTGGGCCGGGATTTAGTGAAAGAGGTTACCTGCGAGAAGGTCTATGATTGGAATAATAAGGGAAAATACAAAGTCCTGGTTATTGATTGCGGGGTCAAACGTAATATCCTCCGGGAATTAGCTAAAACCGATTGTCGGGTAACCGTTGCCCCGGCCTCCATAAAACCGGAAGAGATTCTCAAAATGGCCCCCCACGGGCTATTGCTTTCTAATGGCCCGGGAGATCCGGAAGGAGTTCCTTATCTCACCGAAACCGTGAAAAAGATAATAAGTGCGCAATTACCGATGCCGGTTATGGGCATCTGTTTGGGACATCAGATACTGGGCCTGGCCCTGGGGGGGAAAACCTACAAACTCAAATTCGGTCATCGGGGAGGCAATCAGCCGGTAAAAGATTTAGCCACGGGGAAGGTGAGTATTACCTCTCAAAATCACGGTTTTTCCGTTGATATAAAATCTCTGCAGGATAAGAACGTGGAAGTAACCCATGTAAATCTAAATGACCAGACTATAGAGGGAATACGGCATAAAAAACATCCTCTTTTTTCGATTCAATATCATCCTGAAGCTTCTCCCGGACCGCATGATGCTAAGTATTTGTTTCATGAGTTTGTGGAAATCATGAAACGAAGTATTAAGTATTAAGAATTAAGTTATAAGAATTAAGTATTATGAAAACTAAAACATTTAGAGACTTAAAGGTTTGGCGAAAGGCCCATGAGTTAACTTTGGAGATTTACAGGACAACAAAAATGTTTCCGGATGAAGAAAGATTTGGTCTTGTCTCACAATTAAGAAGGTCATCGAGTTCAGTAGCAACCAATCTGGTGGAAGGATATAAACGAAGAGGCAAAAAGGACTTTGCCCGTTTTGTAAATGTAGCAGAGGGTTCTCTAGAGGAGACAAAATACAGCGTCCTCTTATCATTTGATCTGAATTATTTTAAAGAAGATGAGTTTGGTCGGTTAAATTTATTATGTGATGAAGTAGGCAAAATGTTAACAGGCCTATATAAAAAACTAACAACTTAAAACCAAGTTTTTATATTGAGTTTTTATATTGAGTCTTTATATTGAGTCTTTATGTTTAGTCTTTGTGTTTAGTCTTTAATGTTTTAATCTTTATAACTTAATACTTAATACTTATAACTTATAACTTAATACTTACAACTCAACACTATAAGCTAAAAACCCATGCCCAAAAGAACTGACATAAAAAAAATCCTAATCATCGGTTCCGGTCCTATTGTCATCGGCCAGGCCTGTGAGTTCGATTATTCAGGAACCCAGGCCTGCAAGGCATTGCAGCAGGAAGGATTCGAGATAGTGCTGGTAAACTCGAACCCGGCTACCATTATGACCGACCCGGAGACGGCTAAGTATACCTACATAGAGCCGATTACTCCCGAGGTAGTGGAGAAAATTATCGAAATTGAAAGACCGGAAGCTTTGCTTCCTACCCTGGGTGGGCAGACAGGACTGAATGTGGCGGTGGCTTTATCCAAGAAAGGAGTCCTGGATAAATTTAAGGTGGAATTGATTGGTGCCAAGCTGGAAGCGATTGAAAAAGCTGAAGACCGGATCCTTTTTAAAGAAGCCATGGAGAAGATTGGTTTGCCTATGCCTAAAAGTTGTCCCGCTTATTCGGTTGAGGAAGCGGTCGGCATTGCCCGGGAGATAGGTTACCCGGTTGTTGTCCGACCGGCTTATACTTTAGGCGGTACCGGTGGGGGGATTGCTTATAATATTGAGGAGTTAAAGGAAATTGTCGCCAGAGGCATTGACGCAAGCCGGATTGGGCAGGTCTTGATTGAGGAATCGGTAATTGGCTGGAAGGAATATGAACTGGAAGTTATGCGTGACCTTAAAGATAATGTAGTAATCATCTGCTCAATTGAAAATTTTGATCCCATGGGTATTCATACCGGAGATTCCATTACGGTAGCGCCGGCACAGACATTATCGGATAAAGAGTATCAATTCATGAGAGATACGGCAATTGCTATTATCCGGGAGATCGGAGTGGAGACCGGTGGTTCCAATATCCAGTTTGCCGTAAATCCGGAAGATGGGCGCCTGGTAGTAATTGAGATGAACCCCCGCGTGTCTCGTTCGTCTGCCCTGGCTTCTAAAGCGACCGGGTTTCCTATTGCCAAGATTGCCGCCAAGCTGGCAGTAGGATGCACCCTGGATGAGATTCCCAACGATATTACCAGGGAGACTCCGGCTTCTTTTGAACCTACCATTGACTATGTGGTGGTAAAATATCCCCGCTGGACATTTGAAAAATTTCCTCAGGCCTCCCGGGTATTGACTACCCAGATGAAATCCGTAGGTGAGGCTATGGCTATCGGGAGGACCTTTAAAGAGGCCCTGCAAAAAGCAATTCGTTCTATGGAGACGGGAAGGTTCGGACTTACCGGGGGCGGTGATAATTTACAGGAATTAGGAAG
>JAADIA010000068.1 GCA_013151555.1 Nitrospirota bacterium | reverse complement strand
ATACGGGAGGCAGGTATGAAACATACCATTTCCGCTTTGGTAGAGAATAAATCCGGGGTTTTAGCTCATATCTCAACCCTGTTTAGTGCCCGGGGGTTTAACATCAGCAGCCTGGCTGTGGGAGAGACGGACGACCCGGAGGTTTCTAAAATGACCATAGTCCTGGATGCTGATGAGAGGATATTGGAGCAGGTAATCAAACAGCTTCATAAGCTCATCGATGTCATCAAGGTTCAGGACCTTACCGGTCAGAATTTCATTGACCGGGAGTTAGTTCTGGTGAAGGTAAATACTACCCCGACCACCCGGGCGGAGATAATGCAGATTGTGGATATTTTCCGGGCGAGGATAGTCGATGCCAGTTCTAAAGCTCTGACAATCGAAATAACAGGAAATACTAATAAGGTCAAGGGAATGCTGGAACTCCTCCGGGAATTTGGGATCAAGGATGTCGTCCGCACGGGTAAGATTGCTATGGCCCGGGGGAATAAGTGAAAAGGATAGATGACAGATGACAGAAAAAGGGACGTCCTGCTTTGTGAGATATGCAAAAATTCTCTTCGATAATTTTTTGGCATATTCAGCGGGACCCCTAGAAATTGCTAAAAGCAATTTCAGGGACCAAAGTCCTGGGAATTCTTCGAATTTCTCAGGGTAATTCGCACTTATCATCCGCCTTAGGCGGATGATGTGCTCATTAGGAGGAAAGAAATGACCAAGATGTATTATGATAAAGATGCGGATTTGAAGGTTTTAAAGGGAAAGAAGGTGGCGATCATTGGTTATGGGATTCAGGGACATGCCCAGGCCCAGAACTTAAGGGATAGCGGAATAACGGTTATCGTCAGTGATATAAAGAATGGTCCTAACTGGAAACAGGCTAAGAAAGATGGTTTTCAACCCCTGGAAGCAGCGGAGGCAGTAAAGAAAGCAGATATTATCCAAATTTTAACTCAGGACGATGTCCAGGCCAAGGTCTATGAGAGCGAAGTTGCTCCCGGATTGAAAAAAGGCAAAGCCCTCGTCTTCTCCCACGGATTCAATATTCACTATGGACAGATCGTTCCTCCTCCGGACATTGATGTCTTCATGGTAGCTCCCAAGGGTCCGGGAAGTCTGGTCAGAGAGATGTATCTTAAGGGCGGAGGGGTTCCCTGCCTGTTGGCTATCTATCAGGACTATACGGGGAAAGCTAAGAAACTGGGCCTGGCCTATGCCCGGGGTATCGGGGGAACGAAAGCCGGAGTTATTGAGACCACTTTCGCCGAGGAAACGGAGACGGACCTATTCGGGGAACAAGCCGTCCTCTGCGGGGGAGTATCGGAATTAATCAGGGCCGGGTTTGATACCTTGATTGAAGCCGGTTACCAGCCGGAGATTGCTTACTTCGAATGTCTGCATGAACTGAAGCTGATCGTGGATATGATTCATGTAAAGGGAATCAGCGGGATGAGAGCCGGAGTAAGCGATACTGCTGAATATGGGGATTTAGTCGTGGGAAGGCGAATAATTACCGAGGAGACGAGGGCGGAGATGCAGATGATTCTCGAAGAGGTTCAATCGGGAGAGTTTGCCCGGGAATGGATCCTGGAGAACAGAGTCGGCCGGCCGGTCTTCAATGCCCTGGCAAATAGAGATGCTAATCATCTCATTGAGAAGGTAGGCAAGAAACTCCGCGGGATGATGAGCTGGTTGAAGTAAGGAGCAAAGCATTTCCTCCCTCACCAGTGGTTGCTCGCTGCTGTGCTTCGGTCGAAAAGGGGCAGAAATTAAACTCGTCCGCTTAGGAGGCGGACTCAGACAAAATTTCTGCTTTGACCCTTTTCTTCCTCCGCTCCGCGGACGCTGCGCTACCAATGTTCGTTCGAAAACACTTTGCTCCTGGTGGGGATAGAGGTACGAATAAGAGGTGGAAAGAGATGAAGAAAGAAAAAATTATTATTTTCGATACTACCCTGCGGGATGGGGAACAATCGCCGGGGGCACGCCTTAACATTAAAGAGAAAGTGGAGATTGCCCGGCAATTAGCCAAGCTCAAGGTGGATGCTATTGAAGCCGGGTTTCCCATCTCTTCAGAGGGAGATTTTCAGGCTGTAAACCAGATAGCTAAAACGGTAAAAGGTCCGGTGATTGCCGGTTTGGCTCGTATCTTGAAGAAAGATATCGACCGTTGCTGGGAAGCGGTACGTCCGGCTAAGAGACCGCGCATCCATACTTTTGTGGGAACATCTCCTCTCCACCGGGACTATATCCTGCGCAAATCGGCGAAAGCGGTTCTGAAAATGGCCGTCGAGGCGGTAAAGATTGCCCGGGGCTATACGGAAGATGTGGAATTCTCCGCCATGGATGCCACCCGCACCGAACTCGATTACCTCTGTGAGATTCTGGAGAAGACTATTGAGGCTGGAGCAACTACCTTAAATATTCCCGATACCGTGGGATATGCTCTGCCCGAGGAGTTCGGAGAGTTGATAAAAAACATCTGTGAGAAAGTACCCAATATCGGGAAAGCTGTTATAAGTGTCCATTGTCATAACGATCTGGGCCTGTCTACGGCTAATTCTCTCTCTGCCGTTATCCATGGCGCCAGACAGGTAGAATGCACGATAAACGGTTTAGGAGAACGGGCCGGTAATGTTTCTCTGGAAGAAACGGTTATGATTCTCAAGACGAGGAAAGATTTCTTCCGGAAATATACTACGCAGATTAACACTAAGGAAATTCATAAGACCAGCCATCTGGTCAGTCATCTTACCGGAGTGCCTATTCAACCGAATAAAGCCATTGTGGGAGAGAACGCTTTTGCCCATAGTTCGGGGATTCATCAGGACGGTATCCTCAAACAACGGAAGACCTTTGAGATAATGACTCCTGCTTCTATAGGTCTCAAAGAAAGCAAGATGGTTCTCACCAGCCGGTCGGGGAGACATGCTTTAAGCCATCGACTGGAAGAGTTGGGATACAAGCTGAAAGCTAAGGAGCTTGCCCGGGCCTACAAGGAGTTTGAGAAGTTAGCTGATAAGAAAAAAGAAATCTTCGATGAGGATTTGGAAGCCATCGTCCAGGATGATATCTCGGCCATTCCGGAGACTTTCCATTTGGAATACATCCATACCAGCAGCGGCAGTCAGACGGTTCCCACGGCTACCATCAGGATGAAGAAGGAAGGGAAGATTGTTGAGGATGCGGCCTGTGGGGACGGCCCGGTGGATGCAGCTTATAAAACCATTGACAGAATCACCGGAGTCAAGGGAAAACTCCTCGACTATTCTTTAAGGGCGGTAACCGGCGGCAAGGATGCCCTGGGGGAGGTTACCGTAAAGATTAAGGAAGGAAAAGAAGTCTTTATCGGAAGAGGAACAAGTACCGATATCATCGAAGCCAGTGCCAAAGCCTACCTCAATGCCATAAATAAACTGGTGCGGAAGAGAAGAACTAAGGGTTGAGGATAATTCAATGATTGAAATACCTGGTCTGGACCAAAATAGATTGAGAAATATCTGCAAAGAGGATAATCTATCCCTGGTTATTCTCTTTGGTTCCCACAGCCGGGGGCATGCTGATAAGAATAGTGACCTTGATTTAGCCATCTTGGCTGATAGGAAGGCCATCAATGATGATTTCGAATTTTCCTTACTGATAACATTTATTCACCTCATCCAGAAAGATAACCTGGATCTGGTACTCCTGAACAGAGCTGACCCCCTTCTTCAATTTCAGATAGCCCGATATGGAACTTTGCTTTATGAAAAATCCCCCGGGCTGTTTAATTGGTTCAAAGTTCAAGCCATGAAGAACTATGATGATGCTCAAAAATTTATTCAGTTGGGGGAAGCCTATGTTCAAAATTTCCTGAGAGGGAAAAGATCCCATGGCAAACAAAGATGTCATCCGCCGCAAGTTAGTTAAGATAAGCGAATATTTGGGAGAACTTGAGCCTATTACCAGATTCAGTCTGGAGGAATACCGAAAAAACTATTTTACCAAATATACAGCCGAGCGCTTGATCGAGCTTATCGTAGAAGCCGCAGTGGATATTAACGGCCTGATTGCCGTGGAGTTGGGAGAATCGCCTCCCCAAACTTATTACTCTTCTTTCTTAAAACTGGGGGAAATAGAAATAGTCCCGGAAGGACTAGCGAAGAAGCTGGCCCCTTTGGCCGGTCTGCGTAACCGGCTCGTCCATGAATACGAGGATATAAAAGACAATCTGGTATACAAGAACACGAAAATTATAGTAGGTCTCTTTCCCGAATATCTGCAAAAGATTGAAGACTTTTTGGAAAAGTGGAAAAGCGAAAAAGAGCAGAAAAGAAGTCAATAATCCCTCCCAAAGGTACCTTCTATCTATTAAATATACGTTTCAAAAAACCAACATTCAAGCTAATTTGTTATGTAACAGCAAGTTAAGTCAAAGTTTTTTGCTCCCAGAGAGGTTGCCGTTCATTTTATTGGACATCTGGACGAATAAGGACGGGAACGTCACTCACGGAGGAAGAAAAATTTATCCCTCATAAGCTCCTGTTAAACAATTGCTTAGAATAAATAATCAAAAAGTTTTGGGGTTAGACGGGAATCTGGCACAAAAATTGCAGGTTATTGTGCCTTAAGGAAGCAGGGAATAGAGAAACCGGATAAAGGGTAAGTAAAATAGGCAAGGAATAAAACAACCGTACCTTGCTGTAAATAAAAAAGAAAGGGGAAAGAGAATGAAAAAGGTTGTCTTAGTTTTAGGTATGTTATTGGGGATGAGCCTTCTGCTCACAACTCCCGCCCAGGCGGTATATATTGTGGACACGGGCCAGCCTTCAGTAGGAGTTGGGCATGTTTTAGACTCATCCCAATGGTTAGCGGCCGAATTTACTTTAACCCAAAACTACACCCTTACCGATATTCAAGGGTTTATGTATACGGCAAATACTCCCGGGACGGCAGGGGTAGCTATTTACAGTGACGGAGGAGATGTGCCGGGCACGGAAATTTATAGTGATGCATTTTATATTTATGCGGGAGAATCCTGGCAGGGACTATCAGGATTGACCTGGAACCTGGAAGCCAATACCTATTGGGTAAGCTTTGAAGTTCGCCCGGAACATACATTTTATGGTAGTATGGCAGATGGTTCACCACCGTCTCCCCTGGGGAATGAGGCTATAAAAAGTACGTATAACAATGGCCCGGGGGTTTGGGTTGGAGACGACAACCTGGACTTAGGCATAAGAATTCAAGGTAGTGTCATTCCCGAACCCTCCTCAATGCTTCTCCTGGGCTCCGGAATAGTCAGCATGGCTGCTGCCTTACGGCGGCGTAAGGGATCCAAGAAAGTTTAAAGAAAGGGATCGGTTCTATTTTTAGTTTCTTCGGTTATGTTTTTGGACAGAGGGGTCAGGATCATTTTTTCCTGATCCCTTTTTGTCTATCCCCGGGGATGGTATTTGGCGTGGATGCTTTTCAATCTCTCCCGGTCCACATGGGTGTAGATCTGGGTAGTGGAGATATCGCTGTGCCCGA
Organism: Nitrospirota bacterium; assembly: GCA_013151555.1. Classification (GTDB taxonomy): domain Bacteria; phylum NPL-UPA2; class NPL-UPA2; order NPL-UPA2; family JAADIA01; genus JAADIA01. Next base: position 2,174 of record JAADIA010000068.1, on the reverse strand, counting down.
GCATTTCCTGTACGGACCTTAAATCGGCTCCTCCCTGAAGAAGATGAGTAGCGAAGGAATGACGCAGGGTATGAGGGGTAATATTTTTTTTCAACCCGGTTTGGCGAGCATGTTTCTTAATCAGTTTCCACAATCCTTGTCGCGTAAATCCCTTTTTTTGCCTCGTCAGGAAGAGGATTGAGGTGGCTTCTTTTTTTGCTAATCCGGGCCTTACCTTCCCCAGATATTTTTTCAGCCAGAGGAGGGCTTCTTTTCCGAAAGGGACAATTCTCTCCTTGGAACCCTTGCCAAAACAGCGGACATAGCCGAATTCCAGGTTGAGGTCAGCGAGTTTCAGACAAATAAGTTCGGAAACCCTCATTCCTGTAGCATAAAGGAATTCCAGAATAGCCCTGTCCCGGATACCCGCAGGAGAATCATCCGGTTTCTTTAATAACTTGCTCACTTCGGAGACAGTCAGAACATCGGGCACTTTGCTCCAGGCCCAGGCCGAGGTCATCCCAGACTGCATATTCGCCGTAGGGTCGTCCTTGGTGTATCCTTCGGCTATCAGGAAACGATGGAACATTTTGATAGCTACTAAATTTCTGGCAATGGAGGCTGCGCATAAACCTCGTCCTTCCTTATTTCCCGGTTTCTTTAATCCCAGCAGATAATTAGTTATCTCCCGCCGATTGCTCTTTGCCAGGGAAAGGATTCCTTGTTTTTCCAGGAATTTCAAATATTTTGCCAGGTCTCGCCCATAAGCCTTAATGGTATTTCCGGCTAACCCTCTCTCTACCCTCAGGTAACTAAGGAACTGGGCTAATTTTTCTTGCATACCTCTTCTCGATTTTTTACTTTAATTTTCCCGGATATTCTGCTATTATCCATTTGACAACCCAATAATTACTTTTTCGGGACAAACTCTCTTATAATATAAGATTATACAGAATTTATTCTGCCTTTCAAGGAAATAGGGATAATTCTTCCATATGATTATCCGTTCGGTCCTGTTTGCCGGAGTTAAAAATGAGAAAGGTCTTAATTCTCATTCGTATTAGGACTCGGGCGACTGACTTCGAATGTTGGATGTACAACGGGAGGACATGATGGAAAGAGTTAAAAAGCTTCTTAAGTCCAACACGCCGGTAAAATGGCTTTTCTACGGCGACAGTATTACACATGGATCGTTGCATACCTTCGGTCAACGTGATTACGCAGAACTTTTTTCTGAACGTGTTCGTTCCGAGTTAGGCCGGTCAATGGATATCGTAATCACGACAGCTATCGGTGGGAACAACACTCGAGACCTTTTATCCGGTTTCGATTGGCGAGTGGCACAATTCAAACCGAATGTTGTCTTTATAATGATTGGGATGAACGATTGCAGCGAGAATAACGACATCACGATTGAAGAATTCGAAAGCAACCTCGAAGAACTTGTACGCAAGACCGGCAGTATTGGTGCTATACCTGTTCTCCAGACCACATGTCCGATTCTTCCGGGACAGGCACCCGATAGGTCCCAATTTTTTGATTTAAACATGGATTCAATACGCAAAATAGCCTCAGTTCAGGGACTCCCCCTTATCGACCACAGGCAATTCTGGCAGGACAATTCCGATAAACACTCTTTTTGGATGAGCAATGCCTTTCATCCCAATGCCTATGGGCACAGAGCTTTTGCAGAGTGTCTGTATCGTTGTTTGGATATATACGACGCGGCAAGTCATTCTTGTCGCTTCTACTTTCCATAGCACCACAGTTCGAACCCCGGAGACGGACTATACAGCGTTTATTCTGCCTTTCAAGGGAAGAGGGAGATTTTTCTGATAGTTTACGGTTAGACGAAAGGAAACGCATGCGGGACAGACCGAATATCGTCATCATCATGACCGACCAGCAGCGTGCTGATTTGTCAGCACGGGAGGGATATCCGTTAGACACAACCCCTTTTCTGGACTCGCTGGCGAGGACGGGTACTGATTTCAACCGGGCTTACACTTGTATGCCGGTATGTGCTCCTGCCCGGGTGAGCATGTTCACAGGGCGTTACCCCAGCGCCACCCGCGTACGGACAAACCATAACCTCGAAGACGTTACCTATTCCCAGGACCTGATTGACGTGTTGAAAAAGCAGGGATACAAGGTCGGTCTCTCCGGGAAAAATCATTCCCACCTTACCGATGCTC
>JAADIA010000010.1 GCA_013151555.1 Nitrospirota bacterium | reverse complement strand
GAGCCTTTATCCAGAAGGTGATCCCGGTCCGCCCCGACCAGTTCCAGGAACCGGTACGGCCTACTGTTCCCCAGGCATCTTTGCTTCCGGCCGGAAAACTGAACGCTACCCGCATTACCTTACTTACAGGGACATTACCGGTATCCAGATAGCGGGCAATACTTGTCCCGGATACCGGGGAATCGATCTCTTGCCATGTTGCCTGCAGAGCGGCCGTATTCGAATAACCCTCGAAGTTTTCAATATAAGCATCTGCTGCCCGGACGGAGAAGGACCCTCCTATTAGCAGGATAGTCGTGAGAAATCCTATCAACAGAAATTTGCTTTTCATAATTTTCTCTCTTTCGTTTACTTCTCACATTCCGGCAACAGAAATCCTGAATTCTTATTTTTTACTGGTTTACTCTCCGTTTTCGCATTGTTATTAATCCCAGGATACCACTGCCAAGCAGGATGAGCGTACCTGGTTCAGGAATAACGGTGACCTCTCCCCCAACGAAGGATTTTTCGTAAGTGGGAAGAAGATAACCACTTGCTGTGGAATGAACCCAGGTATCATTAAATCCGCCGCTGTTAGTGCCGGAAAAGGTGAGATTGGTACTGCCAAGAACACCGGCTGCCTGGAATTGAATGGTAGCAAATACATTGCTCCCGGCCGGAACAGATACTCCACTGCCGTAAAATCCGGAACTGACAAACCAGCTTATTTCTCCATCACTGATCCCGCCTTCCGGACCAACAACATTCCGGTTGGGAAAGTAGATATCTCCAGGCAGATTAAACGGAACATGATAAGGACCATCCAGAATATTTGTGCCTGTCGTGTCCCAGTTGCCGGCATCATAGTCCAGGACGTTTAAAATGTTGGGATCATACTTCAGGTAGATACCCACGCCATCAAGATCGTTCACTGCCGTGTCCAGGTTAAGAACCAGATCAACATTGAAGGTCTCATTTAACCCGACGGTACTGCTGCTGGGGTTAAGAGTAATGGTAGCAGCTTCAACTGTGAAGGCTCCTCCCACAACCAAGATAGCAATTGCTAACATCAATATCCCTATTCTTTCTTTTATTCTCCCCATTTTATCTTACCTCCTTTCATTATTAAGAACCTTTACTTTATTTTTCTCAGTCAGCTCCGGTTTCTCCCCAGTTATCTCTCAAAATATACATGTCGCCTACTCCCACAATGCCGTCTCCATTGAAGTCAGCGGCTCCGTTTCCACTTCCCCAGTTACTTCTCAGAAGATACATGTCACCAATGCCAACGCTGTTATCGGCATTTGCATCTCCACCCCTCAGGTTGAAATTGATATTAGGGGTATTGCTTCCTTGTGCCACGGAGACATTGGTTTGAATCTCCCGCAAAGCGTTCGCCTTCTTGATGGTGACATCATAAGCACCTTCCGATAAACCGCTCAGGGAATAAGTCCCTGTCCCTCCGGCCATGGTTATAGTAACCTGAGTCCCCGGGGTTCCGGGATCTTCGTCCTCGGCGGCATCGGCAATGATCGTCGTTGTCCCCGGTTCCCTGAGCTCAAAGGTAAAGAGCGCGGAACTGCCGACATAGTTGTAGGTTATCGTGCCGGAAAGAGAACCGGTATAATAAACTTCAAGGAGCGGCAGCAGATAACCGGAAAGGTCATCTACCCAAAGGGTAGTTGAACCGCCATGGGGGGCGGTCCCGGAATAAGCAGATCCAACAAAGACGGCCTGGACATTAGTAAGATCCAGGATCCCGTTATCCTTCGAGCCGCCGAAACCGCCGTAATCGGTGAAATCGGAGAAAGGAATGGTTACATACTGGCCGTTCGGATCCAGCTCGCTGATGGGCAGTAGTGGAGACCTCCATTTATCACCCGAACTTCCTTCATGAAAGCGTACCTGGTAATACTGGGGCGTATCCCCGGTTGTCTCGGCCTTTATCCAGAACCTGATCCCGGTCTGCGTCGACCAGTCCCAGGTACCGGGACGGCCGACTACTCCCCAGGCGTTCGCACTTCCGGCCGGGAAATTGAACACTACCCGCATGAGCTGATTTGTTCCTGCCTCCAGGTAGCGGGTGATATTAGCCCCGGAGGTCGGGGTATAGAGCCACTGCCACGTACTCCCCAGGTCGGCCGTATTTGTATAATTTTCGAAGTCATCGATTGCCGTATCGTTGAGGATATACCAGCCGGAAGCTGTTTTCTCATTATTAATCGCAAGATTAATGGCCGGAACATTGCCTCTGGTAGTATCTACAATTGCAAATCCTACCTGGTAAAACCCTGCCGGTACGGAATTAAGAGAAGCTTGTAAGGTATAAGAATATGCCCATCCTTCGATCCAGTCGGAAGGTTCTGCAAGTTGGTCAATGGAGGTGAATACGGCTTCCCCGGTTGCCGGGTCGAGTAAGGCGAAAGCAACCTTGTACTTGTAATTCCATTGAGGCTTATTATTGGGGAGTACTCCGACTGCGGTATTCTTCCATTTGTGGGCTATAATCAGGTCTTCTCCCGGGCCTACTCTTTCGGGATAGGTAATTTCCTCCGGGACTAACCGGTAACCTCCCCGGACAATAAAATCCTGGACAAGGTCCGGGGCTGTTTGAAACCAGGCTTGAGTATCTTCAGGAATACGGAGGTCAAGGGTATTTGCATGTAAGAAAATGGCATCATTGTAGACGGCTTCAAGGGTATCCCGCAAGGACGCATATTTCTGGTCCCACTTATGCTTGGATGTAAGATGCTGATAAACGTTTTCCCCGTAGAAGGGGACTTCCGGAAAGTGGCTGCGGATCCTCGCTTTGTCGGCATCTGAGAACCAGTTGCCGAGATAGCCCAGGGTATCTTTACGGATTACATATCCATATTGTCCCAGAGGAATGGCATCGATGCTGTTCAGTCCGAACCCGGTATTATTCTTATTATATTGTACGCCCAGGAGGACATGGGAGAAATTTGCTGCATAGGCCCCGGAAATCCAGCTTAATACCCCATCTTTGGCGCTGTTCCCTCCCAGTAATTTTAACTGGTTTCCCTCTCCCCAGCGTCCCAGACCGTTGCCGTCAATATAAGCAACGATCTCCGGGTCATTATACTCATTGCCGAAAGCGTTAAGGAATAAGGAAAACTTCTCCTGAAATATAGGATCGTCAACATAGGGGCTCCAGCGGCCTTTTGAATCAACGATTCCACTGGCTCCGGCAGTTCTTACATACTCGGGCGTTGCCTGTCGGTAAGAGTCTTCGCTGTCAACATAGACGCGGAAGGCAAGTTGGAGTCCCCGGTCCAGAGCGCCTTGAACAAGATCCTGAAAATTTTGGTCGTGTTCCCAGGCATATACGCCTTGTTGGGGTTCAAGTTGGGACCAGGGAAGTCTTATATAAAAAATGCTTGCGCTCCAGGCATAAGGATCCTGGCTGGCCCAATATTGACTGGCTTGGGGAAAGTTAGCGAAGGCATCGGCATAGAGAACCCAGCCCATGGCCGGATTTCTGATTACGTTTACCGTATCCTCTTGGGGTTGAACTGTTATCGGACTACTGTAACTCGGCAGGGATAGAAAAACGAATAAAAACATAGAAATGAGTAGGGAACTTAGAAAAAGATTTCTTCTTTTCATGCTTTTCCCTCCTTTTGCTACTAAACTAACATGCAATTTTCATGCCAGACTTTCATCTCCTTCTTTTTTTTCTCTGTCTCTTCTCTCATCCCCTTCTAAGACAATCACTAAGTTGAATATTTTTTCTCTTTTTCTCTTTTTCTGAGCTTCCTTATTTTATTTCCAATGTTTAAATAAATAAACAAAAAAGTAAGCTTTTTAGTCCGGGGACATCCTAAGTATATTATTTTTCATAAGGTTATACAGATGTTCATATTTTTCAACTTAACCTATGCGGAGGAATAAGCTGACCGGATTCCGGAGAAAAGAAGGGCAAAGATGAAATAAAGCAGCAATATTTATAAAAATCGGCGTAATACCTCGCCCTTCAGGGCGGGGTGCTTTTACTACCCTAATATTCTTTCTGCTTTCCTTAAGGCCTCTTTACAGAACTTTATATTATTCTCTGCCGGTTCAAACGGGGGCGGGGGCCAGCGACCATCGGAGTTTTCTGCCTGAATGAGGTAAAACCAGGCTTCCTTTATTTTCTGCTTTTCCCGGTCAGTCGTTGCCTTGTCTTCTGCCTTTTTAATCATCCGGCGCACTTTATCGCATTCCGGATCGAGCCGTTCCGCCCAGGGGGTGGAAGCCCAAGCTACGGCATAGGCGTTATGCCAGGCTAGACCATCGTCTATGTGAAACGGTTTCTCAATCGCCGGGAATTCTTTGGTTGCTTCCGAGATTGTGCAAAAATCCCCTCGTTCCTGCAAGGCTTTAATCAATCTGTCCAAGCGATCAAAGCTTTCCGGATTTTCTTCGAAAAATCTAAATTGGTTATGATACTTGAGGTGGTACCAGGCCGTGGTCCCCAGATACTCGGCATCCTCAGCATAAACGATAAGGAAGCCTTCTTTCTCGGCAGAAAACTTATCAATAGATTTAATAAGTTCCTCAAATTTCAAATCTCCTTGAAAATAATAAAGGGTCTTGGCGGAAACCCGGTCCGTCCGCATGACGCCTTTCAAACCGGGAATAATCTGCAGGGGGAAATGGAGAGTTCTATCGGCAGGATTGATTTTATCGGAAAGAAGTTTTAGTCCGTCTTTGCTCGTTTTGTCCTGATAAGATTCAGCTTGTTTTATAGCTTCATCATTGGATTTAAGGTAAGATTCCCAATCGGTAATGAGAGTTTCATAGCCGGCATCTTTAAACATTTCCGGAATTTTTGCAGTCCAACAACCCTCGGGGTTCCAACCCACTTTCGGAACAAAGCCAAGATGCTTTTGGTAAGATTCCAAAGCAAACTTGAGGCTGTAGAGACCATCTTCATAAGGAAAACTCGTTAAGATGCTATGAGCATAGGGAGAACCGATAAACTCACAGTTTTTCTTCTTGAAAATCTCTTGATATTTTTTGAGGACTTCCGGGGTATTCTCCGCCAAATAATCCAGGGTAAATCCTGAAGATTCAAAACACCATTTCACTTGAGGAAACCGCTGGGTAAAGAAATCTGCCAGAGCGCCATAACTTTCCTTACAAACAAAACTTTGTTTCTCTGTTTTTAACTGAGAATAGTTCAAGTTGGCATGAAAGATTAAGATAAATTTCAATGTTTCTTCCTCCTCGTATGCTTAATATCCAGGTAACTATATTTTTCTAAAAGAGAAAAATAAGCAATCAGGCCGGATATCTCGTCTTCAGTTAGTCTTCTTTCTATATCTTGTTCCACCAATCTCAAAATCTTTAAAAGGTCTCTTTTACCATCCATCCAGCTCAAAGCTTCTCCTGCCCCCCAGGGTCTTTTTATTCTCTTCTCAAAAGGCACTTTGGCCAGACAATGAGGAAACCCTATGGTCTTTCTTGTTATGACCATGTCCCGGGCCATTGTTTCCAGGGGCGTTAAGAAAAGACCTTTTCCTTTTTGGGCAGATAAGGATAAAGTTTTAGCCAGAAGATGCAATGTTTTGCTCGTTTCTTCTTTGGCTGTTTGTTCCAGGTCTTTCCCGGCATCTTTCATTGCTTTTGTTATCTGGCTGCTCTTATATCCCAGACTGGAAAGAGAAAGAAGCCTCTCTTTTTGCCAGGTAGAGATGAATTCGAGCCTTTGTCTCACTTCGTTTTCTATCCGGGGGAGGGCCAGTTTTTCTTTCTTGTCGATTAACCGGTCAGTTAAAATTTGTGCTTCTTTAATAATTATTCTTTTCCCCTCTCTGGCAACTTCGTCAACCAACCAGGACGTTTCCTTTCTTCCTGCGGCAGCCAGGAAATAGAGATAGCCGGTTACCATAGTCATTATCCTTGTCGAAGCTAACCAATCTACTTTCTCAAAGGTATTTGCCGAACTATGCCAATATTTTCTTTCCTTTTGATGAAACCAGTTTAAAGGTATTCCTATAGAGGTATCGGAGATGAAAGTATCGTCAGAAAAGGTACATCTGGCTATCCCCCAGGGATAGGAAGGGTCTTCTTTGGTAAGATAATATTCCGCCATGGATTTGGCTAAAATATCTCCAAAGAAAGGCCGGCTGGGCGGATTTATTCTCAGGGTAAGGGGAGATTCCGTTTCTCTATGGTTCAGAGCAAAAGAATCGAGATTTATCGCTGCTATTATCTTTTCTCTTCTCCGCTTATCTGCAAGATAGGCGGACACGCCATATAATTCCATGGACAGGAGAAATCGGATGGTCAGCCGGGGAGGTTTTAATATACCTTTGCTTATCAAAGAATTAAGGGTCCGGCATATCTCTATAACGGCTGCGCCTCCGGTGGCATCATCGCTTGCCTGAGGTTCATACAGATGAGCCAGAAGCAAGATCTCTTCTTTCCTCTGGCCGGGGATAATCCCGGTAATGGTATCTATGGAACCGTCATAAATCCGGCTATCCACCTTGGCTCTTACGATTACTTCCCGCTCTTTTCTGAGCAACTTTCTCAACATTTCTCCCTTGCGGGGAGTTATGGAAAAACAAAAAATGGATTTTTCTTCTTTAGTATGATACCAACCGGGACCTTCACTCCAGCCGTTTACCCAGAAGGTACTGTCGGGCATATCCAAACGGCGGGGGGAATAATCGGAAATAATTCCCAGACCTCCCTCTTTGACCACTCGGCCTTTTATCTCTTGGGGGTGAGCATAAGAGATAAACACTATTTTCCCTTTTATATCTGCACCCTTTCGCATATCTTCTTCGAGGACTACCCCGGCTTCTATTCCTGCCGGGGGAGTAGGAGCACTGCGGTTGGCAATACAATGAGGTTCTTCCCGGTGCTTAGCCAGCATTCTTAAAGGAGCATCAAGAGGTTTTACTATTTCCAGGGAAGCGTCTTTAATGTCCCAGGCCCGGGGCATAACTTCGTCCAGGTAAGTTGTTTTTCCATCAGACGGAAGGGGAATTATCCGGACTTGGGAGGCTCCATACTTCTTCAATTGAGAGGCGCAATAAGCCGCGGATTCATGGAAATCCTTATAGGAAAACCGTCGCTCATGCCTATTTATTTCTCTGGCTGTCCGGGAAAAGATTCCCGGGGATATCGTTTCTCTGATGATTTCCAGCAAGTGATGATACATAATTGAATCTCTTGAGTTTTCCTGTTCGAGGACAGCGGCATTTTACAAAGTGCCGGTTGTTTTTCATAATGGATATGAACAATGCCGGCTCAACATCGCTTTTATAAATCCTACCGCCTGGACATGGGCTAACAAATCCCTGTTTCCTTCCCAGGGAATAGAGGGGATGTGTTCAATAGCTAAAAGTCCATCATACTCTATCTTTTTTAAAGCCTTAAAGGCTCCGGAAATATTCACTTCGCCTTCTCCCAGAGGGAGCTCTTCGATTTCTTCGCCTTTTATTTTTAAATCCCGCACATGTACCAGAAATATCCTCTCTGCCAATTCCTCAATACATTTTTCGAAGTCATCCCCGGTGAAATGTAAACATCCCATGCAGAAAGTAAGACCGTTTGCCGCTGAAGGGATAGCCTTAAAGAGCTTCTGGTAACTATGGAAATCACTTAAAAGGATTTTTTTTATCCGGTGTCCATGGGTAGCGATACGTATCCCCGCCTCTTCTGCCGTTCTCACCACCCGGCTATAGACATCCAGGAATTTATCCCACCGGCGATTATTCTCCTGAGGGTCGTCTGAGGATTCCGGCCAGGGAAAAATAACCGCTGTGCGGATATTTGCGTCAGCGACAATCTGCAGGCTTTCACAAAGGCCGGTTATTTTCTCAGGCATTTCTCCCAGGAAGACTCCGGAAGGAAAGAGAGGGAACATGGCTACCGGGACATTGAGTCCCCCTTCTTTCAATATCCTTACGTTCTCCTTCAGCAAAGATTCGGAAACGATATCTTGGTCAGGTTCATACAGGTCAGGTAAAGGCAAAACTACGTTATGTATCTTTAACCCTTCACATAATCCAAATAATTTTTCCCGGTCCTTGCCGGCAATGTTAGCATCGAGAGAAATCTTCATTTTCATTGTTCTTTCCTAATATTTTAACGCTGTTTTCCGTTTTGTTCTGCATTTGCCTGCCGTTCTTTTAACAATCTTTCTACTGCCTGATAAGCTGCCATACTGGCTGCTCGGACTGTCTTTTGAGGGGGAACCAGCACTAAGGCCGGATCCATTTCTCTCCAGGCAACATCAAAAATTTCCCGGTCCCAGAAAAAAGATTCCTGAGCGGAATATGCTAAGGAGTCGTACATGGCTTGGTTGGACTTGGGAGGTTGCCCCGGAACCCAATGGAGATTTTCGTTCAGAACAGTTTTTAAGACCGGGATGTCTCCTGTTTTTACATGTATTCTCTGGCTTTCCGGCCCGAGGAGAAACTTCATGAACCTCCATACTGCTTCCGGATATTTAGTGCTCTTGAGCATTCCCCAGTAAACAACATCATTATGAGCAGTTCGACGTACCGGCCCTTTAGCCCAGAGAGTCATCCGCCATTGGAGGTCTTTGTTCCGGAGAAAAAGATTTTTCCTATAGGACATACCGACCATCATAGCTACTTTTCCCGTCATGAACATCTGTCCTTTGATCCGATCCGCCCTTTCTTCTAATGATGGCATTGCATGGTAACGGTCAGTCTGTGTCTGCCACCATTCCAACCGTTTAATTACCGGTTCCGTATTGATCAGGCAGCGAGTGAAATCCTTATTGAAGGAAGATAGACCCCAGGGCCAGAGCTTGGCGTCCGGGTTCCAGATGTCATAGAGAAATCCGAATTGGTCGAACCGGCCGTCACCATTAAAATCACGGGTGAGCTTTTGGGCGACTTTCATAAGATGGGGAATATCCCAGGTATAGTCCGGTTCCGGGATTCCGGCCTCCTGGAATATCTTGAGATTATAAAAGAGGATCGCGGGATTTTGCCAGGCGGGAAGAAGATAAGAATGCCCTTTATATAAGGCATTGGTATATATTGACTGAGGGTAGATATCGGCGATCAATTTTTGCATCTCGGGATCTGCCGCTATGAGGTCATCGAGAGGTCTGATCAGGCCTTTCCTTACGAACCGGCTGGAATCCATCATACTGTTACATATCAGGTCCGGAGGCATTCCTCCGGCAACCCGGGTTAGTACCTTGACCGTATACCTGGCCCAGTCTGGCTCGTTAGTCAGCTTTACTTCTATCTCAGGGTTTTCTTTTTCAAACAGTTTTACAAGTTCAGTATTCCGTTTAACGATATCCGGACTTCCGGGAAACATATACTCAATGTGAAACTTCTTGTCTCCCCTTCTTGTCGTACAACCTGAAACAAGGACAACTAACAAGACAATGATGCCATAGCCGATAAGTTTTTTCATTTTTTACTTCCCCCCTACTTCCCCCCAGCACTTTACAATTCTTTCCTTTGTTCCCGCAAGGGTTTTTACCGCTTCTTCAGCAGTGGGTTCATATATTTCCGATATTAAGGGAAGAATTAGTTCTTCCTCTTTGAGCTTTTTAATAATTTTTTCCAGATCTAAACACAGACCATATTCAAACGACCGGTGGGCAATTCCTCTTATGGGAACTTCGCTCCAGTTGATTACATTATGTAGATGCATCTCAATAAGCCGGTCCTTTAAAAAACCGATCCAATCAACAATGGTCTTTGTATCGCCCCTTCCCAGAGGAGAAAACTTCGTCGTTTGCATTACGGCATGCCCGGTATCAATTAAGATACCGAATTGCTTATCTTGTATTTTTTCAATAAGGTTTACATTGAAGCTCTCATAAGCTAACTTTATATCTTCTTTCTTTGCCAGATCAAGGATCTCAAAAATAAATTCAATGTTTTTATCTTCGGCATAAGAAGGAGGAACCACGGAATTTGTCGGATATCCCGAATGTAAAGTCAGCCATTTGGCATCAAGGTCTATAGCTAACTGCAAGGCTTCTTTATATTGCTTTCGGGATTCTTCCCTGATACCGGGATTTAAAGCCGCAATATTCAAGTCAACCGGGGTTCCGTGAATAATAAGGTTTTTTATATGCGCAAGCTCTTTCTTTAACTTAACTCTTTCGTCTTTCCCAAAAGTTCTTGGCCAAACTCCCGGATGAGGAATCATCCAGGGATTACCGACGGCAGCTTCAAAATCTCCCAGGTGTATCTCCATACAAGTCAGACCATACTGTCTTGTTAATCTTACTGCTTCCCAGATGTCGACACCGGTCATTACATTTGTGGAAATTCCAATATAATCTTTGATGCGGGCAGACATATATAAGGCGCCTCCTCCCTTTCAGACATTATTTTACTGATGATAGATTTTAAGTCCGGTAAGATTCCCGGAGGGTAAGTGGCTTGCACTTACTTTAGGTAAGAATCTCCTGCTGCTTGTGAAAGGTCAGATACATAGCCCTGAAGCTCGTTTTACCTCTGAAATTTCTTTGGCTACAAGCCCCAGGGCTTTATTTTTTTTGTATCTGAAACCGCTGTCTTTCTTAATAATCGGATACCTGGATAAATCTGTAAGACATCTTCCTCTTAATGATTATCAGCCATCCGGCGATAAGGAAGATATTTGTTTTCTTCAAACGTTATATACTTTAATAACGCGGAGTCCAATCAGCATTGCTGTACATTCCATAAGGACGGTCGTCCGGTGTTAACCGACCCACATGTCCATCAGCATAGCAAATGTTTGCCCCGCCACTGTGTCGAGCATCTACCCTGTTTCCCTGGTTGAGACCGGTGGACCATCGCCACCAGGCCCATCTGCCGATATTAAATGTACCGGCATCAGCTATAAGGATCTTATTGGCAGGGTTGAAATAATCTATCAGCCGATGCTCTCTCCACAAGCCGCCCCCGGTACCCCAACGATTGTTCAAACCATATCCACTACGTCCAGAGGCGTAAGTAGAATATGGGCTTATCGTTGGATCTATCGCAATGTTCGGGGTTCGAGAAGCAACACCTAGATCATTTTTAGGACCTTGCGGGAGATAACCTTCATCTGTTAGCATCCAGTACCATCTTGCTCCTGTGGGTCCATACCATACAGGCGTTAAGTAACTGCCATAATCCTCGGAGTACATAACTTCAGCCAAGTAGAGCTGTTTCAGGTTACTTATACAAATTGCCTGTCTGGCCTTCTCGCGGGCAGCTTGCAGTGCCGGTAATAACATTGCTGCCAGGATAGCTATAATCGCTATTACTACGAGGAGCTCAATTAGAGTAAAGCCAGAGCTCTTTTCCCAAACTTTCCTTATCTTACTCATCCTTCCCTCCTTTCATCATTAGGCATCTTTACCCTTTCCTTTGTTAGATTGCTTCATATGCCCTCTGTAAAAATCCTACAATATATAGGAATATTTTTTTTGAAACAGGATCGGCTTTCAAATCTTTGCCGCTCCTATTCCATACAGGATAATATCACAAACAATTTTTTCTGTCAATATTTTTTTATTTTAAATCTTAAATGACCTTTTCCGAAAACTTTCTTGACAACGCCGGGGAAATGTGATACAAGTTAAAGTAATGTAGGAACTTATACCAGGTCCTATTGATGACATAATTAGGATGAGAAAAAGCAATTTTCTGCTTCCGGGAAAAAGGTAAGGTCAGAGATATTATGAAGACCACGGAAACATGAAAACACCGAAACTTAATTTATAACTCTTTTTAAACTCATTTTTCCGTGTCTCCGTGGTTGAATCTATGTTTTTGTTGTTTCCCCGGCTAATTTGTATTTCCATGGTTAAATTTAACAGTATTATCCAGAAAAATAAGGAGATTTAGATGACAAGGCTATTGTTCAAAATGTTAGGATTGGTAATCCTGCTTAGTTTATTTACTACTGCTTGTTCAAACAAGCCGGGAAAAGAAAAGAAGATTGTCCTGCGCTGGTCCGGTTATAGCTATCCTGTTTATAATAAATTCAGAAAAGAAGAATCTAATAAATTCACAGAGGAACATCCTGATGTAACCGTCAGGTATGAACCCATAGTACGGTTAAGGTATGATAACAAACTCTTAACCCAGATTGCCGGTAAGACTGCTCCGGACATGTTCTTTATCCCGGATTTAAGTACTTATATCTCTAAAAATAGTCTGATGGATTTAACCGATTGGTATGAAAAAGATAAAGAATACTTTAAGGATATCTATCCGATTTTAATAAAATCTCATTTCTGGGATGGTAAGCTCTATGCCCTACCAGGAAATTGTAATGTCGATATTCTTTATTATAACAAGAAGCTCTTTGATGAAAAAGGATTGACTTATCCTGATGAAACCTGGACTCTGAAAGATTTTTTAGCGGCATCCCAAAAACTTACCATAAGAGATGAGAAGGGCAGGATTATTCAATACGGTGCTATAACGAGCACAAAATGGCCCGCTCTTATCTTGCATAGCGGAGGCAAGATATGGAATGAGGACAAGACAAAGTGTGTTATCAATAACCCGGAGGCAAAAGAAGCCTTAAACTTCTGGAAAGATTTTTATGCCAAATATAAAGTTGCTCCTACTCCTTTAGAGAGAAGAGACCAGGGAGGCCGGGAACCCTTCATTATGGGAAGAGCCGCTATGTACTGGGGCAGCAGCTGGGAAGTAGCAATCTTTAAAACCAAAGGGACGGAAAAGCTGGATTGGGATGCTACTCTTATCCCCAAACGAGAAGGGAAAGAAAGATTTATTGGTTTAGTCTATTTATCCATGAGTGTTTGGAATGGTAGTAAACATCCAAGATTAGCTTATGAACTGGCTAAGTTTATGACCAAGCCGGAGAGAATAAAGTTCCTGGTAAAAGTAGGAGACTCTCTCCCCATTCGTTCCCGGGGAGAGGCCATGGATTATTATCTGAAGGATCCCGACCGGCCGGAGAAAGCTAAAAAAGCTATGCTCAAGTCCTTGTCACAGGCAAAAAGTTATTATTGCACTATAGTAAATCCGAATATTCCTTTTCTGGAACAAGACCAGATAATGAATGAAACCTTGGAAAAGTTTACTATTGGCAATACTCCTGCTGAAAAAGTATTGCAGTTGATAGAAAATAAATTAAATAATCTTTTAAAGGAAGAAAAACGGCGGGATATTCCTTAATGCCGGAAAGTGTGGATAAACAAAGAATGCCGAAAAATACCTTAATTGTAGCTCATCGGGGAATAAGCTCGCTTTATCCCGAGAACACCCTTATTGCTTTTCGTAAGGCTATGGAGTTAGGAGTGGACTTCATAGAGTTGGATATCCAGGCTAGCCGGGATGGTGAGCTTGTAGTGATTCATGACAGTATGCTGGACAGGACAACGGAAGGAAAAGGAAATGTCTGCCAACATAGCCTGAAAGAGATAAAGAAATACAGCGCCGGCAAATGGTTTTCGCCTTCTTTTGAAAAGGAAAAGGTGCCTACCCTGCAGGAAGTCTTTGAATTGACAAAGAAACAAATTAAACTAAGGATAGAAATAAAACAGTCCGGCATAGAGAAAAAACTGCTGGATTTAATTCAACGATACGAGATGACGGACCAGGTTGTTTGTGGTTCTTTCTTCATTGAAAGCATAGCGCAAATAAGGAGACAGAATCCTTTTATACCGGTTACTTTCATTGCAAGTTTTCTTGAACGGGAATATCTTAAGGAACTCCTGGCAAAAAATATCAATATGATTGATATGATATTTTGCAATCTAACTCCTGCTTTATTAAAAGATTGTCATAGCTATGGATTTGCAACAGATGTCTGGACGGTAAACGAAGAGAAAGAGTTGCAGAAGGCCTTGAAAATGGGAATAGCGGCTATAACGACTAATTACCCCCAAAGACTCAAAAAATTATTAGAGGAACAGGAATAGGACCAACGATGTCAAAATGGAATGTTCGCAGAGGAACCTGAAAAAGTTTTAATAGTTGCTGCTTGATTGAAACTTATAATTGGTCTGCTATCTCCTTCAGTATCTTAACAACCTCGCCATCGATAGCTTTATTTTTTACTTCTCCATCAAGTATCTTCCAGATCTCTTTTCGGGGCATGGCCGGTCGGTAAGGCCGGTCCTGGTTAAGTGCCTGATAAATCTCGGTGACGGCCAATATGCGTGTCCCCAGACTGAGATGATAGCTATTGAGACGAAACGGATATCCTTTTCCGTTAAGCTTTTCGTGGTGAAGCCCGGCCCAGTCCCGAATGTTTTCAAAGCCTTCGATCATGTTTAAAATTTGATAAGTGAAATAAGGATGGCGTTTGATTACATTAAATTCCGCCGGGGTGAGCCGGGCCGGTTTATTCAGGATCGCATCGGGAACAGACAATTTCCCTAAATCATGCAAGTGTCCGGCTATCTCTATCAAGTCGCGGTTATAACCGGAGAAGTTCATCTTCTCCGCCACCTTAGTAATAATTCTGGCTACTTCCACCGAGTGTTCCTCGGTAAACCTGCTTTTATTATCTACTATCCCGGAGAAGATACTTACGACCTTCTTCAAATCCGCCATATCGACAAAGAGAGTCCGGCTATGACCGAAATCCCGCAGAGAGGCAGGAAGATAAGGCGACCAAAGGTCAAACCAGAAAGATTCTTTCTCCGCTACCTTTTTAAAACATTCGATAAGTTCCGGATTGATAAAGTCTTCTGTCAGCGGCAAGATTTTCTCTACGATTTTTTCCCGCTGAGAGAGGATATCCGCTCTTCTGTCAATAGAAAGCTCGACCCGGTCGGATAGACAAATCAAGTTGGCCAGAGTTTGATTGAAGGGGAACTTTAATTTCTTTTGTTTAAGATTTTTCCATTTCTCATGATGATATCTAACGATCTCGGCTATCTCTTCAAAAGGAGGAAAGACAGCCAACATTTCACTTCCCCTCTCGCCATGTTGGGGATCGAGAATCCAGTCCAGTTCCCGAACGGCCAGCTTCTCCTTTAAAGAAGAAATGCCTATATCATGGAGGAGAGCAGAGAAGAAAAGATTCTGCCTATCTTTATCCCGGAGGCCACAAACGTCACCGATATGAAGAGCAATGTAAGCTACCCTCTGAGAATGTTCCGTTATATTTACATGTTCCAAATCGAGAGCCGCAGACAAAGAGGTAACCAGATTATTAAGATCGATACGGGGATGTTGCTTATTCATTGTTCTCTTTCAATTTCAAATTTTACTCTTATGATAATCTGTGGTTACAGAACTTTCTGTTTCATCCTTCTTCTTCAGGCAGTTTTGGTGAGACGCCTCTTCTTCTTTTCGAAGGCATCTTTTTCCTTCTTTAAAATTTTCAGTTCCTCCTTTATCCTTTTCTCAACCTTTTCCAGCCCTAAGTTCCCGGAAGCTCCCAGATGTTTCCGGGATGAGATAATCTTCCCCGGAGTTAGGGTTTGGGAACGTTTGCTGTCTTTAGCTACCCGGCGATAAGCGTCCCGGAAAGGCATTCCTTCCTTTACCAATTTGTAGGCTTCATCGGTAGCAAAGATCTCCGGAGGAAAGGATTTCTTTAAACTTTCCTTATTCACTTTTAACCCGGAGATGATCAGGGCAGATACTTGCAAAGATGAATTCGTAATCTCCAGTCCTTTAAGAAGAGGACCTTTGGTAAGTTGAAAGTCTTGATTATACCCGGAGGGAAGACCGTTTATAACATTGAGCACCTGGAAGAGATAAGAGACTACCACGTTCGATTTCCCTCTCACGATCTCCAAAGGCCCGGGATTCTTTTTTTGAGGCATAATACTCGAACCGGGACAAAATTCATCGGGAAGAGCAAAATAATTAAATTCCTCCCGGGTAAAAAGGATTAAATCCTCGGCTAATTTACTTAAATCAAGCATGACCTGGGACAAAGCAGAAAGAATGATAGATTCTATCTTTCCCCGGCTGTTATTGACATAAAGGACATTATTCTGGACTTTTTTAAACCCTAAAAGGTCGGAGGTAAGCTGGCGGTCGATATTTAAAGGAACTCCATAACCGGCAGCGGAACCGAGGGGGCATTGGTTATTTATCTCGTAAGCGGACTTCAAGAGGAATAAATCATCAAGTAAAGATTCCAGGAAAGCCCCCGCCCATAAAGATACTGAAGATGGCATAGCTTTCCGGCAATGGGTATAACCGGGCATAGGAACATTCTTGTTCTCCCGGCAGAATCTCCGGAGGGTCCGGCAAAAGTCCAGAAGGGACTCTTCAAGCTCTAACAGTTTTCCTTTAGCATAAATTCTCAGGTCAACGATGACCTGATCGTTACGGGAGCGGGCAGTATGAATTTTCTTGCCCAGATCCCCTAATTTTTTAGTCAGGTAATTTTCAACGGCCGTGTGGACATCTTCGTCCCGGGCAGAGATAGTAAACTTTTCTTCTTCCCGGAGGAGAAGAATCTCCAGGAGAACCTTTCTCAGCTTCTTGAACTCTCCCGCCGTGAGAATCTTCAGGGAAACCAGCATCTCGGCATGAGCGAGACTACCCAGGACATCAGCTTCAATCAGTTCTCTATCCAGGAGGTAGTCGTCTCCTACCGTGAATTTCTCTACCTCTTTATCCAGTTTATAACCTTTCTGCCAAAGCTTCATTTAATGAGCACATCCTTTATGGAGTACGAAGTGTGAACATAAATGATCAGTGCGAATTATCCCGCTGAGTATGCCAAAAATTATTGAAAAGAATTTTCGCATATCCTACGAAGCGGGACATCCCAATTTTAACAAATTCTATCACACGGATATAAAAAGGTCAAGAAACCAGGAAAACAGTTATCTTTCTTCATTGCCATCCGGCTCGTCTAAAACCGGCAGAGAGGAGTTTCCTGCCCCAATCAGTTTATCGGTGAATCTATCCAGTCTCTTCTCTGCTTCCTCATATTTGTTCCTGGTATTGGAAAGATGTTTTCCCATAACCTGGAAATCTTCTTTGAACCTTGATAAATCCGTGCTCAACCGTCCCAGGTTAGCAATAATCTCCTGAGCGTTCTTCTCAATCTTCAACCCCTTCAAACCCAGGAGAATAGCCTGTAGATAAGCATAAAGACTATTGGGGGAAACCGGAATAACTTTCCGGGCCAGGGCATAAGAAGAAATTCCCCGCTCCTCAGCCAGGGACTCATCTTTGATTATTGTCTCATAATAGACGTTCTCAGCCGGGATATACATGAGAGCAAACTCAAAAGTGCCTTCATCGGGAAGGATATACTTTTGTGCTATTTCATTGATTCTCCGCTTAACATCGGCAACGAATTTTCTCCGGTTAGATTTCCGGTCTCCTTCATTCTTGTTCTCTACCATTTTCCGGAAGTTCTCTAAAGGGAATTTGGAATCTATGGGAACAAGATTCCCCCCCAAACGAATAACTGCATCCACTACTTCGCCATTCTTGAATTCATGTTTTAAAGTAAAATGTTCCGAAGGCAGAAGTTGACTGAGAAGATTACCTAAAAGGAATTCTCCCACTTCTCCTCTGAAAGTAGGAGCCCGGAGAAGTTCCTGGAGACTGGCAATATCTTTTCCAACTTCGTAGAGATGCCGGTTAGCTTCTTCCAGTTTTCCTAAACTGCTCCGGACTGCTCCTACGATACTGGTGGTAGAATCCAACCTCTCCCCTATCGTTTTATGAGTGTCCCGGAGCACCTCCGCGTTTTCCCGGAGGCGTTCGTTTACCTGACCGGTCATCTGGCTCAAACGAGTAGTTAGCTGAGTTTCAAGATTGGCTATCTGTTGCTGAAGCAAAGAGAGAGATTGGGTATCCCGGCTTGATTCTTTAAGTTCCCGAATCCTGCGATTGGTTAACCAGATGCCGACTGCACCCAGGATGATGACAATCAAGAGCACCCCTAAAAAAAATAAGACGCTATTCTCTAACCCCATTATCCAAATTCCTTTTTACTTGCTGCAAAACGGAGACAAGTTATCCCTCATTTACTATGGGCGTCAATAAAAGCCTGGAAGGAACGATTGTAGGTTCTTTCCTTTTCGGGAGGAAAAGCACAGGCCGGAAGCTCTTTATTGGGTAAATGGTAAGCAAGACACTGGCAGCAAATTCCCTTCCGGCTGCAGGGTTCGTAGGTACAATTACACCTGGCCTTATTTTCTGCCTGGTTACATTCCATGTATTTTCACTCCTTTCCTCTTTAGGTTTTTAACCCACCATTATTGTGGTGATTTTAACATATTTTCTCCCCCCCGGCAAGCAATCTTCTTATTTTTTAACTTCCAGAATCCTTTCCTATTTCCCTGCCTTGTGCTATTCTATTATCAGCTTTTTCTCAAGATACCTTGGTTTGCAAAAAAGGGAAAAACAAGAAGAGCTTTTGATATCATCCTCAAACAGGTTCTAAATACAAAAGGAGGCTCATAAAATGTTCCTACGAAAACGAATTTTCTGGATCAGCATAGTTATTTATTTCTGGGCCGGCATGACCGCAAGTGCGGATGTCAGGCTGCCGGCTCTCTTTTCAGACAACATGGTCCTGCAACGCCAGAAACCGGTCCACGTCTGGGGCACGGCTGATCCTGGCGAAAGGATAACCGTCAACTTACTTGACCGGAAGGCAACGGCTACAGCCGATGATAACGGCCGTTGGGAAACAACTCTTGCCTCCTTCCCGGCCGGCGGACCTTACCAACTGACGGTTCGGGGAAAGAATACCATCTCCCTCAATAACGTGATGGTCGGTGATGTTTGGATCGCTTCCGGACAATCCAATATGCATATGAACTTGAAACGATCTTTTAATGCTGAGCAGGAAATTGCCTCGGCTAAAAACACGAATATCCGCCTCTTTACAGTGCCCTATCTTACCTCTACCAAAGAAGAGCCGGATGTAGTAGGCAACTGGGTTGTTTGCTCACCACAAACCGTGCCCGATTTTTCTGCAGCAGCGTATTTCTTCGGACGCAAGCTTCAGGAAGAATTAAAGGTTCCGATCGGCCTGATTCATGCTTCTCGGGGAGGAACCCCGGCTGAGCTCTGGATCAGCCGCGAGGGACTGGAAGCAAACCCCGCCCTGAAGGAAGACGTTCAAAAGCAGGTGCTCTCGAAAGAAAAATACAAAGAAGCGCTGGGAAAGTATGTTCTATCCATCACCGAATTTATGAAGAAGACCTTCCCCAGGGCCGAGGTGAATACCCTGGCAGCAGGCTGGCAGAAGTCAGAGTTTGACGATTCCACATGGCCGGAAATCAAACTTCCCTCCACCCTCGAAGACAGCTCTGCAAAGCTCGATATCGACGGCATTATCTGGTTCCGGAAGACTATTTATTTGCCGGATGTAAATAAACGAGAGAAACCGATTCTGAGCCTGGGAATGATAGATGATTTCGATGTAACTTATGTGAACGGCAAGCTGGTAGGGTACACTGGTCCGGAAACCATCAAACCCTGGAAAGTAAAACGGAATTATATAATCAATCCGGGAATTCTCAAGACCGGTCGTAACGTTATTGCGGTGCGTTTAACCGACCTCGGCCAAAGCGGAGGCTTTGTCGGCCAAGCGAAAGATTTACGCCTGGTCTATCGAGGCGGAAAAGAGAGGAAGCAACTTTCTCTGGCCGGGAACTGGAAATACGCCATTGAGGTAAAGACCATTGTCGATACGCTGAAACGACCTCGGATGCTGGTGAATCAGAAAAACTACCGCCCCCCGAATATCCTCTTTAACGCAATGATACATCCGTTGCTTCCCTATCCCATCCGGGGGGTAATCTGGTATCAGGGAGAGAGCAATACAGGGAGAGCTTACGCTTACCGGACTCTCTTCCCGGCCCTTATCCGCGATTGGCGTGCCCGTTGGGGACAAGGAGACTTCCCCTTCTATTTCGTCCAACTGGCCAATTTCTTTCGTCACCAACCCGGGAAACCGATTCCGGCCGAAGCGTTCCCGACCGAACCCCAGGACAGTACCTGGGCGGAACTGCGAGAAGCCCAGCTCATCACGCTCTTAACCGTCCCAAAAACAGGAATGGCCGTTACCATCGATATCGGTGAGGCCAATAATATCCATCCGCGTAATAAACAAGACGTGGGAAAACGTTTAGCTTTGATAGCGCTGGCCCGGGAATATGGTAAAGATATTATTTATTCCGGACCGATATACGCTTCCATGAAAAGAGAAGGAAAAGAAATCCGTCTTACCTTCAAGCATCTTGGCAGCGGACTGGTAACAAAGGACGGTGAGGACCTTAAAGGGTTTGCCATCGCCGGCAAAGATTGCAAGTTCGCCTGGGCTAAGGCTAGGATAGAAGGACCATCCGTTGTCGTGTGGAACGACAAGGTACCTGACCCGATAGCCGTGCGATATGCTTGGGGCAACTCACCAACGTGCAATCTCTTTAATGAAGAAGGGCTGCCGGCCAGCCCCTTCCGTACTGATGACTGGCAGGGAAAAACCCAGCCGCAGACACCATAGCTAAACTACACAGACAAACTTGTGACATTTATTTTGACACCCGGGCCTGCTCCAACTTTTTCACTTCTTCCTCGACCACTTTTATTCGCTCCGAGGTGGGAGGATGAGTGCTCAAGAAAACCTTCAGGAGAGACGGTTCTTGTTTTTCCATCTTCTTAAGTTTCTTCAAAAAACTTAACATTCCCCAGAGTCCGTACCCGGCACGATAACTATATAATGTTCCCAGCTGATCTGCTTGAAATTCGTCTTCTCGACTGTAACCAAGGGAAATCAGGTTGAAGGCGGTGTTGGCAGCTCGCGCAATCTCTCTCTCTTTATAGTTATTCTCCTGGAAGATGAGAGCAGAGAGAAGGCTGTATCCCAACTGCGTCTGAAGTTTCTTTGTCCCGTGCCGGGCAGCGATATGCCCGATCTCATGGCCGAGGACAGCCGCCAGCTCATCCTTATTTGCTATGTTCAGCAATCCTTTAGTTACATAAACAAATCCTCCCGGGAGAGCAAAGGCATTCACCGCTTTTATATTTAATATCTTAAAATGATACTCTAAATCAGGTCTGTCCCCGGCCCGGGCTACCGTTTGTCCGATCCGGTTTACGTATTCAGTCGCCCGGGCATTCTTATAAAGAGGATATTCTTTCTCCATCCTTTTTGCCATCTCGGTGCCAATGGCAACCTGGCTTTCCTGATCAATGAAGATAACTTCCTTCTTTCCCGTAGCCGGGTTATACACAGTAGCACAGCCGGCAGAAAGAAGGAGGATGATAAACAAAGCCATCCTGATATTTTTTCTAACTACAGGTTTCATATTCCTTAACCTTAAACTTTAAACCTTTAACCTTTAACGGAAAGCTTTTGTCTGTCCTCTGTCTTCTGTCATCACTTCCATCTATTCCCTAAATACTTCAGCTTGCCCTGGAAGCCTTTTTTCCATTCTTCTTTCAGCTCTTCTTTAATATCCGGATAAAAACTCAGGCCCTCGAAGCTCTCTTTAGTGAAGAACCTTGCTTCCTGGAGGACCTTTTCCCTGGGTACTTTCAGGTCCCCTCCTAAAATCTTTCCCGTGCAGTAAAGATCGATGATATGTTGGTGTCCATCTTGAGGAATCGCTTCATTGATAAAGACCGGTTCCCCAAAAACTATCTCCAGGTTGGTTTCCTCCCTTATCTCCCTTTTGGCTGCTTCTTCAAGAGTTTCCCCCCACTCCACCGTGCCTCCGGGAAGCACCCAGTAACTTTGCTGATGTTTCCGATGTTTAACAAAGAGGATTTTATCATCTTTAAGCAGAATAATAGCTATGCGTATCTTTATTAAAGCCGTTGGTTTGCTCAACGTCTCCTCCCACTTACTTTTTTAGCCACGGATGAAAAACAAACCTCAACTTCTAAATAACCAATAATCAAGCACCAAACATCAAATAATCACCAAACACCAATAATCAATAACCAAACTTTTTCTTTATCATCCGCTTGGAACATTGGTCATTGGATATTGATTATTATTTGGTTATTGAAATTTGATTATTGGTTATTTCAATTGGTATTTCTCTAATCTCCTGGCCAACTCCTTTCCCACTTCTGCCTCTAAATAGACCTGGCTATTCCGGTACCTCTCCTGGAATATTGTCCCTTCTTTTCTAATAGAGGCCAGCAAAGTTCCTTCCTTTTGCGGAATAAGCACTTTTACCGTCTCCCTTTTTTCGGGAAGAGCTTGTTCTAACTCTTGCATTAATCTTTCTAACCCTTCTTTCTCCCGGGCAGAGATAAGAATCCCTTCGGGGAATTCTCGTTGAAGACGTCTTTGTTCCAACCTGCTTTGGAGAAGGTCCATCTTATTCAAAGCAATGACTATGGGTTTGTCCATAGCCCCAAGTTGGTTGAGAACTTGAAAAACCACTCCGCTTTGTTCTTGATGTTTAGGATGCCCGGCATCAAGAACAATAATAAGGACATCGGCTTCGGTAACCTCTTCCAGGGTGGCTTTAAAAGCGGCAATAAGATGATGGGGAAGGTAACGGATAAAACCTACGGTATCGGTAAGGAGAATTTCTCTTTTAGAAGGAAGCTTAACCTTTCGTGTAGCCGGGTCCAAAGTAACAAAGAGTTTATTCTCTACTTTGACATCAGAGCCGGTCAGGCTGTTAAGAAGGGTTGACTTTCCGGAATTGGTGTAGCCAACCAAAGCAACTATAGGAAAAGGGTTTTTCCTTCTTCCTTCTCTCTGGAGAGTCCGGTGTTTCCGTACCTCTTTTATTTCTTCCTTTAACTTGGTAAGACGACGACGGATTCTTCTCCGGTCAACTTCTAATTGGGTCTCGCCCGGACCCCGAGTTCCAATACCCCCACCCAACTGGGAAAGTTCGATTCCTAATCCGGTAAGCCGGGGAAGAAGATAACTAAGTTGCGCTAACTCTACCTGTAATTTTCCCTCTTTGGTCTGAGCTCTCTGGGCAAAAATATCCAGAATCAGTTGCGTATGATCAATTACCCGGGTGTGAAGGCTCTCTTCCAGATTGCGTTGTTGAGTCGGAGTTAAATCATTATTAAAGATAACAAAATCAGCCTTTTCTTCTTCAACTTTTGCTCTTATTTCCTCGGCTTTGCCCCGGCCAATGAAATGAGACGGGCTTGGTTTTGCCCTTCTCAAAATAGTAACTGAAGAAACTTCGGCTCCGACACTATCAACGAGAAGTTTTAATTCGCTAAGCAGATCCTCCAGTTCCCACTCAGATGAACGGAGCGGTTTAGAAATGACAAGAAGAGCCCTCTCCCTTTGCGTATCTTCGGTAGCCAGAGTTGGTCGACGTTGTTTGCTAATAGTTTTTACCCTCTAATGAGCACACCATCCGCCTGAGGCGGATGATAAGTGCGAATTAACTCCGCAGCTTAAGGGGAAATTATCGAAGAGAATTTCCCCTTCGTCTAAGCAAGTGAGTGAGCATATCACCCGCCCCAGGCGGGTAATCAATGCGAATTAATATCACACAGGGAAGCTAGCTAAAATACTCAGCACGAATTAATCTCGTTGAGTTCGCTAAAATTATCGGAGGGAATTTCAGGGTATCATACGAAACGGGATAAATCTTTTCATATCATTTTTTGCTATACTTCTCGGCCAGAGCCTCTAATTTCTTCTTCTCAGGATAACTCGGCCTGTTCTGATTAAAGCTATTTCCCTGTTTGAAAGGGATGATGGTAGAAACGGCATGTTTGTAGACCAGATGCTCCCGCCCACTGTTATTAAGAATAAGAGTGAAGTTATCAAAACCTCTTACCTTTCCTTCCAGCTTCAATCCATTAGTCAAGTGAACGGTTACTATCAAATTCTCCTGCCTGGCCTTATTGAGAAAACTATCCTGCAAACTCAAGCTCGAATTCCCCATCTTCCCCCCCTCTAATGTCAGAAATCAGAAGATAGATATAACTATTAAAACCTCTTGCCTGTTTTTTCTCTGTCTTCTGTTCCCTGTCTTCTATTTTCTGTTATTCTACTCCGTCCATCCTCAATTGGCAAGGGTTTTCTTCATTCTTTTTACAACTTCTTCCGCGCTTTCATTTTCACTTATATTGATCCACTGAATTCGTTTATCCTTTTTAAACCAAGTCAATTGCCGTTTCGCATATCGCCGGGTATTCCGTTTAAGCAATCTTACTGCTTCTTCCTCACCGTACCTATGATGAAGGTATCCGCACACTTCCTTATATCCTACCCCTTGCATGGAAACCAAATTCTCATGGAATCCTTGCTTTAAGAGATTTCTTACTTCCTCCACCAACCCCCGGGCAAACATTGCCTCCGTTCTTCGTTCAATCCTCCGATACAGGTTAGGACGAGGTCTATTGAGTCCGATAATAGTTGTTTCATACAATTCATCTCTTTCTTGCTTTCCCTCAGCCTGCAGCGTAGAGATAGGCTTTCCGGTTTCTTCATAAACTTCCAAAGCGCGGATTGTTCTGACCAGGTCATGCGGATGGATTCGGGAAGCGGCCAGGGGATCTACTTCTTTCAACTTCTCGTAGAGATAGAGAGAACCAAATTCTCCGGCCAGTTGTTTTAACTTCTTCCTTTTGTCCTTATCTCCCCGGGGACCGGAGAAAAGTCCGTCCGTCACCGCCTTCAGGTATAGACCGGAACCTCCTACCAGAATAGGGACATTTCCTCTTTGATGAACTTGGCTGATAACTTTCTCAGCTTCTTCCCGGAACCTGCCGGCGCTGAATTCTTCATAAGGTTCAATTAAATCGAGAAGATGATGAGGAACCTCTTTTCTTTCCTCCTCGTCAGGCTTGGCAGTTCCAATATTCATATACTTATATATCTTCCGGGAATCCGCAGAGATTATTTCTCCGTTTAATTCCCGGGCCAGGATAATACTTACCCGGCTCTTCCCTACTGCCGTTGGACCAAGTATAATTAATAGCGGAATCACTTGCGTCTGAATCTCTTTTCCAATTCCTCTAAGGTAAGCTCGACCATCGTCGGACGACCATGAGGGCAGGTATAAGAATGCTCCATCCGGGGAAGTTCTTTGAGAAGAGAAACCATCTCTTCCTGCTCCAATCTATCCCCGGCTTTAACTGCTCCCCGACAAGCCATAATGATAATAATCTGCTCTTGTTTTTCTAAGGGCTCCTCTATTTTTTTCCCTCCTAAAAGGTCATCAACAATATCAAGGAGCAATTGTTTGGGGTTAGCCTTATTCAGCAAGGAAGGTACCGCTCTGAGGATAAAAGCATTTCCTCCGAAACCTTCGATGTCAAAACCGAGGGAAGTAAGAACGGGAAGGTTTTGCTTAAGAACGGTTGCTTCTTTAAGGGTCAGTTCCAAATTAAGAGGGAAGAGAAGTGCTTGGGACTCAACACGTGCTTGAGCCGC
Organism: Nitrospirota bacterium; assembly: GCA_013151555.1. Taxonomy (GTDB): domain Bacteria; phylum NPL-UPA2; class NPL-UPA2; order NPL-UPA2; family JAADIA01; genus JAADIA01. The sequence continues at coordinate 1,902 of JAADIA010000010.1, read as the reverse complement.
CTTATCCTTTAATCGTTTATAAAGAATGCGCTCGTGAGCAGCATGTTGATCAAAAATTACTATCTTTCCTTTTTCCCGGGTAATAATATAGGTATTCTCAAATTGGGCCAGCAGGGTAAGAGGAGAACCTTCTTTCTTGGGAAGAGCCGTTGTTTCCTGCAGAGCAGACGGATTAAACAACTCGGAGGAAGAAGGTTCTTTGCTCAGATACCTTGCTATCCTTTCTTTTATTCTTCCCTCCCGACTCTCTCCTATCTTAATCTCCGGGACCGGCTTGCCTTTTCTCAAAGTCTCTTTTACTACTCGAGAGATAGAATCATGCACTTCCTTTTCCCGGGAGAATTTTACCTCTCTCTTGGCCGGATGGACATTTACATCTACCAGGGAAGGGTTAATCTGCAAGAAGAGAAAAGCAACCGGGAACTTTCCTGTAGGAAGGAACTCCTTATACCCCTCAAAGAGAGCATGACTTATTAACCGGCTTTTAATAGGACGACCATTCACATAGAAAAGTTGCCGCATGGGACGGGAACGGCTCTCCTCCGGCTTAGCCAAAAACCCTTTTACCTGAAGAAGGCTATCATCTCCGGAATCGAGACCAAGCAGGTTTTCTTTTAAATCCCGGCTGTAGAGACTGGCTATCCTTTCTCCCAGACCCTTTCCTGAAGGAAGGGTAAATATTTCCTCTCCATTATGTATTAACTGGAAGAAAACATCTTCTTTCGCCAGAGAAAGCCTGCCAATCCATTCGCTCAGATGACCGATTTCCGTAGATACCGACTTCAGGAACTTCCGCCGGGCAGGAGTATTAAAAAAGAGACGGCGAACAATTATCGTCGTTCCCGGAGGACACCCTTCCTTTCTTATCTCCTTTACCTGTCCCCCTTCGACCCGGATTCTGGTACCGGCCAATTGTTTCTCCGGACGGGTAATTAATTCCAGTTGAGAAACAGCACTAATAGCCGGTAAGGCTTCTCCCCGGAAACCAAAGCTGACAATGGATTCCAAATCATCTAACTTGGAAATTTTACTGGTGGAGTGTCTTTGTAAAGAAAGGAGAGCATCTTCCTCTTCCATCCCCCAGCCATCATCGGTGACGCGAATAAGATCTTTCCCGCCGCCTTTTACCTCAATGATAATACGACTACTCCCGGCATCCAATGAATTTTCCACCAGCTCCTTGGCTACAGAAGCCGGCCTTTCCACTACTTCGCCGGCAGCAATCTTATTAGCTATTTCCGGGGAGAGTACACCAATCCTCTTTGCCATTTCCCCTACTCCCGAGGAATAACAAGTAGTTGCCCCGGCTTAAGGGAATCGGGACTATCCAGGATATCTTTGTTAGCCTCATAAATTAGCTTCCACTTGGTAGGATCCCCGTAGACATCTTTATAGCCGGCAATATCCCACAGCGTCTCTCCCTTAACTACAGTGTGAGTATTTGCTAATTCTTCTTTAACTTCAGGAACCTTTTCTACGGGCTCTGCCTTTTTCACTTCAACAACCTTTTTTTCTACAGGCTCCGCTTTTTCCACGGCCGGTACTTTAATAACTTCCCCGGTAGTCTTCACCACCGGCTTAGTCTGAAACTGAAAACTGCAACCTGCCAGAAGAAATATTGATCCCAACGCCAAAGAGATAGTTGTTACCTCAATCTTCCTCATCTTTAAATTCACCTCCTTTTAATGAACACATCACTTAGTGAAACTAAGTGATAAGTGTGAATTAACTCCGCAGCTTAAGGGGAAATTATCGAAGAGAATTTCCCCTTGTTTAAGCAAGTGAGTGAGCACATCGCCCGCCCAAGGCGGATAATAAGTGCGAATTAATATCCCTAGCCCGAGGGCAAGTAATTAGTCCGCAGAGAATTTCCCCTTCGTCTAAGCAAGTGAGTAAGCACAT
>JAADIA010000009.1 GCA_013151555.1 Nitrospirota bacterium | reverse complement strand
GTTCTAGAAATTCTGTTCTTAATTCTAAAATTTGCTCCCATGTAATCGGAACCAAATCATAGTAATAATACTTGTTATACATTGTGAATCTTGCCTAACAAGTTATTAGTTTGCGTTTTTGCAAACTAATCCCGATATTGCGACATTTTTGCGCATTTTCTTGCACAATTTATGTCTGTCTGGTAGAAATTCTTTAGCTTGGATTATTAATGATTTAAGCTAAAGGGCTGCATAATTTAAACGCTTAGCGTTTTAACTAAAGCTTGCCCGGAGAAATGCGGAGCATTTCCAGGACTTTGGTCATCACAATCTTCCAGATTACGGAGGGCGGGGCAGGTCGACAGAGCCGCCTTAGGTAACCTGCTCTGTTCCAATTTTAATAAGGGTATGTAATAAAGTGAGTTAGGTTACTTAAAATCATACCTATATCCCGGAGGGATGTCAAGTGGGAAAAAGTCTGCTGGTGCAGGTAAGGGATATCATCAGATTTAGCCCCTGCTAATAAATACAGGCATCGAGGATGGCAAGAACTTCATTTAGCAGTTCTGTTGGTGCTTTTTCAATGAATTTAGCTTTTCGTGAATTGTAATCAACGGATTTTATTTGGTCCACCATAACAAAACCGTTAAGAATTGAAATTCCGGAGATTTTTATATGGAATGGATATTTTCTATCGGTATGGGTGATCGGACAGACTATTGCTAAACCGGTCTTTTGATTGAAAAGCGTATTACTAACTACTAAAGCAGGTCTCCTGCCTTTTTGCTCGTGTCCTGATTGAGGATTGAAAGATAAAGCAATAAGGTCGCCTTTGGAAGGAATATATTTTTTCATTTACCACACTTCTCTTCCGGTTGGTTTTCCCCAATCTTCTTCTTGCGGCTTATATTTTGGAGGCATTTTAGCGACGAGAGTCTCAAGTTTATATTTCCCCCTTATTTGCGCTGCCGGGCCGATGACAATTTTACCTTGTTTAACACTAATGTCAACCTCATCACCAAGGGAGATGTGGACTTTTTTCAGGATTTCTTTCGGGAAACGCAGGCCTTGGCTATTCCCCCATTTTTGAATTTTCGTTATCATAATATTCCCTCCTTAACGTGTATACTAAGTATATACTATGCATGAAAAATTGTCAAGCATAATCCCGGAGATTTCATGATCTTTTTTATTGCTGCCGAACAATTGGTTGGTTTGTTTTCTGCAAACTAATCTTTCTCTTGCAGCATTTTCTTGTAAAATTTAATTCTCTCTGGTAAAATCATTTATGTTATTTAAAATGATGCTCTTATACGATAAATGGTGTCAAGTGGCAAAAATTGAGAAGGAAGGTTTTTATGCCCAGGCGGTCTATGGTTCCGGCAATTGAAGAGGTTTCTCTTTCTCTTTCTCCTCTGGAGGCGTTTGAATTGCTTCAGGAGGAACGACATGGTTTTCTTCTGGATAGCAGTCTCAACCTTTATGATTTGGGGCAATATTCTTTCCTGGGGTGTGATCCTTTTCTCGTTTTCAAGAGCAAAGGGAACAAAATCGAGATTGTTGAGGAGGGAAAGAAGAAAGAATGTCTTACCGGTAATCCTTTTGATATCCTCAGCGAGGTCCTGGCGCGCTACCGGGTGGAGCCGCTGCCGGGTTTTCCTCCCTTTATAGGGGGTGCCGTAGGCTACTTCAGTTATGACCTCTGCCATTTCCTGGAAGAATTACCTTCCCGCAGCGTTGATGATTTGCATATACCGGATTGTTACCTGGCTTTCTACGATGCTCTTCTTATCTTTGACCATGGGAAGGAGAAAACTTATATCTCCTCTTGCGGGTTTAAGGAAACTGCCGGTCGGGACCTGAAGGCTAAGTTGGCAGCGGGTAGGAGGCGGGCGGAATGTCGGTCGGACTTTACTGGAAGTTTAAAAGGGGCGGGTTCGGTAAGTTCCAATTTTGTTAAGGAAGATTACCTGAAAGCGGTGAGGAAGGCCAAGGATTATATCAGTGCCGGCGACATCTACCAGGTGAACTTGTCCCAGAGGTTTTCCAAGGACCTTTCCTTTTCTCCCTTTGAATTGTATAAGCGGCTTCGTCAGATAAATCCTGCTCCTTTTGCATCCTTTCTGAATTTTGACGGGATGGCTATCGTCAGTGCTTCTCCGGAAAGGTTCCTGCGTCTGCGGGGGCGGAAGGTGGAGACCCGACCGATGAAGGGTACCCGGCCCCGGGGCAAAGATGCGGGAGAGGATGAGAGGTTAAAAGCCGAGCTTTTGGAGAGTGAGAAGGATAAAGCAGAGTTGGTGATGATTGTAGATTTGGAGCGGAACGACCTGGGAAGGGTTTGTGAATACGGCACGGTCCGGGTGAGGGAGCCCCGGAATTTGGAACCTTATACCACCGTTTTTCAGACTACGGCTACCGTAGAAGGAGTGCTGAAGCAAGGTATGGATAGGGTGAATCTCCTGAAGGCGGCTTTTCCCGGGGGCTCGATAACCGGGGCTCCCAAGGTGAGAGCGATGGAGATTATCGATGAGCTGGAGCCTACGAGGAGAGGTGTCTATACGGGCGGCCTGGGGTATTTAAGCTTTACCGGGGATCTGGACTTGAGTATCGTTATTCGCACTTTTCTTATCAAGGAAGGGAGAGCTTATTTTCAGGTCGGAGGCGGTATTGTTGCCGATTCTGACCCGGAGGCGGAATATAAAGAGACTCTGGATAAGGCCCGGGCCTTGATGGAAGCGGTGGCGGGAGAAGAACCTTCGGAAAAAACTAAACACAGAGGAACCGGAGAGAAAACAAGACCCGGATTTTCACAGATTAACCACGGAAGCACGGAATTAAGAAGGCCCGAAAGAGAATAAAATCTTAACGTAATTTTTAGAAATTATTCTGACAGGATGAACAGGATTAAACAGGATTAAAATTAATAAGTATTTAAAAATTAGAATCTTGTCGATCCCGTTCATCCCGTCAAAAGTTTTTTTAACGGTATTTTGAGGTTAAAAACTATGGAAAAGTTAGTTTATCTTAACGGTAGTCTGGTTCCTGAGAGTGAAGCGAAGGTCTCTATCTTTGACCGGGGATTTCTCTATGGGGACGGGCTGTTCGAGACGATGCGGGTTTATTCCGGAAAAGTTTTCCGGTTGGAAAGACATCTCCAGAGGCTTTTTCACGCTGCCGGGATCATTGCTTTACCTATTTCCCGGGACGAGAAGGAACTGCGGGAAGCCATCTATCAAACTTTGCAAGCTAACCACCTGCAGGAAGCTTATCTTCGTTTAACTATCTCCCGGGGAGAGGGCGGAACCGGGCCGGATATTCCTGAGAAGGTCGGGGTTAATATGGTTATTGTTGCTAAACCTTTGCCTCTTTATCCCCGTAGCTGGTATGAAGAAGGGGTAAAGGCGGCAATTGTTGATGTGCGAAGAGATGAGGCTTCGTCCTTATCCCGGATAAAATCGCTTAACTATCTTCCTAATATCTTAGCCCGGTTGGAAGCCCGGGATAAGGGAGCGGAAGAAGGAATCATGCTCAATAGCCAGGGTTGTTTGGCGGAAGGAACGGTGAGCAATCTCTTTATTATCTCTCAGGGGAAGGTTGTTACTCCTTCGGTGGAGAGCGGTATTCTACCGGGGATAACCCGGGAGGCGATCCTGGAGCTGGTTCCCCGGCAGGGCTGGGAAATCTCGGAGAGAAGGGTGAATCTATCCGAACTGCGGGAAGCGGAAGAAGCTTTTCTCACTAATTCTCTCCGGGAAGTGGTGCCTCTAACGCGGGTTGATGGACGTCCTGTGGGCGAGGGGAAGCCGGGCAAAATTACCGGAACCATAGCCGTAGCCTATACGGAGTTGGTGAAGAAAGAAACGCAGCCTTAAGTTATACCACAGAGACGCGGAGGATAGTATTAAGTATTAAGCATTAAGTTAAGAAAACTTAATACTTACAACTTACCACTTAATTCTGTTTTTTCAACTCTGTGGCTCTGTGGTGAAAAAGGAAATTTCTATGAATCCGGCGGAGAAGTTGCAACATCTCCCCGATAAACCCGGGGTTTATTTGATGAAGGATGGGGTCGGGAAGGTCATCTACGTGGGAAAAGCCCGTTCCCTGCGGAAACGGATGCGTTCTTATTTCCAGGCGCCGGAGACGATGGCTCCTCGCCTGGGGTGGTTGGTTGCAAATATTGCTGACTTTGAATATATTGTTACCGATTCCGAGATGGAGGCTTTAATCCTGGAGTGTAACCTGATAAAAGAGTATCGTCCTTACTATAATGTGCGGCTCAAGGACGATAAGAAATATCCTTTTGTAAAATTGACCGTTGAGGATTATCCGCGCTTGTTCATCACCAGGAATTTGCAAGAGAACGGTTCCAGGTATTATGGGCCTTATACTAATGTAGGAATGCTTCGTCGGACGCTCAAGTTGATGAGGGAACTTTTCCCTCTCCGCAGTTGTCGGAAGACTATCTCCACCCCGGGACGACGCCCGGCGCCAAGACCTTGTTTGAATTATCATATCAAACAATGTGTGGCTCCTTGTGCCGGGAAGATAGAAAGAGAAGAATACCTGAACCTGGTAAAAGGCGCTTGTTTGTTCCTGGAGGGGAGAAGGGAGGAACTGGTAAGACAGTTAACCGGGAGAATGAAGGAAGCCAGCCGGGAATTAAGGTTTGAAGAAGCGGGGCGACTCCGGGACAAGATAGAAGCAATAAAGAGGGTGACGGAGAAACAGAAGATTACTGTTCCCGGAGGAGGGGATGAAGACTATATTGCTTTTGCCCGGGAGGGAGACGAGGTCGCCGTTAATGTCTTTATGGTTCGCGAGGGAAAAGCTATCGGGCAAGAGCACTTCTTCTTAACTGCTATCAAGGGTTCTTCTCCGGAAGATATCCTGACCGGTTTTCTCAAGCAGTACTATTCCCGGGTATCTTCATTTCCTCGAGAGATTATGCTTCCTCATGAGATTGACGAGTCGGAACTTCTCAGCCGGTGGTTGAAAGAAAAAAGCCGGCATAAGGTTACCTTCTCTTTTCCCCGGCGGGGGAGGAAGAAAGACCTGCTCCGTATGGTAGAGAGGGACGCCCGGCTGAAGTTGCAGGAATCTATGGTCTAAAAGAGAGGGAGCCCGGGAGGACCGGGCCCTCCTTGAACTGGAGAAATTCCTGCACTTAGCTTCTCCTCCTTATCGAATCGAAGCTTTCGATATTTCCCATACCGGCGGTAAGGAGGCGGTGGGTTCAATGGTCGTCTTCGAGAACGGTCGGCCAAAGAAAGGCGATTACCGGCGCTTCCGGATTAAACTTGCTTCCGGGATGGATGATTATGCTATGATAAGGGAGATAGTGACCCGTCGTTATCAAAGGATATTGGAAGAAAGCGGAGGTTTGCCCGATCTTGTGCTCATAGACGGAGGGAAAGGGCATCTCAGCGCTGCTCTTGGGGTCCTTGAAAACCTGGGATTGGAAGATGCCGTCTCTATAGCTGCTATCGCTAAACAGTTTGAACATCTGTTTACCAAAGATGAATCCGGGCCGGTTATTCTCCCTCGGGAATCCCGCGGTCTTTATCTAATTCAGGAGATTCGCGATGAGGCGCACCGGTTTGCGGTCGAGTTTCATCGCAGCCGGCGGGGAAAGAAAGTTTCCGCCTCGCTCCTGGATGGTATTCCCGGCGTGGGAGAGAAACGAAAACAGCTTCTTCTTAACCGCTTTGGTTCCTTAAAGAATCTCCGAAAAGCTTCTGTAGAGGAGATAGCTAAAGTGTCCGGAATCGGTCGAAAATTGGCTTTACTGATAAGAAGAAAATTAACTGCGAAAGCCCGAAATTAAGATAATTTTAGAAGACCACGGAGACACGGAGGCAGGAAGGATAGTATTAAGTATTAAGCATTAAGTTAAGGAAACTTAATACTTACAACTTACCTCTTAATTCTGTTTTTTTAACTCGGTAGTTTTGAGCCTCTGTGGTTAGGTAATCTTTATGACTCATAGTCCAATTGATTTGTCCAAATACACTCCTTTCCAGAGGAAAGTATGGGAAGTGGCGCAGACTATTCCTTACGGAGAGACGCGAAGCTATAAATGGGTGGCGGAGAAGATTGGTAATCCCCGGGCGGTTAGAGCTGTAGGGCAAGCTCTGAAGAGGAATCCTTTGCCCGGCATTATTCCTTGCCATCGGGTTATTTGCTCTGATGGTTCCCTGGGAGGATTTTCTCAAGGGTTAAAGATGAAGAGAGAGCTCCTGCGTTCTGAAGAAAAAAAAGAAAAAAACAAAGAAAAAAAATCATCTTGATTCCCGGGCGTTGGTAAGTTATACTAATATACTAATCTTGACAGGAGTTAAATTATGGCTGGCTTACTTACAAAAATATTTAAGACGAAGAATGAGAGGGAGCTGCAACGGCTTCAGCGGACGGTGGACGAAGTTAATGTCCTGGAACCTGCGATAAGCGCTCTCAGCGATGAAGAATTGCGGGCTAAAACGGAGGAGTTCCGGAAGCGTATCGAGGAGAATACAAAAGCTCTATCCGGGGAGTTGGAAACCCTCCGGGAAGAAAGGGCTGCCTCCGGATCCGATGAGGAGAAGCAGAGGATAAAGGAGAAAATCAAACATTGCCAGAATCGGATCCTGGACCCCATATTGCCGGAAGCCTTTGCCGTGGTCAGGGAAACAGCCAAACGCACCGTGGGCATGAGACCATTCGATGTTCAGATCCTGGGGGCCAAAGCTCTCCACGAGGGGAGAATTGCCGAGATGGCTACCGGAGAAGGTAAAACCCTGGTAGCTACCATGCCTCTGTACCTTAATGCCCTTACCGGTAAAGGCTGCCATTTGGTTACCGTAAACGATTATTTAGCCCGTCGGGACAAGGAATGGATGGAGCCCATCTATGAGTTTCTGGGGCTTAGCGTAGGAACAATCCAGCACGATATGGAACCGGCGGAGCATCAAAAAGCTTATAACTGCGATATTACCTATGGCACTAATAATGAGTTTGGATTTGACTATCTTCGGGACAATATGGTCATTGGGAAGGAAGATAGAGTCCAGCGGCCGCTCCACTATGCCATCGTGGATGAGGTGGACAGTATCCTTATTGATGAGGCCCGGACCCCTTTGATTATCTCCGGTCCGACGGAAGAATCGACCGATGCTTATTATACGGTGGATAAGCTGGTCCGGCGCCTGAAGGGGAAATTCGTTACCGAGGCGGAGAGAGTAGATGCTAAAAATCAAGGGATAGAGGTGGGTGTAGGTTACGATTACTTGGTGGATGAAAAACATCATGCAGCCGAACTCACCGAAGAAGGGATGCGCAAATGTCAGGAGGGTCTTAACCGTCCGAATCTCTTTGAAGATCCCAGCCAGATAGAAATAGTTCATCATATCAATCAGGCTTTAAGGGCTCATAGCCTCTATAAACGGGACGTGGACTATATGCTCAAGGACGGGCAGGTGGTCATCGTGGATGAATTCACCGGACGTCTTATGCAGGGAAGACGCTGGAGCGATGGGCTGCATCAAGCGGTAGAGGCTAAGGAGGGAGTAAAGATAGAGCGGGAGAATCAGACTCTGGCTACAATCACTTTTCAGAATTACTTCCGCCTCTATGAAAAGTTGGCCGGGATGACGGGAACGGCCGAGACCGAAGCGTCTGAGTTCCATGAAATTTATGGGCTGGAAGTGGTCGTTATTCCTTCCAATAAACCTTTGCAGCGTCGGGAATATCCCGATGTTATCTATCGGACTCTGAAAGAAAAGTTTGAAGCCGTAGTTGAAGAAATTGTTGAACTCCATAAACGGGGTCAGCCGGTTCTGGTGGGAACTATATCTATAGAGAAGTCGGAGGCCTTAGGTCGAATGTTGAAAAGTCGGGGAATTCCTCATCATGTTCTTAATGCCCGCTATCATGAGCGGGAAGCTGAAATCGTTGCTCAGGCGGGAAGATTTGGGGCGGTGACCATTGCCACCAATATGGCCGGGCGGGGGACGGATATCGTCCTGGGAGGAAATCCTGAATTTTTAGCGAGGACCAGGTTGAAGGAACAAGGTTTTGCGCCTGGGAAAGTTAGCAAAGAGGCTTTCCTGGAGGCTTTGTCCAAGGCCGAAAGGGAGGTGGCTGAGGAACATAAGAAAGCTATCGAGCAGGGAGGCCTGCATATCCTGGGAACGGAGCGGCACGAGGCCAGGAGAATAGATAACCAGTTACGGGGAAGATCGGGACGCCAGGGCGATCCGGGTTCCTCCCGGTTTTATCTTTCCCTGGAAGACGACCTGATGAGAGTATTTGCCTCGGAGAGAATCGCCGGACTTATGGACAAGTTTAATTGGGAGGAGGGCCAACCGCTAACGGAGGGTGAAGGTACTCTGACGAGATTACTTACTCGAACTGTAGAGAGGGCTCAGAGACAGGTGGAAGCCCATAACTTCGATATCCGCAAGCGGCTCCTCGAGTATGATAATATTATGAATAGGCAGAGACAGGTAATCTATGAGGACCGGCGGGAGATATTGGAAGGAGATGACCTTAAGGAAGATATCTTGAAAATGATGGAAGAACTGATAGAGGAAATGGTAGATGAATATGCCGGCAAGGATGTCTATCCGGAAGATTGGGACCTTAAAGGCTTGGAAGAGAGAATCAATTATATTCTCCCCGTCTCCTTTTCTGATAAGAATATCTCCGACCGGGACGAGCTCAGGGATAAAATAGTGAAAGAGGCCCAGGAAGCTTATGAAGCCAAGGAAAGAGAAGTCGGTCAGGAAGAGATGAAGGAATTTGTGCGGCATGTCTTCCTCCACTTTACGGATAGTAAGTGGAAAGACCATCTCTATGCTATGGATCATCTCCGGGAGGGAATACATTATCGGGCTTATGGAGAGAAAGATCCTCTGATTGAATATCAGCACGAAGCCTACATCATGTTTGAGGATTTGAAAAAGAGAATCGTTGAGGATACCATCCAGGCTATTTTCCGGCTCCGTCCTGTTTCGGAAGAGATGAAAAGCGTTTTCTTAGAAGTTCCTCAGGAGTTCCTGCATCCGGAAGCCGCTCGCCTGGGAGGAGAGGGTTCTGCTGTCAAGGATTCTCACTCTCAAGGCAGATTAGCACTTCCTGCCCAGGGTTCTTCTGCGCCGGGTCCTCCTTTGGCAACTACCTTCCGGAGGGAAGGAAAGAAGATCGGACGCAACGACCCCTGCACCTGCGGTAGCGGGAAGAAGTATAAGAAATGCTGCGGAAAATAAAAGCGTTCAAGGGAACGTTCCTACTTTAATAAGCGAGGAATAATCAGAAAGAGCATGATTAGAGCAATGATTACTTTGAGAACGATAGCACTGACTCTGCCGAAGAGGGAACCCGTTCCGGCCTTAAAGGATTGAGACAGGTTCCTCCCTGCAACTATTTCCACCAGAAAAGCCCCCAGGAAAATTCCTAAGAAAGTGCCGGGTATGACTCCTATTCCTCCGGCGAATATTCCCAGGATAGCTCCTAATGTTCCCCCTAAAATAGCTCCCCCGGCAGCTTTCCGGGAGGCCCCGAACTTCCTGGCTCCCACGATGACCAGAATATACTCCAGCAGTTCCCCGGCCAGATATAATATAGCCAGCAGGAAAAGAAGTTTTACGGTAATTCCGGCGAATCCGGTCAACAAGCCGTAAATAACGGCTTCTATGAGGATGAAAAGCGTCCCCGGGAGGCTGAAGAAGAGGGAAGCGAGCCCGGCTATGAGAAAAAGAGTAAAGATGATTGAGCCTAAGGTTTCCATGCTCGCTGCGCTCGAATTGTAAAATGCAAATTGGAAATTTTAAATTGTAAACTTAATGCCTATCTCAGAAGAACAGCTACGAATATCTTCAGTTCGGTTGGTCTTTCAGAAGATTGGTTTGTTCTCCTTCATTTTGAAATCTTCAATCTTCAATTCGACCCGCCTATGGCGGGTCGCTTAAGAGTATTATATCACGGGTCAGCAGGGAAGGGAAAGGGAAAAATGCTTGCCATAGAAGTGAGTAACTGGTATAATAGCAATTAAATATGAAAATTCGTAGCCTTGGTTCGCTGAATGTTAACAACCGGGTTTCTCGGAGGTGAAAGGTATGAAGAAAGTATTGGCAATTCTGGCTATATTCTTTTTAGCCGGGAGCTTCTTTCCTCTGTTTGCTGAGGAGGTAAGCAAAGCCGGGCCGCCGGAAGCTAAAGCAAAGTCCTTAACCGGCTGGGAAGAGACAATCCAGCCGTTAGTAGAGAAAATAGAGATACTGAAGAAGAAAGTCTTTGACATTGCTCTCTGGCGGTATGCCCTCTTTGCCCTGGTGGTTTTGGTCGCCGTTATCCTTGCCAAGGTGATAGACTTTTTCGTCATCGTGAGATTGAAAAGGTTGACCGCAAGGACCTTGACCCCGTTGGACGATATAGCTATTGAGGTTATGCGGAGACCTCTGAGGCTGATTATCGTTGTTTCCGGTATTATTTTAGGGTTAAGTGTATTCCAGATTAACGGGAATACAATGAAAGGGTTCCTCGGCGTACTTGTTGGAATAATAGTTACCTATACCCTGATTAAATTGGTTGACCTTTTTGCCGCCTACCTGGAACCGAAAATTAGAACGACCGAGTCCAAGCTGGATGATCAGTTATTACCCATAATCAGGAAGACTCTGAAGATATTCATCGTGGCTATTGGGTCTATGGTGATTTTGGAGAGCCTCGACTTTCCCGTAACCAGCTTCTTAGCCGGTCTCGGCGTGGGCGGGTTGGCTTTTGCTCTGGCTGCTAAGGAGACCCTGGCAAACATATTCGGCTCGATCGCTATCTTTGCCGATAAGCCCTTCCGGGTCGGAGACCGGGTAATAGTTGATGGTTCTGATGGTCCGGTGGAATCCATCGGGCTGCGGAGTACCCGGATAAGAACCCTGGATGGCACTCTGGTGACTATCCCCAATGCCCGGATGGCTAATGCTACTATAAATAACATCTCTAAACGCCCGACTATTAAGAATCTTTATACCATCGGAGTAACGTATAATACCGGCTATGATAAGATGAAGAAGGCTCTGGATATTCTGAGGGATATCT
>JAADIA010000083.1 GCA_013151555.1 Nitrospirota bacterium | reverse complement strand
CGATGTTATCAGCTTAGCCGTAGGGGATCCGGTAGAACCGACTCCGGAAGCGGTAGTGGAAGAATTGTGTCGTCAGGCGCATAAACCGGAGAACCATCGTTATCCTACTGACGAAGAAAAAGGAATGCTTGCTTTCCGCCAGGCGGTAGCAGACTGGTATGCCGACCGCTATTCCGTTTCCCTGGATCCGGAGACCGAGGCGCTGGCTTTAATCGGCTCGAAGGAAGGATGTCATCACTTTGCCCTGGCCGTCGTTGATCCCGGAGATATCGTTTTAGTCACCGATCCCGGTTATCCCGGTTATCGTCCCAGCATCTGGTTTGCAGGAGGGGAACCTTATTCCTTGCCTATCCGGCCCGATAACGGTTTTCTGCCCCGGCTCGAGGATATTCCGGCGGAAATAGTGAAGAGAGCTACCGCTATCTATTTGAATTATCCTAATAACCCTACCGGGGCCGTAGCTACCAGGGATTTCTTTAAGGAACTGATAGAATTCGCCGGAAAGAACGAGATCGCCATTTGTCATGATAACCCCTATAGCGAGATAGTCTTTGAGGGTGAAGAACCGTTAAGTCTTCTCTCTCTCCCCGGAGCAAAGGAAGTGGCGGTGGAACTGAATTCTCTTTCCAAACCCTATAATATGGCCGGCTGGCGCATCGGTATGGCCGTAGGTAATCCGCAGTTGATTGCGGCCATGTCCAAGATGAAAGCGAATACCGATTCGGGTCTTTTCAACGCTATCCAGTTTGCCGGGATAACCGCCTTGAGAGAATGCCGGGACAATGTCGAGAAGATGCTTTCCCTCTACCGTCGGCGTCGGAACCTGGTAGTGGAAACCCTGAATTCTCTCGGCTGGAATTATCAGCCTCCCCCGGGGACATTCTATTTGTGGATACCTACTCCCGGCGGGATGAAGTCCCGGGATTTTGTCACTATGTTATTCGATAAGACAGCGGTGGTGGTGCCTCCCGGTTCTGCCTATGGTCAATACGGCGAAGGTTACTTCCGTATATCTCTCACCGTTTCCGATGAGAGGTTAACCGAGGCCATGGAACGGTTCAAGAACAGCTTGAAAATATAAATTAGACGATAGACCATAGACTATAGACTAAAGGATTTTTAGTTTTTGTCTCAGGTCTGAAGTCTTAGGTCTTAGGTCTGTTAGCTTATGCCTAAAGTCTTCTTAGGTCTGGGTTCCAACTTAGGGGACCGGAAGAGAAATATTCAAGAAGCGGTGAGGTTGCTTGAGGAAAGAGAAGTAGTTAAAGTAGTCAAGGTTTCCTCTCTTTGCGAAACGGAACCGGAAGGGGTGAAAGATCAACCTTTTTTCTTGAATGGCGTTCTGGAAATGGAGACGGAGCTTTCTCCTCGCGATGTTCTGGATACTCTCAAGGCTATAGAGAGACGATTGGGACGGAAGAAAGGGCGGAAGTGGGGGCCACGCATTATCGATCTGGATATTCTTCTCTATGGGGATCTGGTTATAAAAGAGGAAGGTTTAGAGATCCCTCATCCTCTTCTTCCCGAGCGAGCCTTTGTCCTTACTCCCTTGGTGGAGATAGCTCCGGAAACTGTTCATCCGGGGTTGAGTAAAACGATATCCTATTTGCAGAAGAAGCTAAAAAACAAAAAATGTTGACACCTAAGGGGCCTTGGAATAAAATAAAGGTGAGTGAGGTTATCGGTTTTGGTGAAGGTTAGTGCGGCGATAATTTTTCACTTAGGCAGCGGAGTTAATTTGCACTTATTATCCGCCTGAGGCGGACGATGTGCTTACTCACTTGCTTAAACAAGGGGAAATTCTCTCCGATAATTTCCCCTTAAGCGGCGGAGTTAATTCGCACTTATCACTTAGCTGCGCTAAGTGATGTGCTCATTAAGGAGAAGCTAATGGCTGAGATGGAGCTTTTCCAGATAAGGATGGATGATCGAAGAGGGGAACAACTTATTATATTGAGGGAGAAGGAAGGTAACGGCCGGTTGCTTCCTATAGTTATTGGCATCTTTGAAGCTGAGGCTATAAAGATCAAGGTGAAAAGGATGAAGACGGCCCGGCCCCTTACTCATGACCTTCTGAAAAGGACCATAGAGCAGTTAGGGGCAACGGTGGAGAAAGTCGTCATTGATAATTTGGAGCAGGGGACTTTCTTTGCTAAACTAATGTTGAAGACGGCTGTTGGCGAGGAGGTGCAGGTGGATGCCCGGCCCAGCGATGCTATTGCTCTGGCCTTGCGGGCAAGCGTTCCTATCTTTGTTGAGGAAAAGGTGCTCAACCTAACGGCTGTTTTATGAAACTGTAGATTGCACCTATTTCGCCAAAGAGTATGGATTTAATTCTATCCGTGGCTTTATCCGGTGGTCGCTCTTGTGGTTAAATCCTGGAGAGAAGAGTTGAGGATAGGGAAGAAAAAACAATTAGAAGTAGTCGAAGTTCTCCGGATAAGTGAGCTTCCGGCTCGGGCTTTTGCAGAAGTGAAGACGGCAGAAGGAAAAACCCAATGGGAGGAAATTTCCTTAAAGGAAGCTCGTAAGGAGAAAAGGAGATTAAAGAAGTTCCGGGTGATTAAAAAAAGGCTGAAGAGAGATATTGCTCCTGCGGTCAGCCCGGTTGTTAGAATAGGAACTGATGGTGTAATTGGCTTTGGTTCCAATCTTATGTATAAGGGAATCGGTTCCGATGGTTGTCCTGAATACTGGCATATTCCCACGGCAACTGTTCTGGTAGAGGAATCTGGATATGCCTCGCGCCAGATGGCTGCTACTCTCTCAATGTTAAAAGCGAGGAGGGGTTTGGGTTAAAGGGTGGAATTCGTAAAGAAAATCTCTCAAATGCAGTCCCTTTCTCAAAAAATAAGGGAAGCCGGCAAGACCATCAGTTTTGTCCCCACTATGGGTTATCTTCACCAGGGACACCTCAGTCTCATCCGCCAGGCGGGAAAAGATAGCGATGTTCTCGTAGTGAGCATTTTTGTCAATCCTACTCAGTTTGGCAGAGGCGAGGATTATGAGCGATATCCCCGGGACTTGGAACGAGATAAAAAGTTAGCGGCAGAAGAAAAGGTGGATATTCTCTTTGTCCCTTCCTCAAAAGAGATGTATCCTCAGGGATACCACACCTTCGTTGAAGTGGAAAGATTAAGTGAGTCGCTCTGTGGACGCTTCCGTCCGGGACATTTTCGGGGAGTAGCTACTGTCGTTGCCAAGTTGTTTAATATCGTCAGTCCCCATAGCGCTTATTTCGGACAGAAAGATGCCCAGCAGGCTCTCCTTATCAGGAAGATGGTCAAGGACCTGAACATGGGGGTAGAGGTTAAGGTCCTTCCTATTATCCGGGAAGAAGATGGCCTGGCTTTAAGCTCCCGCAACGCTTACCTGAGTCCGGAAGAACGTCGGGCGGCGCCTGTTTTATATAAATCTTTACAGGAAGCTCGCCGGATGCTTGAGGCGGGGGAAAGAGACAGCCGCAGGGTTATCCGGCAAATGGAAGAGATGATTAAAAAGGAAAAACAGGCCCGGATAGATTATATCTCTATTGTTGACGGGGAAACCCTTGAGGAACGGGAAAGAATAGAAGGCAAAGTTCTTGTTGCCCTGGCGGTATGGATGGGGAAGACGAGACTGATTGATAATATAATCTTCGAAGCATAATTACCGCTGAGAACGCCGAGGTCGCTGAGAAAGCGAGAAATATTTAAAAAGGAATAATCTTCTGCGTGCTCTGCAAGCTCTGCGGTGAGAAAATAAATTTGTGGTTTTTTACCTGTGTTTATCTATGATTGCAAGGTTTTCCTGGAGGTAAAGCGATGCAACGGACGATGTGTAAGTCCAAGATTCATGGAGCGACGATTACCGAAGCCAACCTCAAATACATGGGCAGCATTACTATCGATGAAGATTTGCTCCTGGCGGCGGATATCCTGCCCTATGAACGAGTGCAGGTGGTGAATCTCCATAACGGAAGCCGGGTGGAGACTTACTGTATGACCGGCGGGAAAGGGTCCGGAACCATCTGTCTCAACGGCCCGGCTGCGCGTTGGGGTCAGCCCGGAGATACCATCCTCATTATTTCCTATGTCACTATGGATAGCAAGGAAGCAAAAATTCATAAGCCCAAGATAATTTTTGTGGATGAGAAAAACAGGATAAAAGAGAGATGAAGCTAAAGGTTGGAATTATTGGTTGTGGAGCGATTGGTAGCGAGTTAGGCAAGGCTATAGGCAGCCGGATTCCTGGAGCGGATTTGGTAGCTGTCGCTGATGTTGATGAAGAGAAAGCCCGGAAATTATCCAAGAATGTTTTTCCTGTACCCCGGGTTCTCTCCCCCGAGGAGTTGATTGATGAGGTTGCCTTAGTGATAGAGTGTGCTTCTTCTTCTGCCGTTGCCGCAATAGCTGAGAAAACTTTGAGCCAGGGTAAAGATATAATGGTGATGAGCGTGGGTGGACTTTTGGGGAAGATGCATCTCTTCCGGTTAGCTCAGGAGAAGGGGGCTCGGATTTATCTGCCCTCCGGCGCTCTGGCGGGTCTGGACGGGGTTAAAGCTGCGGCAGCCGGGAGGATAGATTCGGTTATCTTAACTACCCGAAAACCTCCGGCAGGTTTGAAAGGAGCTCCCCATCTGGAGAAAGCAGGGATTGATTTAGATGCCTTGACGGAAGAGGAAACAGTTTTTGAAGGGACTGCCGAGGAAGCCGTAGAAGGTTTTCCCCGGAACATCAATGTTGCCGCAACCCTCAGTCTGGCAGGAATAGGGCCGGCCAAAACCCGGGTGAAAATTGTCGCTGACCCTAAAACTTCCCATAATGTTCATGAAATAAAGATAGAAGGAGAGTTTGGGAGATTAATCAGCCGTACAGAGAACCTTCCTTCCCCTTCCAATCCCAAAACCAGTTTCCTGGCTATTCTCTCTGCTATTGCTACTCTGGAAGCCATCGTCAGCCCTGTTAGGATAGGAACCTGAGTTTTCTCCCGAAGAAAGTATAATAAAAAAGCGATGTCTCTTTTTAATCTTTGTTTCCCCGAGCAAATCCATCTTTATCAGGAAGGAGCCTCTCCGGTCCTTGATCTGGATGAGCTGGCTGTTTATTTAAGGAAAAGGTTAGGAAATGTTAAGGTCCAACGGCAAGATTCTTTGCTGGTCGGGTATCTTTCCTGTCTTTCCGGAGAAGAGAGGGAGAAAGAGAAGGAGCGTCTGGCCGGGAAATTAGCCGGGATTAAAGTGCGCTGTTTGGATAAGGAAGAGACCTTCTCCGCACCGTTGCGCGGAGAGATTGAATACGAAAAGAGGTATCTGCAGACTCCGGCGTCAAAACCCGCGGGGATTTTTTACGATGGCTTCTGTTTGCAGAAGCTCTTCTCTGAACTAATTCCCCGGGAACATCTGGGCCGGAAGCATCTCCATCTCGTTTTCACCAATCAACTTTTCGGTACCTGGGATGAGAACGATAGGAGGTATCATGCCCGGGCGAGTGTCTATGGGATTCCTAACCTTATCTCTACTACGGGAATCGTAGAGGCTCCGGCTAAACCGAGAGAGTTTTACCTGCTCCGCCGCCAGTATGAGATGCTCGGCAAAGGAGATGCCGGTATTCTCGAAATGAAGAAGGAGTTTAAAGGAAGATTCATTGATTATGACGATGAACGTCTGACCGAAATAGGGAAAGGTTATTCTTTGCAAGCTCTCTTCTTTCATCTGACGGGAGACCCTTTCTGCCACGATAAAAACTGCCGGCTCTACAATGCTCACTGGCAGGAAGAATTAATCGCTGCTCAAATGGGAGGAGACTACGAACTCTGCCCCTTCCATGAAGGAATTTTGTCAAAATATAAAACATTAACCACTGAGAGCTCAGGAAAAAATTAAGGGCAAAGTATAAACCACGAGATTTCACAAGATTTACCCGGACAAAGACTTAATATTTGGTTTCCCTTTCAGTTCTCAGTTCTAATCTTGTGAAAATCTGGGTAATCTGTGGTTAAGTTTTTTTGTAGTTATTCATAATCCTGTCAGAATAGTTTTTGGGTTTTGGATGTATGTTTATCTGTGGTTGCGAAGTATTTTAAAATCTCGGGAGGAATAAATTGATTAAAGCCATAGCCTTATTAAGCGGAGGATTGGATAGTACCCTGGCAGTGAAACTTGTTTTAGAACAGGGGATAGAAGTGGAAGCAATAAATTTTTTAACGGTATTCTGCACTTGTACCTCTCATAGCTCCTGCCGCCTGGAAGCAAAGAAAGTCTCGGAAGAGTTTGGTATTCCCCTGAAAGTCTTCAATGTTTCCCGGGAATACCTGGAGGTAGTGAAAAATCCCCGTCATGGTTACGGAAAGAATATGAACCCCTGTCTTGACTGCCGTATCCATATGTTCCGGAAGGCAAGAGAGTATATGAAAGAGGTTGGAGCTTCTTTCCTTATTACCGGCGAAGTCCTGGGGGAGAGACCCATGTCCCAACGGCGGGATGCCATGAGGCTCATCGAGAGGGAAGCGGGATTGGAAGGATTAATTCTCCGGCCGCTTTCCGCTAAACTGTTCGAGCCCACCATTCCCGAAAAGGAAGGCTGGATAGACCGGGAAAAATTGCTGGATATCGAAGGACGTTCCCGAAAGCCGCAAATGCAACTGGCCGCCCAATTGGAAATCAAAGATTATCCCTGTCCTGCCGGCGGCTGTCTTCTTACCGATGCTGCCTTTGCTGCCCGCTTGCGGGACCTTTTCCAGCATAGTGAAGCGACCCTTAACGATGTCCAGCTTCTCAAGCAGGGGAGACATTTCCGTTTTTCTCCCCGAGCTAAATTAATAGTAGGGAGAGATGAAGGAGAAAATGTGAAACTCCTTACCCTGGCTCAGGCCGGGGATATATGTTTCCGGGCCGCCGATTTCCCCGGCCCCATTGCCGTTGCCCGGGGGGAACTGACTAAAGAAGAGATAGTCGCCGCCTCGGCCATTACTGCCCGCTACGGCCAGGGCAAAGGAGAGCCCACCCTTAAAGTCGAATACTGGAAGCTCCCGGAAGGGGAAATCCAGTCTATCGTCGTCTCTCCCATGGGGGAAGAGGAACTGAAAAAGTTAAGGATTTAACCCGCACTAACTTTCTCTTTGACAACCAGCTATTTTTTATGGTAAATTTAAATAAAGTTTAGGAATTTCAAAGTTGAGATTGCTAAGCGGATTAGGGTTGTTAAGGGGGTTAATCTGAACCCCCTTAAGGGGTGACAGAGAGTGAAGCGAGCGCCATAGGGGGTGACGTCCCTATGGAAGTTAGTGAGCGTAAGCGAAGTCTGCTGCCGTCGGCAGCCTAACTTAATATTGGGGGATGGTGTAACTGGTAACACGCCTGACTCTGGATCAGGTAAGTGGAGGTTCGAGCCCTCCTCCCCCAGCCAAACTAAACAAAGCCCCGCTATGCGCGGGGCTTTTTATTTTATAACCAAACACACAATTCTATATACCTTCTTGGCTCTTCTTCAAGAAAAGGAGGAAGAGAAAGAAACTTTAAAGAATTTCAGAAAAAAATAGGGACAGACACTATTTATTTAACGAGTGGCTCAAATCATTGACAAGATGTTCATTAGGAACATTGACTTTATCGAGAAAAGATGTAAGAAAGTGGATAGATGATTAAGTCCTTTACCAAGAAGCTGTCCGAGTAAGCGAAGCGGGATTTAATGGTCCCTATTATTTCCACATGCAGTAAAAAGGGACGGTTCTATTTAATCTTCCTTGGCCATCCTCTTTTTAAGCGGATATTGTCGATATTGAACTTCTCCTCCATTTGCTTTATAAAATCCTTGGTAAGTTTTAAAGGGGACAGCGCCCTTTGATTTTAACCCTTTTTGTTTTTCTTGGTCTTCCTGTAACATGAAGGAGAACTGATAACCTGGGACAAGGAATTTAAAGTATTGGAAAGTGAGATAAGGGTTGCCTGGATAATTTAGTCGATGAAATAAAACGGCCTCATTTTTTATAAGCCTACAAGCATTTTCCCGATATCGGCCTTGAGTAACTCCGTGGTTTTAAAATGCAGAGTAAGTCCGCGAGCATCTCTATAGTACCGCTCAAGGGGGAAATCTCTGGAATAGCCGTGACCTCCGTGAACCTGTAGGGCTTTGTTCGTAACATCTATGGCTACCTCAGAGGCATAGAGTTTTACTTTCAAGGCATCCACGATAGGTCCGGGAGGGTTTGTATCCCTTCTTGCCGCGGCTGAATAGAGAAGGGCCCTTACCGTATCTACCCCTAAACTCATCTCTGTAATTAAAGATTGTATTAACTGATTTGCGCCTATAGGACTTCTTGCAATAACCCTTTCTCTTGCATGTTTGATAGAAGTATCTAAAGCCGCCTGAGCGAGCCCCGAGGAAATAGCCGCTGCTCCCAAGAAGCCAAATCCAATAATCGCTTGACCTACGGCTTTTAAACCTTCTCCTTCTTTTCCCAAAAGGTTTGCTTGGGGAATCCGGCAGTCCTGGAAAAAGAGTTCCCGGCTGGATGTTCCTCTGAGACCCATTTTTTCTTCTTTCTTACCGAAGGAAAGTCCTTCAGTGTCTTTCTCGATGAGAAGCATGGATATTCCTTGAGGTCCCTTAGAAAGATCTGTGCGCACTAAAACTGCATAAATCTCCGCCTCTTGAGCGTTGGTTATGAATATCTTTGAACCATTGACAATGTATTCATTTCCTTCTGCTACGGCTCTTGTCTCCAGGGCCAGAGCATTTGAGCCGCAGTTTGACTCGTGAACGCAGAAGGCTCCGAGTCTTTCTCCTTTTGCCATGCCGGGCAAATACTTCTTTTTCTGTTTGTCGTCTCCGGCGCATAAGACAATATACGAGCATATAGAGTGGGAAACCGTTGCCAGGGCCGTAGAGCCGCAAGCCTTAGCGATTTCTTCTATAACCAGGACAAAGGCTCGAGTGTCCATTCCCATTCCTCCGTATTCGGGGGGAATCGCTAATCCTAATATATCTGCATCTTTTAATTTGTTAAGTCCTTCCTGGACGAAAGAATGGGTTCTGTCAACTTCAGCGGCTCTTGGTGCTAATTCCTTCTGAGCGATTTTTCCGGCTGTCTCTCTAACCAGGTTTTGGTCTTTTGTTAGCTGAAAGTCCATAGCTTTTCATTCTCCCTTTTTCCTTTTCACTCTTTTTCATTTCCGTTCTCCCGGTTCTTGCCTTTCACTATATAGATGCTTTTACCCCTTAAAATGTTACCTTCTTTGGCCCGATTTATTCATGGTAATCGTGAAGTGGTGGTGGGTGCGACCCTTCGCGTTGCTTGATACGGCTCACTCGATGGTGAAGATCCCTCAGTTAAAGGGGGCGCCTGTCTTCTTTAATCCACTTAAACACAGGTTGATAAATATCAACATTTCAGTTAATTTATGGTGTAGCAATGCCTTAGGTGGCTTTTTTCTTGATTTTTGAGGAAGGGAGGTGCTTTTATTTGAACGTTTGGATAAATTGCAGGGAGATGCAAAACCGGGAAAATGGAATTTTCCCTTTTCATAAGCTTTGGTCTGAGCATTACTTAAGTAAATAAATCAAAATAATTTTTTCTTAGAGGAGAACCTGGCACGAAAATTGCTGGATAATGTATATATGTATTATATCTGGAAGAGAGAGTGTGTGTGAGACGAAGCCGGTGGAATAGTTTCGTGAGCGGTTCCGTTTCCTTGAATATAGCGGAAGGAACAAGTGCGGGTTTGATTGTCCCGGGGTTATAACTCTGGGATTTTTTGTGTTTTCTTAACCCCTTCCCCAATCCCCCTTGAAAAAGGGAGGTCAAGGAGGGATTTGTGAAGGAGAGGAGAGAGATGAAAAGGTTATCGGCTTTATTGCTTACCGTATCGGTGCTTCTGGGGTTTTCGCTTCCGGCCCAGGCTTTGCTTATTAATCAAGGAGGTGGGCTTATCTACGATAATGTGCTGGATATCACCTGGCTCCAGGATGCCAATTATGCGCAGACTTCAGGTTACGATGCAGATGGGATGATGACCTGGTCCCAGGCTGTGACCTGGGCTGACACCTTATCCTATTACGATTCAGTGCGTGATTATACCTATACTGACTGGCGGTTGCCACAAACACTCCCTGTTAATGGGACGAGTTATGAGTATAATAACTATATCTTTAGTTATGATGGTTCCACTGACGTAGGGTATAATGTCGGCGCTCCGGGTTCGGTATATCCAGGTAGCACCGGCAGCGAGATGGCCTACATGTATTATATAAATCTGGGGAACCTGGGGTATTACGATACTTCTGGTAGTAGTCCCCAACTGGGCTGGGGGTTAAACAACACCGGCCCCTTTACTAACCTGCTGCCCTATGCCTACTGGTCGGATACCGCGGATGCTGCCACTCCGGATTATGCGTGGTTCTTCCGTTTCGTCTATGGGTACCAGACCGCGTTCTACAAGACAAGCACTTATCCCTATACCTGGGCAGTGCGCCCCGGTAATGTAATCCCGGAACCGGGGACGTTGCTTCTCCTTGCCACTGGACTGGCAGGGCTTGTTGCCGGGAGGAAGAAGCGGTAAGGGAGGCGGACCGCGATAGGTAGATGGGGAAATAAAATAGGTGGAACAGGGGAAAACATAGCGCCCTTTTGCGTTGCAAAGTGCATCAGAGTCAATTCTTGTCCAGGAATGCTCTGCAAAAAAACCCTCCTATAATTACGTTGCTTCTCTTTTATTAAATTCAATCTATCCCGGAGCTTCGTCAGGTAAATCGTCCGGCTTGCCATCTGCTTTGAACCTGAAATTCGGGCAGGGATTTCTTTTCTTGCCTTGAGGGGTCAGGTTTGGTAGAATTGCTTTTACAGTGCGTTGGAGTTTTGCATCGGCAGTTGAATTAAAGAGAGCCCTACTCTTGGTGGGGTTTTTTTTATTTGAGGAAAAATGATGGGGATGTTTTAAAATAGGGACAGACACTTATTTATTTGACGAGTGACTCAAATCATTGACAAGATGTTCATTAGGAACATTGACGTTTATCGAGAGAAGATGCAAGAAAGTGGATAGATGATTAAGTCTTTTACCAAGAATGGCCGAGTAAGCGAAGCGGGATTTAATAGTGTCTGTCCCTATTATTTCAGAGCAGAGAAAGTAAAATTTTGGAGATGAATATCTTCCCCCGCAGCTACAAGTTGCGGGGAAGGTTCCTCATTCCATAAAAATACTCTGGGAGAGAAAGGATGTCTGTCTTGATGAGAAAGGGATGGATGCGCTTACTTTTGGCAAGCATGTTAACGGTTTTTTCTGTGCTTACCGCCGAGGCCATGGTTATTGTTGAGAAAGGTGTTCCCCGGGCAAGGATTGTTATTGCCGCGCAGCCGACAAGGACGGCGGAGTATGCCGCTGGGGAATTAAGGGATTATATAAAGAAGATTGCCGGGGCGGAATTAAAGATAGAACGGGCCGGGCGTGATGCAAATATAAAGAAAAATATCAACTACATATTTGTGGGGCCGAGCGCCTACACGAAAAAGTTGGGCCTAAGGGTAGACGGCTTGAAACCGGACGGGTTCAGGGTCATAGCTAAAGATAACTGGCTGGCCCTGGTGGGAAGAGATTACGGGGGTAAACCGATCCAGTCATTATTCGGATGGGGTATCAATAGTAAGAACAACGAGTATTATGATAGAAAGACCGGGTTGAGTGCTTACGGTGAGACCGGGTCGCTATATGCGGTGTATAACTTCCTAAGAACTTTTCTGGGGGTGAGATGGTTTATGCCGGGGAAAATCGGGGAGGTAGTTCCACAGCAGCAGACAATTACGGTTAAGGCCCTCAGCTATAAAAAAGAACCTGATTTTACTTACCGGCGCTTGTATGCCTTTTCTTTTTCCCAGGACCCCGCGGCGGCGGTATGGTATAGAAGGATTGGTTTCGGCGCCCCCTGGCCGGTGGATATCAACCATTCCTTCTGGCGTTTTTACCGCTCTAACCCGGAATATAGTCAGAAGTATCCGCAGATATTCTCTCTTGTTGACGGTAAACGGCAGACTGAAGCTCCCCCGGAGAGACGGAAGACTAATTGGGGCGAGGGCAATTTTGATTTAGCCAATCCCCTCACCCTGCGTCTTTGGGTGCAGTATATCCGGGGGTATTTTGACAAATACCCGCACCGGAAGCTCTACCCGGTGGTGCCGAATGACGTTATGTACATAAAAGGCTGGTCGCAGGATGCCCGCAGCCGGGCCCAGTATGACCTGAATAAACCTTTTGAGGACCAGTACTCCAATTACGTCTGGAAGTTCGTTAACGACGTGGCCAAGGAAGTCTATAAGACCAACCCGGACCGGTGGATTGGCGGGTTAGCCTATGAACAGTATCGTCAGCCGCCGTCCCGGATAAAAGAATTAAGTCCTAATGTAGCGGTAATGATTACCAAGAGGAGATGCAATTACTGGGACCGGGACTACCAAAAACGGATGAACCTCTTCATTGACCAATGGCAGAAGAAAGCCAAGCGGACCTACATCTGGGAGTACTATAATTATTACGTTCATTCTCCATTTCAATATCCCCTGGAGGGGATACCGGTAATCTTTTCCCATGTTATCTCTAAGGATTTCAAGAGGTTAAAAGGCGTCTCCCGGGGAGAATTCATTGAAGCGGAGACCTGGAAGGGAAACGAAGCCAAGAAATTCTACGACCGGGGTATGCTAAGTCTGATGTTTTATTTAACCGGCAGTCTCCTGTGGGATGCGGACCAGAACGTGGACAAGCTTTTGGATGATTACTACAGCAAGTTTTACGGTCCGGCAAGGGAGCCGATGAAACAATTCTTTACCCGGGCGGAAGAGGTGTGGATGAACCCGGATAAAAGCAAGAGGATTAGTTTGAGCCTCTGTTATACCCGAATAAGACAATAAATGAACTCTGGGGATATTTGAATGAGGCAAAGGCAAAAGCAGGCAAGACAATTTACGGGAAAAGGGTGGCTCTCATTGCTTCTGAATTTATCAAGCCCCGGAAGGCAAGAGTTAATGGCAACCGGCTGGAAAATCCGGGATTTGAAGCCTCATTAAAGGTCGACGGCTGGCGGCTATTAAATCCGAAAGCGTTTCCGGCCCGGTTAAAGATAGCGACGATCCCGGGAGTAATGCCGCACAGCGGGAAAAATTGCCTCTTGGTTGTCCCGGAAATCTCGCAAAACAACCGGCATAGAACCTTGATAGCAAACTCCAATCCCATCTCTATGAAGGATGGAGAGAAAATTAAATACTCGCTCTGGGTGAAAGGTTCCCTGGAAAGAGAGAACGTAAATCCCTATGTTGCTATAGTGTTTTATCGTTATAACAAGGATGGGAAATATCTGGGAGGACAATGGACCACAGTTTACCTGCGAAAATTCAATGGGCAATGGCAGAAGATAGAGGGTGTAGCCGTAATAAGAAATCGGAGCAAGAATGAACCGCTGCTTCGAGGAACGGGGAACCTTGCTGTAGACTCCGTGGTTTTCACCGTGGACGTAATGGGCAAAGGGCAAATATACATTGACGATGCCAAAGCCGTGCCGGAACGATGACATGGATTCCCGCTTTCGCGGGAATGACAGGATAGATGATTAAGCCCTTTACCAAGAAGCTGTCCGAGTAAGCGAAGCGGGATTTAATAGTGTCTGTCCCTATTATTATGTAACTCTCGGAGGGTCCTTCCGGCCATGGCGCTGCTATTTTGTGACCATTGGACCGATGTATGAGGTGGCTGCGACTATGTTGTCGTACCACTTTCTGTTTGTGCGCTTGGTGTTTTTGGCGATGTATACCCCGACTCCGAAGCGGTCGATCATGAGGCTTTTGATGTCCCGCATGCGAAGGTTCGGGAAGTCTCCGATCAGTTTGCCGTTAAGCCACATGCCGATGCGGCCGTCGTGTTTGCCCGGGGTGTTGGCTTTTACCATGAACTCGTAACAGAGCCAGACGCCCCGTTTGGGTGAAAAGTCCGGTCTGCCTACAAACTGCTTGCCGAATGTGGCAGTGCCGGACCGCTTCCAGGAGAAGGGTAGAACCTTGCCGGAGGGATAGAAGTGGTCGCCCCAGCGGGTGGGTTGCTCTGCGTGGTAGAGATAGATGTTCATGTTGCCGGGTGTCTTGCCGGTCGAGTTCTCGTTCTCGAAGTTGGCCAGGAACTTGTTGCGCCCGTTGCCGGGCACGCCCGGGGTCGCGCGCCCACCGGGGAAGTACTGGGAGGATATCGACCCGCCGTTATGCACGGACCCGCTCGGCACGAACCAGTCCTTGTCGAACTTGGTATACCAACGCAGGAAAAGCACGTCCTGTGCCTCCTTCCCCTTGAGCAGCTTGGCCACTCCCGTGGCGATCCCGGAGGTCCGCTTCTTTATGGTCAGCAGAAGCGATCTTTTACCGCTGTTTTTGGCGGACTCGTCCGCGATGCTTATGTTGCCGGGGTGGATAACCACGTCCCATTTCTTACGCAGGTCCGCGGCAGATGCACTGTCCTCGAAATCGTCTGCGAACACTACTGCAGGATCTTTTTCGATGCCTTTGTCGCCGGGATACTTCGCGGCTAACCCCAGCCCCTCGGGCAATGGCTGCAGCTCATTCGTTTGCTTCGGTTGCCCGGACTTCCCGGCCTGTTTTTCTTCCGGCTGTTTCGCGGACTGCTTTCCTTCAGACGGCGCAGCCACCGTGGAGGAATATCCCGCGACCCATACCAGTGAAAGACAGACCCACAACCCAATAAGCACGTGTTTAAGAGTCATACCGAACCTCCTCAGGACCGGATAAGACGTAAATGATAGTCCTCTCCTGCCTGGTAGCTCTCACCATTGTGGGGCTTTTTATTTTTGAGCGAACGGGGACATAGGTAACGATCTTTTCTCCTCATCAGAATTTTATTCTCCAAGATATTTTTCTATTATCAGGGCAGATGGACGTCTATCCCCATTGGGCTTAAGGATACTTATCCGGGCAAAAGGTCCATATCCCATAATGAGGTCGAAAAAATACCAGCCAATCTTTGACTCTCTGACCAAGGGCATAATCTTTTCATAAAAGTCTAACTGATCCTTATCTGTTAGTAATCTTCCTGCGGAAACTTCCGTTCCCCAGGCAGGGTAGCCCCATTCGGTCAGAAGGATAGGCTTTCCTTTAAGTTTGGCATATTGATTTGCCTTTTTCAGCAGTAACTCCCACTTTTCCGGTTCGGTATCATAGCTGTGAAAGCTGATCAAGTCGATTAAATCCTCCACCTGTTCAGCCCGGTCAAGTGTGGTAACGCCGATAGTAATTGGGGCGTCAGGGTTTAGGTTCCGGACCTGTTTGGCAAAATGTTTAACAAACCTCATAATAACTCTTTTCTGCTCATCATTATCCGGTTTTATTTGACACCAGGGTTCGTTCATTACATCCCAGGCTAAAACGCGATGATCGTTGAGGAATGTTCCGACAATATCCTTAATATACTTTTTAAACCTGTCCCAATGTTCGGGAAATAAATAATCATAGCCGGGATTCTTTATCCATCTTTTCCAATGGAGGTTTTCTCCTTTCTCTCTAAGGTCTTTTTCTTCTATCCCGCAGGAATCGAACAGAATAAGGATAACCGTGAGCTTATGTTTATCGCATAAGCATAAGAAGGCCTCTATTCTTTTTAACATCAAACCCGGGTTGTGTGCGTAGGGACGATAATCCAGCCATACCCTAACACTATTTAAACCCAGGGATTGAGCATATCCTAACTCCCGGTCTATTACCTCCGGGTTAAAGTTTTCCCATATCTCTATACTGTTCCGGGCATAGGAGGGAATATAATTTGCTCCATGCACATCCTGCCAATTCTCGGAGTTATCCATTTTTTTACCAAGTCCTTTGTTTTTTAAGGGATGTCCTGTTAATATTAACTGAGGTGAACTCCTTTGTCAATTTTTGATACTCCTTTCCATAGATCAAATCTCTGAAGAATCCCCGATATAGTTTTTTGGTTTATTAAACGAATTGAGAAAAAGATAAGTCGAACCTTAAAATGTATAAATCCGGGAAGACCAAGAAAACAAAAAGGGCTAAAATAAAGGGCTCTGTCCCCTTTGAAAGAAAACAAAGTCTTTTACCAAGAAGCAGGTCGAGTAAGCAAAGCGGGATTTAATAGTGTCTGTCCCTATTATTTAGAAAGAAGGTAAGTTCCAGAAAATTCTGATGCTAAATTCTGCTTGAATTGGAGCGGAAGTAGTGCTACTATTATAATCGTCGTAAGTGGTAAGGTTTCTTTGCCGTTATGGAATAAGGAAAACGTGAGAGTCAGAAGTTTTATCTTGGAAGGTGATTAGGTTGAGACTATTGGGAGTGCTTAAGGGATGATCTGGGGTGGGAGGAAAAGAAGACAATTCTTGAGGAGATCGTGCCATCTTGTTGCCTGGGTGAAAATGCAAGGAAAAGAACCCGGGGAAGCTATTATTCAAAATATCGGTGGGGGTGGAACCGATCTTATCATGAAGGAACAACCGGAAGTAAGTTCCATTGTCGGAATAGAATTACTTCTGCCTGATGAGGAGCAATCTATAAAGTGCCGGGGGAAGGTAAGCTGGTACCAAGAACACTACCATCTATTTCCCCATAAGATGACTGACTACGAAGTGGGAATAGCTTTCGAGGATCTGGAAGACGATACAAGGGATAGAATTGTGAGATTTGCCAAAGAGATGTAGGGGAAATGAAAAGCAAAGATCTCATCATCTTCGGCTCTCTCTACTATAAGTAAGTAATTCTCTTCCCGGATTACAGTCTTAGCTTGGGGCTGAGAATTTTAAGGCTTAGTTTGCATCCTCCCCTTTCCCCCTTTAATAAAAGGGGGGGCCAGGGGAGAAGTTGTGGTACTAAGTCGTCTTTTTGTTCTTTCCCGAAATACATCCGCAGCCGCAAGACTTGGTCTTGGCTTTGGGTTGCTCTTTATTCGGTTTCTTTTTCTTGGACATTTTCTTCACCCCCTTTTTTTTGGCTTTCTTGCTTCTTTCGCAGCCGCAGATACATCTGGATGCGAAGTCCCGGGGTAGTCTGTGTTCCTGGAGGGTTCTCCCGGCTATTTCCACTATCTGTTTCTGGAGCTTGCCCTTGACATCATGGAGCCTCTTTCGGAGGGTGTTCTCCTGGATGCCAAGAAATTTGGCGGCTTCCTTGTAGGGGATGTCGTCCAGATAGCAGAGCATTACCGGCAAGCGGGCTTTCTCGGAGAGGGAGTTGATTAGTTTCATTATTTCCTCCCGGAACTCCTTTCCTTCCGTTCCCTCTGCTGCTACCGGTTGGTCATAGACGCACTTTTCTTCTTCGCCTTCGTTAAAGGGAATCTCTTTTCGTTTCCTCAGCCACATCCTGGCCGTATTCAGGGTGATCCTTTTCAGCCAGCCGGGAAACTTTTCCGGGCAGCGAAGTTGATTAAGTTTCTTGTAAGCGGTTATGAAGGTTTCCTGAGCAATATCCTGGGCCGTGGAGAAGTCTCCCACCAGACTGAAGGCTAAACCATAAACCACGGTCTGATATTTCTCGACAAGGGGAGTGAAGTCGGTCATGTTTCCTTGCCTTACGCTCTTTATAAGTTCGGCTTCGTTTGTGCTCATTTCCGTTCTCCCTTTTCTTGCCTTTCACTATATAGATGCTTTGATCCCTTAAAATGTTACCTTCTTCAGCGTACCATGGCCTTTGCCCGGAGGCAAATCTTCTCTTTAGATAATCAGGGGGGAGGTTTTGAGTGAGATTCTGCGCTTTTTCTTGCTATGGAGGGTTATCTTTGGTAGGATTATAGAGAAGGTTGGATAGGGAGAGAAAGCGAGGTGGCGAGTGATAGAAAAAGAGGTTCCCAGGAACACTTTTATTAAGTGGATAGGGATAGGGCTCCTCTTGAGATTCATCTTCATGCCGATAAGTGCGGCTCCGGACTTGCTCTGGTTCTACTGGAGAGCCCATCTCATTGTTTATCACCACGAGTTCTCCCTGGGAGCTTCCCAGCTGCTCCTCCATTATATCCATGCTTTTTTCCTCTGGATTTTCACTCCTTTGATGCCTTACTACGAAACTATCTGGACTCATCCCTGGACTCCGACTCATCCCAATACTCCGGCGGAGATAGAGCGGATGTTTTCTACTTTCTTCACTTTTGTCAGCCGGCCTCATATCTTCCGGACCCTTTTTCTTTTAAAGTTTCCTTTTCTCCTCTTCGATTTTGGCTGCCTCTTCTTCCTTAACCGTCTGGCAACCGATTCCAGGAAACGGCTTTTCCTCTTCAAGTTCTGGATGATTAACCCGGTAAGCATCTTTGTCGTTTATATCTACGGACGGTTTGAGGTTATCCCTATCTTCTTTATCCTGGGCAGCCTTTATTATGTCAAGAGCAAACGCTTTTATTTAGCGCTTCTCATGCTGGGGATAAGCGCCGCTCTCCGTCTTTATCCTCTGATTCTCTTTATCCCGGCCATCATCATCTTAGGGAAAAATACCCGGGAACGTCTTAGGTTAATTTTCTGGGGGCTTCTCCCTTTAGGAATTATGGCTGTCTTTGCAGCTTTACTGGGACAACAAAGCGAGGTGGGACAGCTTATGGGGAACCCTCTTGTCGATTATTTCCTCAGCATGAATTTTAATTTGGGGTTGCGGGATAATGTATATATCTTTATCGTCGGTTATACCTTCCTTATCTTTCATGCTTATTACCATAGGGGGGAATTTAAACCGTTTGAGGGTATCCTGAAATACTCTCTTTCCATCTTCCTTCTTTTCTTTGCCACTTCTTTTTTCCACCGCCAGTTCTTTATGTGGACGATTCCTTTCCTGGGTCTGTATATCCTGGAGGACAAAAGGTTTCTGGGACTCTTTATTATCCAGGTTTTTACTTATTTCATTTATACTCTCTATGGCGGGCGGTTGACGGCCGGGTATCTGTTCACTCCTTTAAACCTGGAATATTTTATTAATCTACCTAGTCCGGTGGAGGTAATGAGAAGATTCTTTGAGCCTTATAAGGTCATTGCTATCTTCCGTTCGGTCTTCTCGGCAGTTAATCTCTATATGATTTATCTTATTTTTAAACAGGAAAGCAGAAAATTAACTACAGAGGGCCCGGAAAGGGTGTGCGGGAAAGTCTTTAAAAAAGGGACCTGAGCCTTTAACTTTTGATTGAGAAAGTCCGGGTCATTTGTGGTGGGGAGGTTAAAATGACGATACCATTGGTTGATTTAAATAGACAGTATGAAGAGATTAAAGATGAAGTCAAGGAAGCAATGACCAGGATTATGGAAAGTTCTGCTTTTATCCTGGGAGAGGAGGTCCGACAGTTTGAGAACGAGTTTGCCTCTTTCTGTGGGTCCCGATACGCTATTGGGGTAAGCTCGGGGACGGCAGCTTTACATCTGGCTCTCCTTGCGGCAGGGGTGGAGAAAGGAGATGAGGTAATTACTGTTCCCTACACTTTTACGGCCACCGTGGAGGTTATTTCCTATGTGGGAGCAAAGGTGGTATTCGTTGATATAAACCCTGAAGATTATAATATAGATGTTTCTTGCATAGAGGAAAAGATAACCAAGAAGACAAAGGCTATATTGCTGGTGCATATCTATGGTCATCCCGTTGACCTGGAGCCTATTTTGGCTCTGGCCGATAAATATGGGTTGAAGGTCATTGAGGATGCTGCCCAGGCTCATGGAGCGGAATATCGGGGAAAGAAAGTAAGTGTCTTGGGAACGGTGGGCTGTTTCAGCTTCTATCCGGGTAAGAACTTAGGTGCTTACGGGGATGGGGGAATAGTAGTTACCAACGATAGGGAGATTGCGAACAAGGTAAAACTTCTCCGGAACCACGGCCAGCGGGAAAAGTATGAACATATAGTGGAAGGTTTCAACTATCGGCTGGATGCTCTGCAAGCAGCTATTCTCAGGGTAAAGCTTACGAGGCTCTCTTCCTGGAATAAGAACCGCCGTCAACATGCTAAGTTATATAACGAGCTATTGGCCGGAATGGAAGTGATAACTCCTGTTGAGAGAGAGTATGCTAAACATGTATATCATCTTTACGTAGTTCGGACGAAAGACAGGAATGGTTTACAAGAATGGTTGCAATCTCAAGGGATAGCTACCGGAACGCATTATTCCCTTCCCCTTCATCTTCAGAAAGCCTATGAACATCTCGGTTATAAAAAGGGTGACTTCCCGGTGGCTGAGAAGTGTTCTCAGGAAGTTATCTCCCTGCCTATGTTTCCCGAGCTGACCAGGGAAGAGATCGAAGAGGTCTGCGGAGCCGTCAAATCTTTTCTCAGTAATCCTTCTTTGTCTTCCCCTTAAGGTGGTCTATCCCAAAACAGGTTTTGCCTGCTGCCCATCGCCCAATCATTCCATAAAATTTTTGTTGACGAGGGGGAAGGGTATGAGGTAAAATGGCTTGGTGAGTCGTTTTATAATTTACTGTTAAGTTGGTCCCGAACGAAATAGAGGGGCTAACCTCAGGCCGGAGGAGAAATTTTGACGCAGATTATCGATGAAATCCGGAAAACAGAGGAAGAAAGCGAGCAGATTATCCGGACTGCCCGAAAAGAAGTTACCCGAATTGTAGAGAAGGCGAAATCGAAAGGTAATGTCCTGTTAGCCGAAGCGGAAAGAGAAGCGAAGAAAGAAGCGGCTTCCTTAAGAGAAAAAGCGGTAGCGGAAGCGGAAGCTGAGGCTGAATTAATCTGGAAGAAAGAGAACGGGGAGGCGGAGAAACTAAACGGGACCGCCGGCAAAAACCTTGATGAGGCCGTCTTATTTATTGTGAAGAAGATTATCCCGTAGGGTATGACTGTTTAGCCGTTAGAAGTAATGTCTAAACATCATCGCAAATAGCAAAATAAGTTTTTTACAATTTAAAATTTACAATCTTCAATTTGCAATTCAAGTTGCGACCGTAGGGAGTTAACTTGTATGGGTTTAAGTCGAATGGAGAAGGTCCAGCTCCTTGGCCATAAGGAGTCGAGGGAAGGGGTGGTTAAAGAGCTCCAGAGGCTGGGGATGATGCAGGTCACCGATTTAAGGGAAACCTTGAAGGATTCCCCTTACGAACAGTTCCTTCTTCGGGAAGACGTCAAGGATGAGGACTTAGAGAAGAAGCGCCTGCAGTTGGGCTATGGCCTGGATTATTTAGAGGGTTTTCAAAAGAGGAGTCTGGCGGAGTCCTTCCTGCCGGCCAAAGTGAGCTTGAGCCAAAAGGAGTTCCTTGATATCCTCCATAATTTTGACTACGAAAGAGTTTGTCAAACCTGCCAGGAGTTGGAAGGGAGCCTCAAAGGGCTGGAAAGTGAACACCAGCGTTTACTGAGGGAGGAGAAAGAACTTACTCCCTGGCGATGTCTGGAGCTGCCTTTAGAAGAAATAAGGGAGACAAGGGAGACGAAGGTCGTTCCCGGAACGGTTCCCTCTCGTCTCTTCCCGGAAATGGAAGGGAGTCTGGCGGAAGTTGCCTCTGAAGTTTCCCTCGAGATGGTGAAGGAGACAAAAACGCTTAAATATTGTCTCCTTGTTTATCATAAATCCCATGATGAGAAGATAGCCCCTATCCTGAAAGAATTTAAGTTTATTCCCGTTTCTCTTCCTTTGCTCAAGGGGAAGCCGGAGGAAATTCTCAAAAATATTTCCAGGCGCCTCTTTCAGATAGAGGAAGAGAAAGAAGTTTTGAGAGGAAAAAGCCGGGATTTATTGAAGGAGAGGCCAAAATTAGCTGCTGTTTATGAC
Organism: Nitrospirota bacterium; assembly: GCA_013151555.1. Lineage (GTDB taxonomy): Bacteria > NPL-UPA2 > NPL-UPA2 > NPL-UPA2 > JAADIA01 > JAADIA01. The sequence continues at coordinate 17,594 of JAADIA010000083.1, read as the reverse complement.
CATCTGACTAACCTGCGCGAGAGAAAACATATTCAGAACTTTTTTGCCGAGACCCGGAAGACTTTCCTTTTGACCGGTTGGCTGAGGAAAAAAGATTTCCTGGATTTTGAGAAGGGTATGGAAAAAAAATTCCCCCAGGTGGCCATTACCCGAATTGAGCCCGGGGAAGGTGAGTATCCGCCGGTTGCTCTGGAAAACAGAAAATTGGTAAAACCTTTCGAGGTGGTAACCAATCTTTATGGGTTCCCTCATCACCGGGAGCTTGATCCTACCCCTTTCTTATCTCCTTTCTTTTTCCTTTTCTTCGGCTTGTGCCTGACTGACGCCGGTTATGGTCTCATCCTCATGTTTTTGAGTTGGCTGGGATTGAAGAAGATGAAAGGGGGGGGACGCAAGTTTTTTCAACTTCTTTTTCTGGGGGGAGTTTCTACCTTCATTGCCGGGGCTCTTACCGGGGGGTGGTTCGGAATAGAGTTGGGGAAACTGCCTTCTTTCCTTCACCCCCTTAAAGCAATCGTTCTCTTCAACCCTCTCACTCAGCCTATGGTCTTCTTCAAGTTGTCTCTGGCCCTGGGATTCATTCAGGTCTGCTTCGGAACGGTTATCAAGCTCTTCAGGAATATAAAGGATAGGGAATGGGCCGATGCCGTTTTTGTGGAAGGGTCCTGGTTAATAATTTTCCTGGGGGTATTATTTCTTATCCTGGGCAAGAATATCCTGGGGGGAAATGGGGTCGTGTTGGGGAAATGGCTCTTTATCGGAGGTTGTTTTAGCCGGGTTGTGCTCAGTGGATTAGTCAGAAAACGAAAGGCGGTCGGTGTGGGTTTGGGTTTGGTATTACTTTTGGATGGGCTGAAGAACCTCTTAGGAAATGTGTTGAGCTATTCGCGCTTGATGGCCCTGGGGATGGCCACGGGAGTGATCGCCATGGTGGTGAATATCGTTGCTCTTCTGGCCCGGCAGATGGTTCCTTTTGTTGGCTGGATAGCCATGATAATCGTTCTTATCGGAGGCCATCTTTTTAATATTGCCATTAATACTCTGGGGAGCTTTGTGCATAGCAGCCGACTCCAGTTCGTAGAGTTTTTCCCCTATTTCTTTGAGGGAGGAGGGGAACCTTTCGAACCGTTCAAGGTACAAAACGAATATGTTAGGGTGGAAAGCGAAGTAGGTTTGGGGTAAAAGCGGGGGAAATTCTCCGAATTGTTGGGTACAATTGCGCGGGCTTTGGGGAGGACCCAAGGCCGATAGTGAGGAGGTGAAGAGATGGAAGTAGGTGTAATATGGGCAGTAGTGGGAGGAGCTTTAGCCGTTTTTTTGGCTGGGTGCGGTTCAGCCATTGGCATTGGTTTGGCCGGGCAGGCCGCTAACGGGGTTCTCAGTGAGGACCCCAAGAAGTTTGGTAGTTTGCTCATCCTGGCGGCCCTTCCCGGGACACAGGGGATCTACGGGTTCCTGTTTGGCATCATGGTGTTTATGAAGTTAGGCTTTATCGGAGGTGCGGGCCTTGTTTCTGTCACTGTGGGGCAGGGATGGTTGATATTTGGCGCCAGTTTGCCGATTGCAGTGACGGGATTGATCTCGGGAATTCATCAAGGGAAGGTCTCAGCTGCCGGAGCGGGCGTGGCTGCCAAACAGCCTGGCGATTTTATGAAGGCAGTCATTATGTCGGCTCTGGTGGAAACTTATGCTGTTCTGGGACTGCTGACCAGTATTCTCCTTTTGAATGGGATAACCGTAGCGTGAGGTAAACATGGCTTTTGAAGATATCCTGAAAAGGATTAAAGAAGATGGTGGTAAGGAGGCTGAGCAGATAAAGAAAGAAGCTGAAGGGGAAGCAGAAAAGATCCTTCAGGAAGCCGGGAAAGAAGCGGTTTCTCTCAAAGAGAAAATTCTGCATGCTGCTCGGGATTCCATCCGGGATGAAAGGAAGAGGATTTTAACCATGGCCAACCTGGAGGTCCGGAAGAAGCTCTTGGAAAGGAAACAAAACCTGATTGAAGAAGCTTTCCGGAAGGCTTCGAATCATCTCGAGCATCTCCCGGAGGAAGAATATCGGAAGGCGATTAAGAAAATGCTTCTGGAGACGGTGGAATCGGGGGAGGAGGAAGTAATTATTTCCCCGGAAGAGAAGCTGATAAATTCTGCCTTCCTGGAAGAAGTTAACGAGGAACTAAGCTCGAAGGGCCGACCGGGAAAGCTGAAACTTTCTTCTGAAAGAAGAGAGTTCCAAGGGGGTTTTATCCTCAAGGCCGGGAGAATAGAAATAAACAATACCTTTACTTCCCTTTTCCAGGAGAAACGGGAAGAGCTGGAATCTGAGGTAGCGGGGATCCTGTTTGGTTCCTGAATCGTAAAAATGTAGAGAAGGTACAAAGTGACAAAGGCACAAAGGCACAAAGGAAGAATAAGAACCAATACTTGTTGCAGTTTTTTAACTCTGAGCCTCTGTGCCTTAGTGCCTCTGTGCCTGTTAGCACCGAAGGTGCCTTATGTCTGATGACACCAGATATGCTTATGCGGTGGGGAGAATTAGGGCTTTGGAACCCCGGCTCCTGGATAAATCCCGGTTTGATAGCTTGGTTGAGGCTCGGAATGCCGAAGAGGTTTTGAAAACCTTGTCGGATACCGTTTATGGTCCTTTTCTCGCGGAATTAAAAGAGACCCGGGGTTTTGAGGAGGCTTTGAACGGGGAGCTGAAAAGTGTTCTCCGTCTTGTCTCTGACCTATCGCAGGATACGGAGTTGACGGATATCTTCCGGCTGAGATACGATTTCCATAATCTGAAAGTGCTCCTCAAGATTAAAGGTCTGGGGAGCCAATTGCCGAGTTCCAAGTCCCGACCTTTAATAGATGCCGGGCTCATTGGACCGGTGAAGATGGAAAATATAGTAGAGGAAGACGATTACCGGGAGTTGCCCCGGGAGCTGCGGATGGCAGCGGAGAAAGCGGCAAAAGCTTTTCGGGAAACCCATGATGCCCAGCGAATAGATGTCATCCTCGATAGAGAGATGTATGCCCTGTTTTCTCAAAGGACGAGAGAGAACGGCCATCCTTTTTTGAGAGAATATGTTCAGATTTGCGTTGACTTAACTAATATTAGAAGTGTTCTCCGGGTAAGGGAATTGAAGAAGGATAAAAGCTTCTTCGGGGAAGTCTTTTTAGAAGGAGGGAAATTGGATAAAAGTCTCTTTCTGAAGTCCTATGAGGAGCCAATGAATAATTTTGCTTTACTTCTTTCCGCTACTTCTTATGGAGCCCTGGTCTCTGAGGGAATTAAATATCGACAGGAGCATCGTTCCTGGTCGGAATTAGAACGGTTGGCGGATAATCATCTTATCTCTTTCCTGAAGCGGGCTAAGTATATCGTCTTTGGTCTGGAACCCATCGTTGCCTATTTCCTGGCCCGGGAGAACGAAATAAAGATGATCCGGATGATTATGGTGGGAAAGTTAAACGGGTTAGCGGTGGATTTGCTCAGAAGTCGGCTGAGAGATGTTTATTGACAGCCCGGGATTTTCCTGCTTGACATAGTGAGGTAGATTTTGAAAATAGCGGTGATCGGAGGGAAAGATTATATCCTGGGGTTTAAAGCCCTGGGAGTTTCTGTTTTCCCTGTGGAGACGGGGGAAGAAGCTGCTCAAGCTTTGACCTCTATCAAGAATGGTAACTATGCGGCTATCTTCATCTGCGAAGATTTTGCCGAGGCTCTGAAAGATATTCTGGAGGAGATACGGGAAAAGCCTCTGCCGGCAGTAGCTTTCATCCCGGATCCCCGGGGTAGCCGGGGACTGGCTCTGGAAAGGTTAAGGCAGAATACAAGAAGGGCTATAGGGACGGATATATAATGGGCAACCCGCCTGAGGCGGGTTGAATTGGAAATTGTAGATTATAAATTGAAAATTTTAAAATGAAAAATATGAATTTTAGGTTTTGATCTTTATAAATTTGCAATTTAAAATTTAAAATCTTCAATTTCCAATTACGAGCGAAGTGAGTTAACTTGTAGGGGAGAAAAACATTGGAACAAGGGACAATAATTAAGGTTTCCGGACCTCTGGTGGTGGCCGAAGGAATGAACGAGGCCAAGATGTACGATGTGGTTCGGGTGAGCGAGAAAAGGCTGATTGGAGAGGTTATTGAGTTACGCGGAGACCAAGCTTCTATTCAGGTCTATGAAGAGACAGGAGGATTAGGGCCGGGAGAACCTGTTTTCTCTACCGGAGAACCTCTCAGTGTGGAGCTGGGTCCCGGACTCATCCGGTCTATTTACGATGGCATCCAGCGTCCTCTGAATGTTATCCGGGAAGAAGTGGGTGATTATATCACCCGGGGAGTGGATGTCCCCGCTCTAAACAGGGAGAAGAAATGGGCTTTCCAACCCTCCTCGTTGAAAGCAGGAGATGAAGTCTCTGCGGGGGATATCCTGGGCACGGTCCAGGAGACTCCGACAGTAGTTCACAAGATCCTGGTTCCGCCCGGCCTGCAGGGAGTAGTGGAAGAGATCAAGGGCGGAGAATTTACTGTGGAGGAGACGGTAGCGAGGATCAAGACCGATTCCCGGGTGGTGGAAGTGAATATGCTCCAGCGCTGGCCGGTACGGAAGGAGAGACCTTATCGGGAGAAGATCTCCCCGGATATTCCTCTCATTACCGGCCAGAGAGTAGTAGATGCCTTTTTCCCTGTAGCCAAAGGGGGAACGGCCTGCGTCCCCGGACCTTTTGGAAGCGGCAAGACGGTTCTTCAACATGCTTTAGCTAAATGGTGCGACGCCCAGATTATCATCTATTGTGGCTGTGGGGAAAGGGGGAATGAGATGACCGATGTTCTCATGGAGTTCCCCGAGTTGGACGATCCCCGTACCGGTGACAAGCTGATTAACCGTACTGTCATGGTAGCGAATACTTCCAATATGCCGGTAGCTGCCCGGGAGGCTTCCATCTATACGGCTATTACTATTGCCGAATATTTCCGGGACATGGGTTATAGTGTAGCCTTGATGGCTGATTCCACCTCGAGATGGGCGGAGGCGATGAGAGAGATGTCGGGACGGTTGGAGGAGATGCCCGGAGAGGAAGGTTATCCGGCCTACTTGCCTACCCGAGCGGCTCAGTTTTATGAGCGAGCAGGACGGGTGAAATGTCTGGGGAGCGATAGTCGGGAGGGAGCTTTGAGCGTCATCGGAGCGGTTTCTCCTCCCGGGGGAGACCTTTCCGATCCTGTGGTCCAGGCTACTTTGAAGGTGGTCCAGGTATTCTGGAGCTTAGAGGACTGGTTAGCTTATGAAAGACATTTCCCGGCTATCAACTGGCTATCCAGTTATTCCCTGTATATAGATAACTTAGAGGAATATTTTCGTAAAGAAGTGGCTGAGGACTGGGCGGATATGAGAAAAGGGGCCTTGAAGATATTACAGCAGGAGGCGGAGCTTAAAGAGATTGCCCGGCTGGTGGGTGTGGATGCTCTCTCTCCTCAGGACAGGTTAACCCTGGATACGGCCAAGTCCCTGCGGGAAGATTTCCTTCATCAGAACGCTTTCCATGAGGTGGATACTTATACCTCTTTTGCTAAACAGTATAGAATGCTTCGGGCGATCATCCTTTTCCACAATCAGGCTCAGAAAGCTTTTCAGGAAGGGATGGAATTTAAGAAGTTAGCTTCCCTGCCGGTAAAAGAGGAGATAGCCCGGATGAAATATATCCCGGAGGATAAAATTCAGACATTTGACCAACTTGAGGAGAAGGTAAAAGCACAAATGATGGACAACTAAAGAATAAAAAATGCATTTAACTGCTGAGAACGCTGAGAAAGAAGATAAAAAGTACAAAATTGACCACGAAAGCACGAAAAAGACTAAAATGTTAAGGTAATGTTCGAAAATTATTCTGACAGGGTTCCCAGGATAAAAGCAGGATTAAAATTATAAATTACAGGAAAAAATTTAAAATCCTGTTCATCCTGCCTGCGGCTGCCAGGCTGTCAAAAGAAATTCAGAGGATTTTCTTCGTGTTCTCGTTCTTTCGTGTCCTCGTGGTTATCAGTTACTTTGAGGGGGAAGCATGGCTAAAGAATATCTAACGGTGAAAGAGATTGTTGGTCCTCTTGTTCTTGTGGATGAGGTCTCCGGAGTGAAGTATGAGGAGCTGGTTGAGCTGGAGCTTCCTGACGGGGAAATCCGGCGGGGGAAGGTGCTGGAGGTCAATAAGAAACTGGCCCTGGTGCAGTTGTTCGAGGGTTCCAGCGGGGTGAACATCTTCGGGAGCCGGGTGAAATTCCTGGGTAAGGGAGTGGAACTGGGTGTATCCACGGACCTTTTAGGAAGAGTATTCGACGGGCTGGGGAGACCTATAGATGGAGGTCCGAGAATAATTCCGGAGAAGAGATTGGATATCAATGGGAATCCTATTAATCCTTACGCCCGGGATTATCCTTCCGAATTTATCCAGACGGGCATCTCGGCCATTGATGGTTTGAATACCTTGGTGCGGGGCCAGAAGCTTCCTATCTTTTCCGGTTCGGGACTTCCCCATCCGCAAATCGCGGCCCAAGTGGCCAGGCAGGCCAAGGTTGTAGGAAAGGAAGAGGAATTTGCCGTTGTCTTTGGGGCGATGGGGATCACCTTTGAAGAATCGGATTATTTCATCTCCGATTTTCGGCGAACGGGAGCTATTGACCGGGCGGTTCTCTTCATGAATCTGGCCGATGACCCGGCCATCGAGAGAATATCTACTCCTCGTATGGCCTGTACTGCGGCGGAGTTCCTGGCTTTTGAGAAAGATATGCACGTTTTGATTATTCTCAGCGACATGACCAATTATTGCGAGGCCCTGAGGGAGATATCGGCCGCCCGCAAGGAAGTTCCGGGACGGAGAGGTTATCCCGGCTATCTTTACACGGATTTATCCAGTATGTATGAGCGGGCGGGAAGGATTAAGGGCAGAAAAGGATCCATCACTATGATGCCTATTCTCACCATGCCCGAGGACGATAAGACTCATCCCATTCCTGACTTAACCGGGTATATTACCGAAGGACAGATAATCTTAAGCCGGCAGCTTCATAAAAAAGGACTCTATCCTCCGATAGATGTTCTTCCTTCTTTATCTCGACTAAAGGATAAGGGGATTGGGAAAGGAAAAACAAGGGAGGACCATTCCGATGTCTTCAACCAGTTATTTGCTGCTTATGCCCGGGGAAAAGAGGCCCAGGAGTTGGCCGTTATCCTGGGGGAGGCAGCCCTGAGCGAGACGGATAAATTGTTTTTCAGCTTTGCCGACCGTTTTGAGGGAGAATATATTGCTCAGGGGGAGAATGAAGACCGGACCATTGAGGAGACTTTGGATTTAGGCTGGAAGCTTCTGAGTATGCTTCCTGTGGAAGAACTGAAAAGAATCCGTCCGGAGTATATAGAGAAATATTTAAAAAAATGATAGGGTTGAGTATTGAGGATTAAGGACTAAGTATTAAGTATTAAGAATTAAGTATTAAGAAAAAAACGAAAAAAAACAAAAAAACTTAATCCTTACAACTTACAACTTATAACTTACTACTTAATCCTGTTCGTGTCAAAGGATTACTAAAAATGCATCTTTCCGTCAATCCCAATCGTATGGAGCTATTGCGCCTCAGGAAGAGGTTGTTCCTGGCTCGTAGAGGACATAAGCTGCTCAAGGATAAACAGGAAGAATTGATGAAGCGTTTTCTCTCGCTGAGTGAAGAGAGCAAAAAATTGCGGGAGGGGGTAGAAGAGAAACTCCGGGCAGCTTACAATAACTTTCTCTCCGCCCGAGGGGTTATGCCGGGAGAAATGTTAGAGGAGGCGCTCCTCTGCCCTGGGAGAGAAGCTACCGTTATCACTGAGGTGGTTCCGGTAATGAATCTTCGCCTCCCCCACTTTGAGCTTGTGGAGGAAGGGGATATTTTTTGCTATGGTCTGGTGGGAACCTCGGGAAACCTGGACATAGCTCTTTCCCTTTTCTCGGAAGCGCTACCTTCGATGATGAGATTAGCTGAAGTAGAGCAATGGATTGAGCTTATGGCCGAAGAGATAGAGAGGACACGCCGTCGGGTAAATGCTCTGGAATATATCCTCATTCCTAACCTGGAAGAAACTATTCGTTCCATCGGGATGAAGCTCAGTGAGAGGGAAAGAGGAAATCTCACTCGCCTTATGAAGGTGAAGGAGATGGTCAGTGGCCGCTAACAAAGAACTAAAGAACCTGAGAACTGAAAAACTTAAAAGATTAATAAGCGAGAAAACTTTATAACCACTGAAGTACTGAAACGCGAAAAAAACTAATCCTTCCATGTTGCTTTCGTTCCGTGCTTCTGTGGTTAATATCTTTTATAATTTCCTATACGGCGAGAAACACAAGAACTTTTTTGGGTTCTTTAGTTTTTTTTAGTTCTTCAGTTATTCTTGCCCGGGATATGAATAATGCCTGCTAAGATTGAGTCCGAGCGGAGTTCCTCTTTGAAGGTCACAACCATCATTCCCGCGGCTGGCCGGGGAGAGAGGATGAAGATAAAAAAGGTGAGCAAGCAATATCTTCCTCTGGGGGGGAGGCCTATTCTCGTTCATACTTTGCTTGTCTTTGAGAAATGTCCTTTTGTTGAGGAGATTATCTTAGCGATAGGAGAAACGGAGATCGATTGCTGCCAGCGGGACATCGTGAAGAGGTTTGGTTTGCGAAAAGTGAAGAGGGTGGTGGTTGGGGGGGAGAGAAGACAGGATTCTGTCTATAATGCTTTGAAGATGGTAAGGGAAGATTGTCATATTGTTCTCATTCATGACAGTGTTCGTCCTTTCATTACCAGGGAGATAATCCAGAGAACTATTGAGGAAACCAAGGTTCATAAAGCTGTGGCTACAGCTGTTCCCGTTACCGATACCATCAAAGAGGGAAACGGGCTGGGGTTTGTGGAGAGGACTCTGAATCGGGACCGTCTCTGGTCCATTCAGACGCCGCAAGGATTTGAGATCAATTTAATCAAAGAGGCTTGTTCCCGGGCTCAGGAAGAGAATTTCTATGGAACCGATGAGGCTTCCCTGGTGGAAAGGATAGGACATCCGGTCAAGGTGATTGAGGGCTCCCATGAGAATATAAAGATTACTACCCCGGAAGACTTGATAATTGCCGAGGCGATATTGAGGGAGAGGGGTTCAGGCAGTTAACTTCCTCTTCGCTAAACTACTCCCTCGCCATTCGGCCTGCGCTCGGGGCGGGGATACCCCTCCGGAATTCCCTTTGGTCAGTTCCGGCTTCCCCTACCCCTTGCTTGGCCTCATAAGCAGGCTCAGTCCGTAGTTAAATGCTCATCGGAAATTACCTGCCTGATAAGTATGATAGAAGGAGATAAAGATGCGAGTTGGGATGGGGTTTGATGTGCATCAGTTGGTGGAGGGAAGGAAATTAATTTTAGGGGGAGTAGAGATTCCTTTCCCCAAAGGATTAGCCGGGTATTCTGATGGTGATGTTCTCCTGCATGCTCTGGGTGATGCCCTTTTGGGGGCGGCGGGGCAAGGGGATATAGGACAGCATTTTCCTGATTATAATCCTCAGTATAAAGGTATTTCCAGCCTGATTCTCTTAGGGAGAATCTGCGAGATTATCAGGAGAGAACATTTTATAATCAATAATGTTGATTCGATTATTGTGGCTGAGAAACCAAGGTTATCTCCTTATCTGAGGGGTATGAAAGATAAACTTGTCCCTATCCTCAAAGTAAGTGAGAAGTTAATAAATATTAAAGTTACTACCACCGAAGGACTGGGGTTTGCAGGTAGGGAAGAAGGAATAGCTGCCTACGCTGTAGTTACCCTGACAAGATAGAGTCGAGTTGTTAGGGTCCGTTAAGTGGAAACGAAAAAATCCCTCAGGGTATGGCTCCCATAAGAGCAAATGGTCAACTCTCTCGAGTGCTGCTATCTTCTTTTCTTGGCCGCCTTCTTCTTAGTTACCTTCTTTTAGTTACCTTTTTCTTAGTCGTCTTCTTGGTGATTTTCTTCCCGGCCTTCTTTATGGCCATTGAGGAATTACCCCTTTGCTTTCCAGGGGAGATTATGCTAAGGTGAAACATGTTGGAGAAAAAATGGAGGAGAAAACATGATTATTTTTTATGTCCTTTTAGTCCTATTTGGCTTGTTAGCCTTAAAACTCTTTTTCATTTCTCTTATCTTCCGGGATGAGATAAAAGCTTGCTTTGAGCGGGATCCGGCGGCGGTTAGTTCTCTGGAAGTTCTCTTAACTTACTCGGGTTTGCAGGCGATCATTTCCCATCGCCTGGCTCATTCTCTTTTCAGGAAGAAAATTCCCGTCTTTCCCCGTTTAATCTCTCAGTTAACTCGCCATGTTACGGGAGTTGAGATCCATCCGGGAGCGAAAATTGGGAAAGGATTATTCATCGACCATGGTATGGGAGTGGTTATTGGAGAAACATCTGTCCTGGGAGATAATGTTACTCTCTTCCAGGGAGTAACCTTGGGAGGAACGGGAAAAGAGAGAGGGAAACGTCATCCTACTTTGGGGAATAATGTCGTTGTGGGAGCAGGAGCAAAGGTTCTGGGAAATATCACTATCGGAGATGATGTTCAGGTAGGAGCTAATGCTGTGGTTATCCGTTCGGTCCCTTCTCATTCCACCGTAGTCGGCATCCCGGGAAGGATTGCCAGGCGTAAGGGAGAGAAGATCCCCGGGGCCAGCTTGGACCATACCCATCTTCCCGATCCTCTAACCGAGAGATTGGAAAAACTTCAGCATCATATAGATGAGGTGGAAAAAGAACTGATAGAGTGGAGGAAAGCCAAAGATTAATAGAGCCTTGCAAGGGTGTCGTCCTCGCTCATACGGATTCCAAGCTTAATGAGGATATCTTACCCTTGGAGGAGGCGAGAAGAAAAGCTTCCGCAATCCGGGGGTCGAATTGAGTGCCCATATTTTTCTTGATTTCCCGGCAAGCAACCTCCGGAGTGCAGGCTCCCCGGTAGGGACGGGCGCTGGTCATGGCATCATAGGTATCGGCTACGGCAATAATCCGGCCCATGAGCGGGATACTCTCTCCCATTAACCCGTCGGGGTAGCCTTTCCCGTCGTAACGCTCGTGGTGATGGCGCATCCCGGGGATAATCGGTTGTAACTGGCCGATATGTTCCATTATCCGGGCTCCCTTGACAGGATGGAGTTTCATTTCGTTATATTCTTCGTCGGTCAGTTTTCCCGGTTTCTTCAGTACGGATTCGGGTACTCCGATCTTCCCGATGTCATGCAGGGTAGCGGCTAACTTTAGGGCCTCTTTATCTTTCTGGGAAAGTTCCAATTCCTCGGCAATAGCTATAGAGTAAAGGGATACTCGCTCTGAATGATGCTCAGTATAGGAATCCTTGGCATCGATGGTGGCTGCCAGGGAGGCTACTGCATCCACGAAGAGTTTCTGAACTTCCCGGTATAATTGGGCATTCTTTACCGCTACGGTAGCTTCGTAAGAGAGAGTAGCAAAGAGATCCGCATCCTCTTTGGTGAAAAAGGTATTTCGGGAAGTGGGGGCAACCTTTCCGCGAACGGAAATCGTCCCGATTACTTCGCCTTTTATTCTCAGGACGCTATACATAACGGAAGTTTTCTCGCCTGTAGATGAGTCCTCTTCCCTGCGAATGAGTAACGGTTCCGATGAGGCGATAGCTTCCTCGGCTAACTTCAGGTCGAACTCGAATATATCCGGATTTCTTATATCTTCCTCTAAACCATAAGTAGCCGCAAGCTTCAACGTTCCGGTTTCTTTATCGAACTCGCGCAGAATGCAAAGTTCTGTTCTTACCGCCTGAGCAATGCGAGAGACGATAAAGTCAAGAGAGCCTTTTTCCCCCAGGGACGAAGTCGTCGTCTTGGCCATCTCCTGAAACATCTTCAGGCGTCTCTCTCCTTCTTGCATAGCTAAATCAGTTTTTCTACTTACCACAATGGTGCCCAGGATATAATTAGAGAAGATAACCGTTAATAAGGGAATAACCTCGAGGATGATTCCCGGCTTCTCAAAGAGATAGACGGAAATTCCTCCTTCGGCGACGATTAATCCTGCGGTTAAAAGGGTGTTACGGCGAAAATCTCCTCCCGTCATAATGAGAATCCAGACAAGAGATACGGAAAAAATAATAAGGCTGTTGATCCTTAGAGGTAAATATCGGAGAAAATCTCGCCTCAGGATGGTATCGATGAGACTGGCGATGATGGTAACTCCGAACTGGCGCTCCCGGGGGGTGAGGTAGATATCCGTTTTTGTTCCCCCGGAAATGGTATAACCAACAATGACAATCTTTCCTTGGAAAAATTCCTTAGGGATTCTTCCTGCTTTCACATCGGCAAAGTGAAACCAGGGAATTTCATCTCCTCCCATGATGCCGAAGTTTTTGATTAAGATATTCCCTTTCTCATCCAGGGGGATTTTGTAGTCCCCGGCATAGAGAAAATCCCCCTTTTGCCTTAGTTCTTTCAGGGGGATGTCCCGGTACTTCAGGACGCTGAGCAAACCGGTGGCGGGAAAAATTTCCCCTTCGTAGGAGATGGCAAAGGGAACCCTTCTTACCTTTCCGTCTATATCCACTTGCAGGTTTATGTGTCCCTGACCGGCAGCGGCCTCGGCTAATTCCGGGATATTCATTTTCAGTTCAGGAACGAAGGCGGGTCCACCCCGAAACATCTCCTCCGTCAGGTTCTGAGGGTAGAAGACAGGATAGAGGACATCCCCGGCTTTCCGGGTAGCTTCTATGAGAAGACGATCTTTATCCGGCGAGCGAGGGGAGGTGAAAAAAAGGTCGAAGCAAATGACTTTTGCCCCTGCTTCGCGGAGCTGGTCGATGACCTGAGCATAGTAAGAACGGGGCCAGGAAGAAAATTTCCCTAATTCCTTAATATCTTCAGGCCGGATGACTACCAGGACGACTTCATTTCTCTTATATCGCTTCCCTTCGTTAACCTTATACCTCAGGTCAAGAGTCATCAGCTCCAAACGTTCGAATACTCCCATTTCGTTCAGAAGCAGGACCAGGACGCCGATTAACAAACCGGCGAGCAAGAAGAACCCTTTTTCTTTTATCTTCTTACTCAATCTTTACTCCCTGCCGAAAAAGACTTTATCAACACAAGGGTTGAACTTGAAGGGTTAAAAGAAAACAAAACTTGTCTTAATCTTGTAGTCTGTCCTTAAAAACAAGGCAGAGGAGCTCGATGTTTTGCTATCATCTGCACCCCTGCCTTAGCTTGTACTATTCTCTAAGTCTGACCATTACTGGTTAACCATTATCGTGGTGACCATTATCCTCTGAGATTGGCGGCTTACCCCTCTTTACCCTCACTGTTCTTCCTGCGGTAACGATCGTCTTTCCTTTCCCTGTCCGCTCTGTAACCCAGACTTTGCCTTTAGTTACATCTATCTCTGTCTCTGTCTTATCAATCACCTTTACTATAAACTGAGTTCCCTCAACGCCGGCGATAGCGGCGGGGGTGATTACCTCAAACTTCCAGCCCGGAGTGACCTTTACCTTCACTTTTCCGGCATCGTCGACTCTTACCAGTCCGTAGGGAGTCCCATCCGCTAATTCAAATGACTGGATTAACATCATTTTCGTCCCGGGGTCTGCTTTTACCGTGGTCCCTCCGCCGAAATCCATAACGCCTCCGGTTACCGTTTCTCCCGGTTTGATCGGGTTCCCACCATAGGTAACTTCTTGCAGAGGCAGCTTCTGAGGTTCGTGGCCGAAAAGGAGAACCGTTGTCTCTTTCTTCCTGGTGGAAGGGTTGGCAAGGACGAAGGCCTTGTCTTGCTCATCGAAGGTGCGGTTCACATAAAGATTCTCGCTGTTCTTGCCATTATAGGGGTTCATGAAGAGGGTTTTCCCTACCTCATATTCCGCTAAAGCTGTGTATAGGTCGCTACCTTTTCCATCGGGGGGGAAATTTCCCTGGTCCTTTTTGTACATGTTCAGGGCAACATTGATGGCAGCGAGGTTTGTCTGGGAGGAAGCTTCTTTTACCCTTTTCATCAGGGAAGAGTAAGATCTTATTCCCATACCGGTGAGGACAGCAATTATCGCTATCGCTACCAGCAGTTCAATGAGGGTAAAACCTTTTCTCCTGGCAAATTTTTTCTTCATAGTTTTTTCACCTCCTCTGCTCAGACTTGGTAGAGCGAAATTTGGTAACCATCTCCGCTAACTGCTGAACCGTTGCTGCTAAACTTTCTCGGGAGATTATTTCCCGCTCCAGATTATGAGATAATTTTTCTCTGATGTTGGATATCTCTTTATTCATCTCGCTATTCTTCGACTGTAACTCATTCACAGCTTTTATAATCTTGTTGATGTCTTTTTCTGTTCCTCGCAACTCGTCTTTTTTTCGCAACCTTATCGTAGTGACCGGTTCCCCCTCGGCAATGGACTCAGCGACTTTTTTGAAGCGGATTAAAGGGCCGGCAATACGCTGGGAAGCCACTAAAACTAAGGTTCCTCCCACGCAGACGGCAACGAAAATTATTGCCAGGTTCGTCCAGAAAATAGTCCCGCTTATCTGTTGGAAAACCTGGTATAAGCCCCTTTCTACGAGTATTTGGGGGTAGTTGCTGCTCAAGCGTGACCAGTTAATGTAAAAAGTTATCCAGGCTAATATCACAGCAACTACAATCATCAACCCCAGCGTTAGAACCAGATATTTAGACTGAAATTGCCGGTTAACAATAAGTTTCCTCCTCCTTTTTTCCATTGGTCTCACCTCCCTTTTAGGGGAGCATATCATGGTTTCAGGATTTTGTAAAGGGGGAGGAATATCATATATAATAAAAGAGCCAGTCTACCGTATCTTCGGTAGTCTGGCTATCTTAGCAAGTTTTCCTACTTCTCCGGCGATACCTCGTTATCGGTACGCCAGGCTGTCTTAGCAGGAAGCACCTACCTTAGACCCTATGACTTTGCGTCCCCGGATTTCTCCGAGTTTGCCTTTTCGGATATGAACCCTTGAGAGGAACAATCGTTTTCTCTTAAGCTCGAAAGTAATTATATCCAAATATAACCGTTTTGTCAAGGGTGCGGCGATTTTTTTTATTTTTCTTCTTGACAAGGATAGAGAAAAGGTGGTAGGATAACTCACCTATTATAGACGAGAAGCGGAGTAAAAAAAGCTTAAAGAAAGGGGTTGGAAATGTTCAGTTCTAAAACAAGACACAGTTTTTTCTTGGTTAAAGGTTTCTTTCTTCTCACCTTTACCTTCCTCATTTATCTAATTATTACCGGGATCATTTCCGCCCCGGCGCGAGCGGCCTATATGTTTGCCTCGGATGTCGTCTATGATGAGGTTACCGATAATCCTACCAGTTACCTCAAAAGTATTGGTTCAAATGGAGCAGCTTCTGATATCGGTCAAATAGGGGCATCCGGTTCGGTTCTAATCCAGGGTCTGTCTGAAAGTCCTTATCCAGGCAAGGTTTACGGAGCGCAGACAGAGGGACAGAAGGAATTATGGAAGATTGATGTTACAACAGGTGGGGGGGAGATTGTGGGTTCATTCGGCTCCGACATCAAGGAATTAGCTTACGATCCGGTTCATGATATCCTTTACGGGACAGATTTCGAGCGTTTATACACTATAAATCAAAGCACGGGAGCTGCTGTTCCCAAGGCAAAGCGATTTGATGAAGACCTTCCTACCGGCACAGACATTGATTTGGTATGGGCGCTAGCATATGATACGGTTACCGGGGGGGTTTATGGAGTTGACGACTGGTCAAACAATCTATTCCGGGCCGATACTTCTACCGGGGCAGCAACTCTGATAGGATATGTTTCTACCGGACCTGACACCATTGCATTACGTGATGGGGTTACTGACATTGCTTTCGATCGGCAGACAGGGGTTTTGTACGGCATTGAAAAGGAGAAAGATCCTAATTACTTTTTCACCATAGATATAAATGACCAGTACGAAAAGAGTGGGAATACCTACGTTCCTACCACTAATATTGGGGTGCTGGGCGAGCCTATAAATGTATTGGGTTTAGCTAAGCCTATCCCCGAACCGTTCACTTTTCTTCTCTTTGGTTCCGGCTTGCTGAGCTTAACCTGGCTGGCAAGAAAGAAGTCGGATAAAAAATTAGCCCTTTGAGGCGGATGGCTTTTCCTGAGACAGGGATTCTAAGAGGAGTCTTTTCACTTCGCTAAAGCGGGCTTTGCTTTGAGCGTCTATCTTCTCTAAGGAGTTATGAGCGGCAAGGATATGTTTAGCCAGGACCCTTGATTTCAGGGGCGCATTTACGATCAGTTCCCATTCCGTTTCAAATTTTCCTACCTTATTCCTTAACTCCATGATGCGGGAAAGGCCGAGGTTGCTCAGAAGGTGTTTGTTGCGGTCGTTGGCATTAACTATTATCAATTTCCGGTTGCCCTTCTTTAAAAGGGCGGCATTGATTCCTACCAGAGTTCCCATGAAGGTACTATCCATATAGAGACAATCTTCTAAGTCGATGATGATTTCCTTGGCTTCTCCTTCCTTTAGGGCTGCCAGAGCTAAATTTTCCAAAGGTGGACTGTTCCGAATGGTTCCCCGACCGGATACTTTAAAGATGACGGACTGCTGCCTCCGCCCGATTTTCAAGTAAGCCTCTTGATTCATATGGTTCTCTTTACTCCCCTGATAAGCTACTTGCTGGAGAATATTGGTATAGGTATCTATTGATGGATTTTACCAAGATAGTTCTTGCTTGGCAACAAAAATTTTGATATGATGAAACATCTTTGAAGTGTTATCTCTTTTTCTCGAGGGATAGAACAACAGAAGCTTTTTTGCTTATATTGCTCTGCTTCAAGGGGTTATTTAGGGAAAGATTTCCCCTGACTGTGTTCTCTGAAGGGGTGGGGGAGAACAAGTCGTGGCAAGGGAACGTTAAGGGGGGATAGAGTTATCCCCCCTTAAAAAAATGCGACGCCAGGCGACGTATTTTCTTCTTGCTGAATGTCTATCTTAAACGAGCTCAGGAGAAGCATTTAGCGGTGCACCTGTTTTAAAAAAAGGAAGAAGCTGGCAGGTTAAGAGTATCTATAGTCAGGGGTAAGTTATGGGACTGCAAGTCTTCAATAGTTTGACGAGACGGAAAGAAAAGTTCGTGCCTCTCCAGCAAGGGGAGGTAGGGATATACGTCTGCGGAGTAACTGCTTATGACGAGTGTCATCTTGGACATGCCCGGGCTTATGTAGCGTTCGATACCATCCGGCGTTATTTGGAGTATAAAGGGTGCAAGGTGAATTATGTCCAGAATTTTACTGATGTAGATGATAAAATAATCGCCCGGGCCCGGGAATTGAGAGGGGAGAAGCAAGAAGGGGATTTGAAAAAGTTGGTCGGGGATATTGCGGAAAGGTATATCCGGGAATATTTCCAGTGCCTGGACAGGTTAGGAGTAAAAAGGGCCGACTATTATCCCCGGGCTACTGAACATATTGCGGAGATGCTTGAGATCATCAAAGAGTTGATCAAAAAAGGGTATGCTTATCAAATTAATGGAGACGTCTTCTTCGAAGTGGGAAAATTAAAAGGTTATGGTAAGCTTTCCGGCCG
>JAADIA010000033.1 GCA_013151555.1 Nitrospirota bacterium | reverse complement strand
TCCTTCTTGCATGATCAGGTATTCTTCTCCGTCAATCTTTACCTCTGTTCCTCCGTACTTACTGATGATAACCTTATCCCCGACTTTTACTGCCAGGGGGATTATTTTCCCCTCGTCGTTCCTTTTCCCCGGACCAACAGCTTTGACTTCGCCTCGCTGGGGTTTCTCCTTGGCCGTATCGGGAATAATGATGCGGCCTTTCTTTACTTCTTCCTCGAGTCGTTTCACCAGGACCCTGTCCCCTAACGGCATTATTTTCATCCTTTCTCCCTCCTTTCTTTTTTTGACAGGATATTTTATTTTTCAATACTCTCACTTTTCTTTTTATCTCAACTTTCTTCTCTCACTAATTTATCCTCTCTATCCGGTTAATCCTGTCAAAACGTTCTTCAGGTCTTTTTTATTATTTTTCCTCCTGTCTTTCCTTCAAACTCCTGCTTCACTAATCATCCTTCTATTCTCCCTGTCGGCTAAACGCCCGTACTCTTCGCTCCAGGCTTCCAGGCCCTTCATCACTTCCGGATTAGCTACCAGGGCCGGTTCCCCGTCGGTGTCTCTTAACCCGAACTCCTTATAATCCTGGCGCAGCACTTCGGGATGATGAATAAGCATACAGGGCCGGAGGGGATTAGCGAATTTGCGTTCTCTCAGTTTTCGGAAATAAGGTGAGTTCAAAACGTCCACAATGCTTTTCTCTTTAATGTTGTGTCCCGGCGCTGTATAGTGGGCAAAGACACATGGCTCAATGTCGCCTCCGGAATTGATGTGGAAATAGTTTCTTCCCCCGGCGATGCAGACGCTTTCCCCGCTCAGGTAACCGTCTGTCCAGAAATCGGTGACCAGATAACCTTTCCTCCTCAGGTTCTTGACAAACTTTCCTCTCTCATCGGTCTGCTCCGGGGCAGGCATAAGATTCATATCCGGGGTCCGCCCCGTAGGGATGTAATTAAATACCCAGCCGTACCAGCAACCTTGTTTGTCCATCCAGTGTTCAATAAAGTTGTTGCCTGTTTCCGGGTCTCTGACCCGGCCAAGAAAAACGTCGTGGTTGTTCCTGACTGCGGTGAAGGAGAAACCGTAAAAGACTCCGTTTTCCTTGAGCAGATGCATGGCCCTGAGGATTTTGTCATAGACCCCTTTGCCTCTTCTGGCATCCGTTTCCTTCCGGAAGCCCTCGACACTGATGGCAGGAGTGATATTTCCCAGTTCGGCTATTTCCTTAGCTAAGTCCTCGTCTATGAGAGTGGCATTGGTATAAAACAGGAAGAAGATATTATTATGTTTCCTGGCCATCCTCAAGATATCATCCTTCCTGGTGAAAGGTTCGCCGGAGACGGTAACGAAATAGATTCCTATCTCCTTGCCCTGGTTCAAGATATCGTCTATGGTCTCATTGTCCAACCCTTTACTTTTGTCATACATATATGCATAACAACCCGTACATTTCAGGTTGCAGGCCATGGTAGGACTGATTACAAAGAGAGAAGGGGGAGGGTACCCATATGTTTTTTCAAATTCCCTCTTCTTGCCGACAGCCACTTCCATATTGTTGATGATCAGGTTGTTGACGAGGGCTTTCCTTACCTGGGGGTGGAGTTTGAGAAAACCTTTTTCTATGGCTCCGAAAAGTAAATTCAGGAACTCTGCCCTCTGCTGGAACTGGACGGAATTAATTCTGCCGTTGGTGAGAGAGCGCCGTTGCCTGTTCTCCATGCTGTGCCTGGCCAGATGCATTAATCCTTTCATGCAGGACTCGGAGGTATGGTTTAATAGCCTTGAAACCGGATCGGTGGCCTCCACGTTATAGGGCAGTCGGGCTACGCCGCTGGCGATATGTTTGGTAGCGGCGGTCCTCATCTTCGGCACGATTGCAGGGAATTCAAGAGCCCGGGGAAAATGTTCCGCTAAACGGTTGGTGATTTTTAGACTCATTTTCCTTCCCTCCTATACAGGCAGTTAGGGTTTAACTTGTTCCTCTCTCTTCCTTGTTCTCCCGGTCCAGGATGCGGGAGATTTCCTCCAGGAGCACATCGACATCTATGGGTTTGGGAAGGAAATACCTGGCTCCTTCCTGGAGGAGTTCGAGTTTTTTCTCCTTGGAGGCATAAGCCGACATAGTAATGACCGGGAGGTCCGGTTTTCTCCTCTGCACTTCCCTCAGTACCGATAACCCGGTCATGTCGGGCATGTTGAGATCGAGGATAACCAGATCCGTTTCGCTTTCTTCTACGGCCGTTAATGCCTGGTGTCCATCCAGGGCAGTGGTGACGGCATAACCCCGGCTGCTTAGTAACTCGGAGAGAGACTGCCTGCTATCTCTCTCGTCATCCACGACCAAGATGGAATAGACCATTGTTCCTCCCTTTCTTTTTCTGCTTTTGTCTTCCTTTCCTTAAACATGCAAAATTTATGCCAAGTCGGCAGTTTATCACCCAATTTCTTTGTTACCAGATAGTTAGTATCGAGATTGCCGGAGGAGCGGGAAAAGGGAGAGGGACAACGAGCCGAGAGGGGATAAAATTGGGAAAGATTGACCGGGGAAAGTTAGGAAAGGAGCGCATACCGGGACAAAAAGTAACACTTTTTCAAAAGAAGGGGAATTAATAAGCGCAAACTGGGTAAAAATGGGACACTAATCGAGATGGTAATCCTTAATCTTACGAATCAGGGTCTTCCGGCTGATGCCCAAAGATTGCGCGGCGCGGGTTCTGTTTCCCTCAAAATGAGAGAGGGTCTTGCGAATGGTCTCTTTAATCACTTTATCCAGGGAAGACCCCAGTTTTAGATGCAGGCTATCCTCAGCCGGGTTCAGGTCCTTTATATGAGGGGGCAAGTCGGCGAGGCGAATTTCTTCTTTCTTGGAAGTAACGATGATGCTCTCTATGAGGTTCTTTAACTCTCTGACATTGCCGGGCCAGGAGTAGTCCATCAGTTTGTGAAGGGCCTCGCGGGATATGCCTTTGATGTTTCTGTTGTGTTCCCGGGAGAACTCCGAGATGAAAGCATTAACGAGAAGGGGAAGGTCTTCTTTTCTTTCCCGGAGGGGAGGGACGTTGATAGTAGCTACGTTGAGCCGGTAATAAAGGTCTTCGCGAAAAGACTTGTCTTCAATAGCTTGCCGCAAGTCTTTATTGGTGGCCGCGATCAGCCGGACGTCCAGTTTTATGGTTTCCGACCCGCCTACCCGGACGAGTTCTCTTTCCTCCAGGACGCGCAACAGCTTGAGCTGAATGGGAATAGTCATTTCCCCCACCTCATCGATAAAAAGTGTGCCGCCCTGGGCAGCTTCGATCCTGCCTATGCGCCGGCCCACGGCTCCGGTGAACGCGCCTTTCTCATGACCGAAAAGTTCACTTTCGATAACGCCTTCAGAGAGGGCGGAACAGTTTAAAGCGATGAAGGGTTTATCTCTCCGGGGACTGTTCTGGTGGATGGCTTTGGCAATGAGTTCTTTCCCCGTGCCGCTTTCCCCGCAGATGAGAACAGTGCTTTTCGTCGGGGCAATCTGGGTGATTTTATCATAGATGGCTTCCATTTCCCGGCTCTTTCCGATGAGATTCTCAAAGCCATACTTCTTGTTCAGTCTCTGACGCAATTGAATATTATCAACGGCTAAATCATATTTTTCCAGGGCCTTCTCGATAACCTGTGCCAGTTTATCTATATTTATAGGTTTGGTAAGGTAATCATAGGCCCCGGCCTTCATGCTGTTGACGGCGGAGTTGATATCACCGTAACCGGTAATCATAATCACTGCCGTCTCGGGTTTTTTCTCCCGTGCCGCCTGGAGCAGTTTCATGCCGTCGGTTCCCGGCATTTTGAGGTCGGTTATCACTATGCTGATATCTTCGTCCTGAATGATGTCTAAGGCGGCAGCTCCGTTGCGGGCGCCCAGGACCCGGTAACCGTCCAGTTCCAGAGCCTGGACTATTGCTTCCCGGTCGTCCTTTACATCATCAACGACCAATATCGTCCTTTCTTTTTTCAATGGTTTTCCCTCACTCGTTGTGCTGTTTTAAGGGTTTTCCCGCCCAGGGAAGAGAAATAGTGACTGTGGTGCCTTCCCCTTTTCGACTTTTTACCTTGATGGTGCCGCCGTGGTCGTGAATGGTGCGGCGAACGATAGGAAGCCCGAGTCCGGTTCCCCCGTCCTTGGTAGAATAAAATATGTCAAACATTTTCCGGCATTCTTCTTCTGAAAGCCCACATCCGGTATCGCTTACTTCTATCTCAATCCGGGAGCCTTTCCGACTGGAGTTGACGGTCAGGGTTCCTCCTTCGGGCATAGCTTGCACGGCGTTCATCACGATATTGAAGATAGCTTCTCTTATTCGGGTCCGGTCCATACTGAGGGGGGGAAGTTTCTCGTCTAAATTTTCCTTTACCCGGATGCCGTTTTTCCTGATGTCCCCCCGCACGAATTCCAGGACTTCTCTTAATATGGTATTGGGGTTGGTCTCTTCCAGTCTCAATTCCCCGGGTTTGCCGAAGCGAAGAAACTCTTCCAGGATCCCCGTGAGCCTTTCCGTCTGCCGGAACAGCCTTGCAGTTAAATTGCGCAAGGCCTCCCGGGAAACTTTATCCGGTTCTTCCATCTGCTTCCGCAGGGTTCTCATGTCCACGCTCATCACGTTGAGAGGACTGCGCAGTTCGTGAACCAGCCCGCTGGAAAGAAGACCGATATAAGCAAGTCGCTCTTCCTCGGCAGCTTTCTTTTCCAGGTGCCTTTGTTTCTTCAATACTTGCCAGAGGGTTGCGATAGCCAGGGAGAGGAAGATTGTGCCTAAGATGGAGGCAACGGCAATTTTAAGGAAGATAGCTTTGGTGGCAGTGCCGACTCGCCTGGAGATGTCCTGGTAAGAAAAACCCAGGCGCACGGAACCGAGCCGTTGCCCTCTTTCATATATCGGTATGGAGACATCATATACCCTCACCTCTCTGCCGTTTTCCAGAAAACCGGTTTCTCTGGAAACAGGAACAGCACTTATGCTTTCTCCTGGCGGGAGAGCGAAGCGGGGATTTCTTCTCTCGGGTAGACTTTGGGCAAGGACCTCTCCTTTGCGGCCCAGCACTATTCCATAGAGGAGCTCCTCGTCCTCGGCAATAAGAGAGTCCAGCAGAGGACGGAGCCGGTTTCCCGGGGAGGGAGAGAGCTTTGCTGTTTCCAGGGGGACGGCATCTTCCACCACGGCGTATAACCCTCTGGCGATGCCTTCTGCCTTGGCAATAACGCTTCGTTTCATTTCCTGAGAGATGCTACGCAATACCAGGTGGACGGAAACCGAGACCACGCTGACGGCCAGCAAGCAGAAGGCAGCGGCAATGATAATTAAACGTAACTTTAATCTATCTTTTGGTTTGGTTGAGCTGCGATGAATTTTTTTCATTGACCCCGGCTCGATTTTTCCCTATCAACTTGACTTATAGCACATTCTCCAGGGGCCGTCAAAGAAATTCATTGATTGCTCTTTCCGACAGCAAAAGGTGCCGGAAGTAGAAAATGAGGGACAGACACTATTTATTTTTAATGGTCGCTGACTCTATTTTTAAATATTGACGGTATGAATTGAGTGTTGTATAATTCCTGAGATTGGAACAAGGTAGATCGACGGAGGTGGTGCTGTCGGTTTGGGAATAAGAAAATGTCTAAATTCTATATTACTACGGCCATAGATTATCCTTCGGGGAAACCTCATCTGGGGCATGCTTATGAGAAGGTTGCTGCTGATGTCGTTGCCCGCTGGCATCGTCTGCGGGGAGAGGATGTCTTCTTCCTCACGGGCACGGACGAACACGGGCAGAAGATAGAAAGGTATGCCCGGAAGGCGGGGAAAAGCCCCCGGGAATTTGTAGATGAGATGGCGGGAAATTTCCAGGAACTTTGCCGCAAGTTGAATATCTCCAACGACGATTTTATCCGCACTACCGAGGAAAGGCATATTGAGGTTTGCCGGGAAATTTTTCAGAAAGTCTATGATAAGGGAGAAATTTATAAGGGGAAATATGAAGGGCTTTATTGTGTTGACTGTGAGTCCTTTTATCTGCCACGGGACTTGAAGGGGAAGAAATGTCCGGTACACGATAAAGAGGTGGAGAAGGTAGAAGAAGAGAGTTACTTCTTTAAAATGAGCAAGTATGCCGGGAAGGTCTTGGAGCATATCGAAAAGAATGAAACTTTCATCCAGCCTTTAAGGCGAAGAAATGAGATTGTTAACCGCATAAAGGAAGGCGTGAAAGATTTATGCGTTTCCCGTTCTACTTTCCGTTGGGGTATTCCCCTTCCCGTGGATGAGGAGCATGTCATCTTTGTTTGGTTCGATGCCCTGGTGAATTACATCTCTGCTTTGGGCTATCCGCAGGGAGAGAGGTTCCGGAAATACTGGCCTGCCGATATTCATCTCATTGGTAAAGATATCCTCTGGTTTCATAGCTTCATCTGGCCGGCCATCTTATTGGCTGCGGATATCGAGCTTCCCCGGAGTATTTTTGTCCATGGTTTTATCAATGTTGGGGGTGAAAAACTGTCAAAGAGTCGAGGGGTGACTGTTGACCCCGCGAAAATAATTGCTGCCTATGGAGCAGATGCTCTTCGCTTCTTTTTGCTGCGCGAGGTTACTTTTGGTGAGGATGGCAACTTCTCGGAGGAAGCTTTAAAAAGAAGAATTAATAGCGATCTGGCCAATGACCTCGGGAACCTGGTCAGCCGTACCCTGACGATGGTAGAGAAATATTGTGGAGGGATAGTGCCGGAACCGTCCGGAGAAGAGGACTTGAAGGAAGTAGCTCTTTCTCTTCCTTTGAAGGTAGCAGCGGCTCTGGAAGAGCTGGAGTTCGGTGCGGCTCTGGAGGCCATCTGGGAACTGGTTCGCCGGGCTAACCGCTACATTGAGGAGCAAGCTCCCTGGAATTTAGCTAAGGATGACTCCCAAAAAGGGCATCTGGAGACAGTGCTTTATAATCTCCTGGAAAGTTTACGATTCATCTCTCTGCTTATCTCCCCTTTTCTCCCTGAATCTGCCGGGAAAATCTGGGAGCAGTTGGGAATTGAGGAAAGTTTATCTACTCAGGGTTTGGATGCGGTTAAAGAATGGGGAAAACTGAAGGCAGGGAGGAAGATTAGAAAGACGGCGCTCTTATTTCCCCGAGTTTAGCTTTCTTCAATTATCTTACCGGTTATACCATACCTTTGCTGTCCCCATAAAAAGTTTAACGTTTTCTCCCTTTAACTTTTGCGGAAAGAGAGAACATGAAGAGCCCTCTTTTATTATTAATCCTGGGCCTCTCCCTGGCTATTATAACCGCGGGGTCGGCAGGAGGAGCGGAACAAGACGGGAAAAAGGCCCCGGGACGGAAGGTTCATCTTAGAGAACGTGGTTTTCTCTCCGGATGGAGGGACGGAGGTTTGGAGAAAGCAGATGATTATCAGGTGATTCCTTTCATTATGCGCTTTGGATTTGACCTTACTCCTTTAGTGCGAGGAATAAGCTCTCCCAGCTTGCTGGAACTGGAAGTGGAGCCTTTTTTGAGCCCTGTCCTCGGCCCGGAGACTAATATCGAGGGAGGATTTAACCTGCTCCTGAAATATGCCCATCCTCTTACCGCCCGGTTTTTCCCTTATATCGAAGGTGGCACCGGGCTTCTTTATACCACCCAGCATTTTGAGAAGCAATCTACCCATCTCAATTCCATTGTCCAGGGGGGAGTGGGATTCCAATATTTCTTTCATCAGAGCACTTCTTTAAATGTAGGATACCGCTTCCGGCATTTCTCCAATGGCGGGCTCAAGGAACCTAATGAGGGAATTAATACCCAGGCTCTCCTTATCGGCATCTCTTTCTTCTACTAAAGTTCTGATTTATATCTCTTTTAGCTTCCATCTTCCTTTCTGAAACCAGCCCGTGGTTATGGTGCCGTTAACGATAGTGGAAATGAGGATTGCCCACCACACGCCCGCTATTCCTAAATGAAGACTCCCGGGGAGAATCAAAGCCAGCGGTATCTGCAGGCACCAGAGGCTGATAAAAGTAATTACCATGGGAGAAATGGTATCCCCGGCCCCGTTAAGAGACCGTCCCAGGACTACCCCCAGGGCAATAAAGATGTAACCGAAGGAGGTTGTCCTCAAGTAATCCGTTCCTATGGCTACTACTTGAGGGTTGGTATTGAATAAACGGATGAGGTCGGGGGCGAGAAGAAAGAAGATTATTCCTACCGTCCCCATGATGAGCATCGTGAACCGGGTAGCTGCCCAGGCGCTGAGGTGAGCCCGTTCCGGCTCCTGGGCTCCCAAATTCTGCCCTACCAGGGTGGCGGCGGCCATGGCTAAGCCGAAGGCCGGCATAAGAACGAGCATCATTATCCGCAAGCCTACTCCATAGGCCGCTACAGCATAGGTTCCGTATTTAGCTACAATGGCCATGAGGACAACACCCATTAAGCTTCTCAAGCTCATCTGAATAGAGCTGGGAACTCCGATCT
>JAADIA010000050.1 GCA_013151555.1 Nitrospirota bacterium | reverse complement strand
GAACAGATAAGTTACTTTACCCCTCCGCTCCTTTCTGCCTGGGCTAAGAAGATGGGAGCAGATAAATTGATTATCGGAAAGGTTAGAGAAGAAGGTGATGACCTTCTTATATTGGCTGAGGTTTTCGATAGGGAGAAGGGAGAGATTACCCAGCAACTTTTTAGCCGGGGTAAAAAGGAGGAAGTCTGCAAATTAGAGAAGGATTTACTTTACAAGATTGTTCGTGCTTTGAACATTCAGATTAGCCCTGAGGAAAGAGAGAGGATAGAGCTCGGTCCAAAAACCAGCTTAGATGGTTTACTGAATTATTCTAACGCTTGGAAATCCCGGTACCTTATCTATCTTTCCGGGGGCAGGTCAGCTTACGAATTTCCCAGAGACAATCGTTACTTTTCTTTAACTTATAGACTGTTGGGTGATGAAAAATCCGGCCGAGAGGCAATTGCTTTGTATAATACCGCTCTTCTCTTAGACCCCTTTGACTCCGAGACCTACTGGCAACTTAACCTCGAATATAAACGTGAAAAAAAGTATAGCGAAGGAGTAAAGGTGTGCAAGAAAGCTTTAGCTGTCAGCCCTAACTATGGTAGCGCTCATCTCAGCTTAGGCTCAAGATACTATAATTTAAAAAAATATGAGGAATCCTTGAAAGAATCGCGCATCACCATAAAACTGCTTCCGCAGAATGCTCTTGCTTATTATAACTATGGTATTGACCTCCGCAAAGCTGAGAGATATGATGAAGCTGTCTCAGCTCTTAAAAAGTCCATAGAGTTAAGCCCTGATTACCTTGATGCTTACATAGTCCTGGGGCGTGTTTACCATGACCAAAAGAGATATGACGATGAACTTGAAATTTATACTAAGGCAATTCTTATTAACCCGGAGTATTATGATGCTCACTATGATATTGCTTACACCTATGAGGCCTTAGGCAAAATAGACCTTGCCATTCAGCAGCTTCGGTATGCTGCCCGGCGAAAGCCCAAAGATGATAGAGTTTATTATGGCTTAGGTTCCATCTATGATGACCAGGGAATGTACGAGAAAGCAATCAGCAATTATGAAAAGGCGATTGAAATTGACCCTGACTATGCGTCCTATTATGTGGGACTGGGAGTTACTTACGATAAAATGGGCAGATACGATGTTGCCATTGGTGAGTACCGGAAGGCTTTGCAATTAAACCCGGATGATGCCATGACTCATTGCAACTTAGGACTTGTCTATACTCGTAAGGGGAGGGACGACCTGGCGATATCCGCGTATAAAAAAGCCCTTGAGCTTGATCCTAATTATGCTCCCGCCCATTATAGCTTGGCAAATAGCTACAAGAAGAAGAAAATGTATGATGCGGCCATATCCGAATACAAGAAGGCAATTGCAAGCGATCCTACATACGCAAAAGCCTATTATAGCCTTGGAACTCTATACTATAAACTTAACCGCTCGGAAGAAGCTGAAGACATAGCAAGGAAGGCTTTGGAAACTAACCCCCAATTTATTAATGCCTATTTATTGCTTGGGTCTATCTACTACTTTAAATATGGCGAAGCAGATAAAGCAATTGTCGAATATGAGAAAGTTCTTGAGATTGATCCCAAAGATCCGTATGCTTTAACAAACATAGGGATCGTTTATGATAAGAAAGGAGAGAAGGAAAAGGCAATTGCTTATTATAAGAAGGCGGTAGAGGCTCATCCCAATCATTGGTTGGGGAAGGTCGCAAAGAAGAATCTGGAGAAACTCATACAAGGGGATCAAGGGGAATAATTTTCCCTAAAATTTTAGGCAGGCTCTGTTGCTTGAAAAGTGTTTGTTGTAACCGAATTCGGTATTAAGAAAGCAAAAGCTTTAAAATCTATTTAGAAGGATAAGGAGTTGTTGATATGTTCCCAACCTACGATTTTGACAAAATCAAACTTGCTACAGATAACCCGACGTTTCAGCGCGCGGTGGGTTTGTATGAGCATGGTAAGGTGACAAAAGTAAAGGAGTTAGGGGGGGACTATACTGCTGTTGTCCTGGGGACAAAGCCTTATCGCGTTTCCGTATCGGCCCGAAATTACAAACGCGGTCATTGCACTTGCTATCTTGGGCAAGAGGGCACGCTTTGCAAGCATATGGTTGCTTTGGCATTGTATGCAGTTCAGAAGGGGCGACCATTAAATAATCAAAATAAGAAGCTTGATGATCAAGTTGTGAGCAGGGGACGGCGAGAAGAGTTAAGCAAGGAAGAATTAGCCGCAGTTAAGAAATCCATCACTGAGTCTATGCGATACATAAAGCCCTACTGTGGACCGTCGCGCACCTGGTTTAGAAACCAGGATTCATTGCGCAAGGGATGCAATATGTTATCGGCAATTGTTTCCGATTTGCCGGTTAATAAACAAACAGCAGAAATTCTGGTAAAACTTCTTTTGCGGCTCGATAAAAAATTGCAGGGTGGCGTGGACGACTCGAACGGCATTGTGGGCGATTTTATGAGTAAGGTCGTGCAGATGCTTCAAGAGTATGCGCAAATTGAACCCGAGTGCATTGGTGCGTTTGCCTTGCTTGCCGGCAAAGAAACCTGCTTCGAGTGGGAAAAACCTCTTGTTCTTATTTTAACCAAAAGCTATTAATAAAAGTAGCCTGTCCCCTTTTTTAAAGGGGACAGGCTACTTTTTGCTTAGTAGGGGCGGGGATTATTTTTTTGTTTTTGTTTTTGTTTTTGTTTTTGCTTTTGTGATCAAGAGTTTGGAGCCTTTTTTTGCGTTTTTAAACGAGGAAAGGACGAGCTCGGCTTCGTGGAAAGGAAGGGTTACAAAAGAAAATTTATCAAGAATAAGCACATCTCTGATTTTATAAGGGGAGATACGGCACTTCTCAGTAATGAAATTGATCAGCTTTTTACGGGTCAGTCCGTCCGCCTTCCCTTTTTGGACAAAAAGGCGCGTTTTGCCTTTTTTGTCAACAGCCGCCCGCTGTTCGATCTCGACATAGTTTTTGACGCTTAGTTCATCTTGAAAAGTGTATTGTAGAAGAGCGGCCAGCATATTTGTAGGCTCGTTATGTTTAAGAAGCTCCTGAGCCATAGCCGTATAATCTCTCTCAGGCTCGGCGTTGGCGATCTCCTCGAGTTCTGCTTTTATGCGGGCTTTTTTTGTTTTGATGACCTCGGCAATATTCGGCAATTTAGCTTTTCGTATCTCGGTCTTTGCCTCCCGTTTGATCATCTGCAATCTGCGGTATTCCGCCGGAGTGACGAAGGTCACGGCAATGCCTTCTTTGCCGGCCCGGCCCGTTCTGCCGATACGATGGACATACGATTCGGGATCCTGGGGAAGAGCAAAATTGATAACGTGAGTTAAGTTCTGGACGTCGAGCCCGCGCGCGGCAACGTCTGTTGCAACAAGAATGTTACTCGTGTTTCTTTTGAACTTGTTAAGTATCTTCTCGCGTTGTCCTTGAGACATGTCTCCATGCAGGCCATCTGCATCGTACCCACGGTCTATCAGGTGCTGGGAGACCTCGTCAACGTCACGCTTTGTGCGGCAAAAGACAAGGCCGTAAAACTTTTCTTCGATATCGATTATGCGACATAACGCTTCGAACTTATCAGCCTTTGAAACTTCAAAATAGATCTGGTCGGTCTTTGTTACGGTCAGTCCGCCGCTGGTGACTTTGATTGTCTGGTATGCGCCCATATATTTTTTAGCGATCTTGACAATCTCAGGCGGCATGGTCGCTGAGAAAAGTAAAATCTGTTTATCTGCCGGGGTGCTCTCCATGATCTCTCGCACGGCATCAAGAAATCCCATATTCAGCATCTCATCAGCTTCGTCCAGGACAAGATATGATATGTGACCGAGTTTCAGAGTGCGGCGTTTGAGATGGTCAATTACCCGTCCCGGGGTTCCGACAACGATATCTACTCCCTTTTTCAACCGCCGGAGCTGGATATCTATTGACTGACCACCGTAGATGGGGACGACACTTACCCGTTTCTTTCCTTTGAGAGAATGAATCTCTTCCGCGACTTGAACCGCCAGTTCCCGGGTCGGGGTAAGAATGAGAGCCTGGACCGCACGAGTGTCTTTCTTTAATCGCTCCAGGATAGGCAATCCGAAGGCGGCGGTTTTTCCTGTCCCTGTTTGTGCTTGTCCGATAATATCCTTCTTGCCGGTGAGAAGGACCGGGATGGCTTGCTCCTGAATGGGAGTCGGTACTTCAAAGCCTTTTTGTTTGAGAACCTGCAGGGTTTCTTCTGATAAACCTAATTGATCGAATGTTTTCACTTGTTTCTCTGTCCTTTCAGGGATTGTTTGCAATTATTATACTAAAAAAAGAGAACTCGCGCATCCTAATCGTAAGCACAAGAATAATGAACAATTATAACAGATAGACAGGCATAAAGATATAATTAATTTGCAGATGAACGAAAAAAAAGGGAGCTGTGCTCTTTTTCTTATTAACCAAAGGCTATCGCAAGAGTTAACATTCTAAAACGATAGTATCTCTTGACCTTCTTTTAACCTTTTTTCATTGAACCGCCGTCCCCTTAATGATACCATTGCAGTTAAGGGGATCCCGATTTTCGTTCCAGGGAAAGTAGAAACTCTTTGTGTGATTAAGATAGGTGATGATGAAAAGAAAAAAAACTGTTGAAGAGTTTGAACAATTAGCTGACGGCGTTTTTGTGGTGGATCGGGAACTGAAAATTATCGCCTTTAGCGAGGGGGCGGAAAGGATCACCGGGTACCGTCGGGAAGAAGTAGTTGGCAAGCATTGCCCGGATTTATTTCACTCACAAAACTGTGAAGAAGGCTGTCCGGCCAAAGTGACCTTTACGACGGGAGAAATGCTTTCCAACTGCCAATACACCGTTTTCACCAAAGACGATGATGAAATTCCTATTTGCCTGAGCACTGCTCCTCTAAAAGACAAAGAAGGACAAATCACTGCAGTTGTAGGAACTTTTCGTAATCTGGCAGAGGTAAGGGCTCTTATCGCCCGGCTCTCGGTAGCAAGCCGTCAGACGATTCTTGAGAAAAACAAACTCCAGGCAATCATGAACAGTATTACCGATGGAGTCTTTACTGTTGATGAGAGATATTGCCTTACCGCTTTCAACCGTGCTGCTCAAGAAATTACCGGGTTCAGCGAAGTGGAAGTGCTTGGCAAACATTGCCACGAGATCTTCCGCAGCTTAACGTGCCGGGAGGAATGTCCTCTCCGGAAAACTATGCGCACCGGTTGCAGCGTGACAAACTTCGAACTGGAAATATTTACCAAACGCAACTGTTATCTTCCTATCAGTGTCAGCACGGCCCTTCTCAAAGATGAAGAAGGAAAAATAATTGGGGGAGTGGAAACTTTCCGTGATATGTCCCAGCTCAGGCAGCTCACCGAAGAACTGGCAGATAAATATTCCTTTGGTAACATTATTGGAAAAAGTTACCAGATGCAGCGAATATACAAGCTTATTACGGAAGTAGCCGTAACTACCAGCACGGTCTTGATTGAGGGCGAGACGGGAACGGGAAAAGATTTGGTGGCCCGGGCAATCCATTATCACAGTCACCGCCGGGAATATCCCTTCATTACGGTGAATTGTGCGGCTTTACCCGAAACTCTGCTGGAGAGCGAACTTTTCGGGCATATTAAAGGGGCCTTTACTGGAGCAATCTCCGACCGGAAGGGAAGATTTGAGAGCGCCTCAGGGGGGACGGTATTTCTGGATGAGATTGGAGAAATAAGTCCTGCTGTTCAGGTCAAGCTGCTGCGGGTCCTTGAAAATCAACAGTTTGAGCGGGTGGGAGAGACGAAAACAATCCAGGTTGATATCCGTTTGATTGCTGCTACCAATCAGACTCTCCTGGAGAAAGTGGAGAAAGGAGAATTCCGCCAGGACCTTTACTACCGGCTCAATATTGTGCGTCTAAAACTGCCGTCTCTGCGTGAGCGCAGGGAAGATATTCCTCTTCTGCTGGAACATTTTATTACTGTCTTCAACAAACGGACCGGCCGGCATGTAACCGGGGTCTCCCCGGAAGCCATGAATATTCTCGTTGACCATCCCTGGCCCGGGAACGTGCGGCAACTGGAAAATGCCATCGAGCATGCCTTCATTCATTGTCAGAGTGGACTTATCCAGCCTCAACACCTTCCGGAAGAACTGGGCGTGCCAGAGAGAAGGATTCTCGCCAAAGTCTCTCAAAAGCGCTGTCCTCTGACGGAACTCGAGAGAGAGTTAATCATAGAAATGCTTGCTAAACATAAATGGAATCGCTCTCTCGTCGCCGAGGATTTAGGCATAAGCCGTAGTGGTCTCTGGCGAAGAATGAAGAAACATAATATCCTTCCCCATAAGTGATTCAATTCTGCACCAATGTGCTCGTTATTGCAACACTCAGGCAATCCTCTATCACTACAGAAGTTATAAATTAATATCCAGTCAGGGTGAGAAGAACGTTTCATATCTGCAACCTTCCTTCTCTTTGTCCTCATTGATATCTTTGTCATAATCTCCTTTACAACTCATTGCAAATCAATATCTTCCTAATTGTTGTACCTTTAAACACTCCTCTGGCACGCTATTTGCAATATATCTGAGTAGGATATAAAAAGAAAGGAGGTGATGAAGATGCCAGGTGGAGATGGAACCGGGCCAATGGGGCTCGGGTCAAGGACCGGCAGGGCGGCCGGATTCTGCGCTGGTTATCCTGTT
>JAADIA010000011.1 GCA_013151555.1 Nitrospirota bacterium | reverse complement strand
AAGCTCAGATTTTATTTCTTTCCCGGGATAACGGTGTACCCTCTGCCCGTGTGAACAAGCACATCTTCCTTTGCCTTTATCCCTTCAATGGCCTTCCGATAATCCTCCAGACCTTTTATCTTTATTCGATTAATCTCATCGATAACGTTCCCGCTCCTTAGACCGGCTTCATAAGCAGGACTCTCCATCTCCACCTCTGAGACGAGGACTCCTTCCTTTTTCGCAAGGTCTAATTTCTTTGCCAGTTCCTCTGTAAGCTCCTGCACTCTTATTCCCCGCCAGAAGTCCTGATTGTTAACCAACCCTCCCGGCTCGGATGGTCTCTCTCCTATCTTCACTGTTAAGACTTGCTCTTTCCCTCTCCGGATGATTTTTACTGCCACTTTCTTCCCCACCGCCGTCAGGCCAATCACCCTTACCAATTCATTGGCCGTGTTTATCTTTTTACCCTCGACTTCCTCGATGATATCTCCTTGTTTCAGACCGGCCTTATCGGCGGGACTATTCTTTATCACTCCTCCCACCAGGGCACCTTTCTGTTCCGGAGAAACTC
Organism: Nitrospirota bacterium; assembly: GCA_013151555.1. GTDB lineage: Bacteria > NPL-UPA2 > NPL-UPA2 > NPL-UPA2 > JAADIA01 > JAADIA01. The sequence goes on along the minus strand of JAADIA010000011.1, from coordinate 9,017 downwards.
CAAACTTCTTGGCTAATCCGGGCTTCAGGTTCTGGATGCTTACTCCCAACCAGCCATAAGTTACCTTCTTACCTTTGCTGAGGGCGGCGATTATCCCCCGGGCCGTGTTAATGGGAATAGCAAATCCTATCCCCTGGGAACCGCCGCTGGTAGAGAATATCGCTACATTGATCCCGATAACTTCTCCCTGGGAATTGACCAGGGGACCACCACTGTTGCCTTTGTTTATCGCCGCATCGGTCTGGATTAACCCCTCGTAAAATTTGCCTCTACCCAGGGGTGTACCGCTTAATGAACGGTTGAGGGCACTCACTACTCCTACTGTCAAGGTCGGTTGGGGATCATTGAGAAGAAATCCGAAAGGATTGCCCATGGCCATAACCCACTGGCCTACCTTCAGCTTGCTGGAATCACCTAATTTAGCCGCGGGAAGGTTCTTCCCTTGAATCTTCACCACTGCCAGGTCGGAACGGGGATCACTGCCCGTAACCTTCCCCGGAAATTCCCGACCATCGGGAAGTTTCACGGTTATCTTATCGGGATCGGCATTGTGAATTACATGCTCATTTGTCAGGATATACCCTTCTGAATTAATGATAACCCCGGAGCCCAGAACCGGGTACCGGTAAGTTCGCTCTTTCGGCTTGGGAACTTCCTGCTGCCGGGGACCCTGGGGAAACTCGAAAAAACGTCTAAAAAAATCTTCCCCGAAGGATGGAGCAACATACTGGACGGTCTCTGTCTGAACGGCAGTAATGCTTACTACGCTTTTCCCTACTTCCGCAGCTACCTTAACGAACATATCTTCATTGGCCAAGGAAGAATAAGGAAAAATCCCTCCCATCGCCAGAAGAAAAACCATTAAGCTGATTATGATTGCCAACCTGGGCAACCCGGCATAACCGGTCTTACCGACTCTCCAAAAATTTGGCTTGAACATCTTGCACCTCCCTTTGAGATTTTAGGCTTGAAGTTAATTGGTTTTTAACCTTTAACCTGATCGCTTTTCTTTACTTCTGCCATAGCTATGCTCCCTTTTACTTTTCTGTTTCTTTTATTACTTCTATTACTTCCTGAGGCGATTTGGCCTTCCTCAAACTCTCCTTAAAAGGCTTCTTTCCAAGAAGGCGGGAAATCCTGGCCAGAGCTTTCAGATAAGGCTCGACCGGCTTTTCCGGAGCAGCGATCATAAAGATGAGATAGACCGGCTCTTTATCCAACGAGTCGAAATCTACTCCTTTTTCAGAACGGGCAAAGGCAATCACCATCTCTTTAGCTGCTTCCGTTCGGGCATGAGGAATGGCAACACCTTCCCCTACTCCCGTGGATGCCAATTTTTCTCTTTCCATAATGGCCCTTAAGAATTTATCTCGGTCAGTAATCCCCCTCGTCCTGGCCAGGAGATCAACTATCTCGTTAATACCGTCTCTCTTCTTCTCTACCCTTAGATTCAGGCAGATTAAATCTTCTCGCATTAGATTGGAAAGCTTCATATCCTTGCTTCTCCTTTTTCCTTTTCTCTTTACGGCCAGGCTAAAGCTAAATTATCTTATATTCCGAATGCCTTCGATTTCCTTTTCACTTTTCGGTATACGGCATTCTATCCCGAACCGCTAACAGGAACCTCTTCCGCAGCTTCTCCTGCTCTTTTATAAACCTTAAACAGTTTTCACCCACACATCTTCCTTGCAATGAAAATAAACCGTATCCGCTTCTTTACCACAACGGGTATATATAAGCACTTTTCCTCCTCGCTATTTTGCCCACTCTATGACCTTTATTTCCAGACCTTTCCCGAGGGAATGGGAGAACTGCAAGTTATTTCCCTTCTCTTCGGCAGCCAATTCGAGAAGGCTTTTTCCCAGAAGAGCATTTTTCCTTTCCAGAAAGGCCCTGGACCTCTTCTTCCCCAAACGGTTATTCCTGACGAGCACCTCTATTCCCTTCTTCTCTCCCTCCTTTACGAGACGAAGGCTAATAGAACCCGTCCTCCTTGGTTTGGTAACTATCTCCGTAAACTCAGTAACAACGGCTTCCAATTGGTATTCTCTCTCCGGATCCAGACCAATCGCGTCAGCTAATCTCTTAGCTGTACCGCGGATCTCGAGGACATCATATTTGTCCTCTATTGAACATGCGGGGAATTCAAGGGAAGAAAGTTCCCCGGTCATCTTTATGATTTGCAAATAGCTCATCTTAATTACTCCAAAAGGTCAATAGTTGACTGGAAATAGGCAGAAGCTTTCTTAATTAAGGCCATCGCATAGATTGCAATTAAGACGGTAAAGATAGCCACAATCAAGGTTAGGACAACCTTTACCAGAGAACTAAACCTATCGCTTTTCCAGAGTAAGGGTAGTGCGAAAGGACCAAAAAGTAAGAGCTCAAGGATAACGAAAGGGATGCTATAATACCACCTAACAGTTTTCTGAGTTCTCTGAGCCAGGCCTATCTTTACCAGCTCAGCCAGACAATCTTTGCAAAAGGTCCCCTCGGGCAGGCTTATGCCATGAGCTGAGGTGCTTAAGGTGAAATTGCCACAGGTTGAACATTTATCGATAGATGTTTTATCCGGTTTTGGCACTTTCTCTTCCTCCCATTATCTCAGATTCTCTTATTAGGGATATTATTTCTTGAGCATTATCTGCTTTGATTAAAGATTCTTTGAAATCCTTCCGTCTTAACAGAGCACATATCCTGGCCAGGGCATTCAAGTAAAGGCCGGCATCGGGAGGAGGCGAAACCAACATGAAGATTAAGTGAACCGGCTGACCATCTATAGACTTAAAATCAATTCCTTCCCGGGACCGGGCAAAGGCAATGACTAAATTTTTAACAGCATTCGTTCTTGCATGAGGGATAGCGATTCCTTCCCCGATACCGGTAGTTTTTAATTGTTCTCTTTCGGAAATCACATTCAAACAATCTATCCAATTGGCAATCTCCCCAGCCTGCTTCAGCCGGTCTATCATTTCCCTGATAACCAGCATCTTCTCCCGGGAATGCAGGTCCATTATGATCAAATCTTCTTTCATTAAGTTAGCGAGCAACAATTTCTTCCCCCTCGCCTTATCTCTTTAATCCAAAGAATAAACTGACGGCAGCAAAACCAATAATAGCAATAATAAAAAACTTAAGGACTTTTTCCGGCAATCTTACCGCTATCCTGCTGCCGAGGGAAACTCCGGGTAAAGACCCGATAGTCATTAGGATAACGGTGAGGATGATTACATTGCCATTTAAAAGATACACCGAACCGCCCAGCACCGCTAAAACAACGGAGATCATCATGCTTGTCCCTACCGTATTGCTGGCACTGAGATTGAAAAATATAATCAACAGGGGAATAAGTAAAACTCCCCCTCCTATTGATGTAGCTCCGACAATAGAGCCGACAATTATACCGGAACAGATTCCCCCTATTTTGCGTTTTAAAGGAAATTTATCCCGGGGAATATAATGTTCGTTCGAACTTTTTCCGGTTAGCTTCTCCAGAAAATAAGTCTCGAAAATCAAAGCTCCGCAAGTTATCAAGAGAACGATACCGATACTAACTTGAAGGATAGGGTTGAGAGCAGCAGGATCAATCTTCCGGGAGAGTTGGTTTAAGAGCTGGGAACTTAAAAGTACCGCCGGAGCACTGCCCAGAATAAAATACAATCCCGTTCTTTTTCTAATCGTCTTCAAACGCAGGTGTTCAATCAAACCCCCTATTCTCGTGAGGATAGCATAAGCCAAACTTGTACCTACCGCAGGGACCGGAGGTATTTTAAGAATATAGATCAATGCCGGCATAACTAATGCGCCTCCACCAATGCCAGTCATCCCGATAGTAATTCCGATAAAGAATCCCACAAGAATACTTAATCCGGAATTAAGCAAGCTAAAATCCACAAGCGTATTCCTTTTCCATAGAGGTTCTCGCTCTTATGATAAATCCTTTCTCATTAACCAGCTATTATTCATACCTTCTTAAGTTTTGAACATCACCGTTTTTTTATTGTTATCAATCTGCCATTTAACGACTGAATTATCCTTATAGCATCTTCGAGAAAGGCCTGCGGCCCGATATCTCCTATGCCGGCCATTACCACCCCACCAGCAACTTCATTTGTGAAAAGACAATCAGCCACGTAATCTTCCAACTCTAAAACAGAAGACACCTTCCTGTCGGATATAGCCTTACATACGGCCTTCTCTATATCCGTTTTAGGGATCATGTTGGGGATCAGGGTGAGTTCTTCTGCGGGAGCATGCATTGGCCTACATGCCTATATGGACACGCGGTGGTGTAAATGCACCGATGAGAGTCAGGACAATATACAGGGTAAGGGCTATGAGCAGTCCGGCGATCATCAGTTTTCTTCTGCGTGGCTCTCTATTTTTACTTCTATCTATCAGGGGAACAGCTGCTAACAAAATAAATGTCAGTATGGTAGCATAGAGAATGGCCTTGACCCCGAAGAGGTCCTCCAAGGGATAGAGGGTAAGGAAAAACCAGGGGGGTTTCGTTACCTCTATTCCCCAAATAGGCGCTGGACCCAAGGGAGAAGGGAAGACCAGGGCAAAAATGCCGAGTATCACCCAAAACGAGAGACCATAGGCCGTCAATTTTTTTAAATGTGAAGTAAAGGGAACTGTCTCCGGAGTCTTTTTGTGCCAGGGTAGCGGAGATATTTCGTGTTGTTTTATAAAGTAAGCATGCGCCATAAACAGAAAAATCAGAAGCAGGGGGAGGAGAATTGCGTGAGTCATGAACATCCTCGTTAAAAGATTAAAAGTCTCTGTAGTGCCGGTGAGCAGCATACCCAGAGTTCCAAACATTTTACCTATCTCGACATTATGCATATACGCTTCAAGCGCTTCCTGATTCCATTTCAGAACGGTGCCGCTGAACAGCAAACCTATGGTTATGGCCAGCAAGGCTATACCTACCAACCAGTTAAATTCTCTCGGCTTCTTGTATGAGCCCGTTATATATACCCTCACCATATGCAAAATAATCGAAATCAGAACCGCCTGCCCGCCCCAGTAGTGCAACCCCCTGATAAAACTTCCTAAACCGCTGGCAGTTATAAGACGGACGCTCTCGTTCGCCTCTGAGACCTCCGGATGGTAGAATGCCGCCATGTATATTCCCGTTATAAAAAGCAGTACGAACCCGAATAAAGTTATCCCACCTAAACAGTAGCTCAGATTATTCCCGTGTTTGGGGATATCATAAGATATCGTACTGAATTTCAATCTTTCATCCAGAAATTGCCATACTTTAGTTACCATCTTATTCTGTGATTCAAACTTATCGTTACTCATTTATTCTTTCCCCTTTTTCGAATAAACAATAAGTAATACGAGTGCAAACAGGCCAACAATTGTCATGGCGATGACGGTATCATAGGGCGCATACGGGGCTCTTTTCTTGGCAAAGAGGTCCTTTATTTCCTTTAAGTTATCGCTCTTCCGGACAATATATGCCTTATCAAAATGAATTTCTCCCCGGTCCAGGGCAGCCGGGAATTCTATGGAGCGGTTAAAGGCTATAATAAGCGGATATATCTTTCCGGGTTCAAGATGACGACCATATTTGCCGGTGGAGTTTAAGGGAACGGTGAATTCTATGGTTGTTGCTTTACCATCTCCTCCTTTTGCAGCGCTTATGTCGCCCACGCCTCCAACCTTCTCAATCGGCTTAACCTCCATTTCTCCGGTGATTTTAGAAGCATAAAACTCCCGGAGCATCAGGACTCCCTTATCCAGGTAGCCTGTTACCACATTGCCCCCCTTATCCAGATCCTCGTTATCGTTCCCAAAGCCAATCGCTACCCAGCCATCTTCAGGATTTTTCAGACCCACATAGAGGTTCTTGCCGTCATGGAGGAGGTAGGCCTCCATTCCAGTATCTTCGTCCACAAATCGTCCGGCTTCGCGATATTCACCTGTTCCGATTTTTCCATCAATAACAATACCGGGATTTGCCACATAGGGTATTATTATAGTTTTCACTCCGGCAAAAAGGTTCGCCCCCTTTTCCTTGCCAGCTTCATGGGCCAGCGCCAGACTTACCATAAGGGTTGTAAAAACAGCCGTCAGAAGCAACTGCACCGCAAGTTTTGATTTAGACATAATTCTACTCCTGCCCAACATATTAGTACCTCGCTCTTAAAATGAATGCAATTTTCGTGCCAGCAATGAAAAAGCTCTCTCAGTTTTTCTCTAAGTGGGTTATCTTCAAAGCGTTAGGAAATAAAATACTGGTAGTTGCTTAAATTATACTTTCCCGACAATTGGGAGCAAACTGCAATTTTTGCACATTTCTGCCCTCATCGGTGTTTTTGAAGGAAATAAACTGCAAAACTTGCAGAGTTGTTATTATTTTTCCTTTTTGTTATATTTTCTTATAATCAGCCGGTTTCCCTTCTCATAGGTTAAATAACTCCAAGTCCAATCGAGGGTTACCATTACCTTGTTCCTAAATCCACTTATGGTAATTAGATGGACAAGCGACCATATCAGCCAGGCGAAAAACCCGCTGAGTTTTATCTTATTTAAGTCGGCAACGGCTCTCTTTTTTCCTATTGTAGCTAATGAGCCTTTATCTTTATAGATAAAGGGAAGAGGCTTTCTTTTCAGAATGAGGTTCATAATATTCTTTCCCAGTTGTTTACCCTGTTGTATTGCTGCCTGGGCAACCATGGGATGGCCTCCGGGATATTTATCGGAAATCATTGCGGCCACATCACCAATGGCAAAAATGTTCTCATATCCCTTTACCCGGTTATATTCATCTACTAAAATCCTGTTGCCTCTTGCAAGAGCACTTTCCTTAATTCCCTTGGGAACTGCACCTTTTACCCCGGCAGTCCATATTAGGGTTCTAACGTTAAAAGATTCTCCGGTGTTTGTAGTTGCCTGCAGTCCGTCGTACGACTGTAGTCCCGTTTGCAATCTCACCTGGACTCCCATTCGTTTTAACTCATTATATGCATTAAATGATGCTTTTTCCGACATGGAAGAGAGAAGTCTTTTCCCGGCTTCCAACAAATAGAGTTTTGTTAAACCCGGGTCTAATTCAGGATAATCCTTGGGAAGAATATATTTCTTAAATTCGGCTAAAGCCCCGGCAGTTTCGACACCTGCCGGTCCACCCCCGACAATCATAAAGTTAGTGAGCGCATCCCGTTCACTTAAATCACAGGTGCTAACTGCTTGTTCAAAATTTTGCAAAATCAGGCTTCTCAAATCCAAAGCCTCTTGGATGGTTTTCATTCCGTTAGCATGTAAGGAAACATCCTTTAAACCGAAAAAATTAGTATTACTTCCGGTACCTAATACCAGATAGTCATAAGCTATCGCCCCGATTGACGTTTCCAGTTTGTTTTCTTCCGGTATTATTCGGATGATCTCGGCCATCCGGAAGATAAAATTTTCATAATCATGGAATTGCTTTCTTAAGGGAAAGGCAATGGAATCAGGTTCTAATCCACTGGTAGCAACCTGATACAAAAGGGGAAGGAATTGATGAAAATTATTTTTGTCTAAAAGAATAAGCTGAACAGGTTTATTTTTAAGTGCCTTTGCAAGCGGGATACCGGCGAAACCACCCCCAACAATAATCACCCGGGGCAGCTCCAGTTGAGGCACACACATATCAAGGTTAAACATACATTTATTCATACATTTATTCATGGGCAAATACTCCTTAGCCATATTCATTTCTCTTCCTGGGAAAGCATCTCCGGGATAGTTACAAAAGAATAACCCCTTTTCCTTATTTCCTTAATTATTATCGGCAAAGACTGCACCGTCTGCTCCCGGGAATGTTGATAGATGAGATGGTCGCCATCTCCATCATGCATACCGATAATATAATATCCCCCGGCTTGAGTCCTTTCATGACCTTCTTTACAATCTTGTTTACCCCCGGGTTTTCCCAATCAAAAGCCCTTTTAGACTCACTGATTATGACATAACCCATCTCCTCGGAAATCTCAAATATTTCCGGCTTCCTCCAGTTTTTTGGCAAACGAATAATCTTTGGCTTCAGACCACTTGCTTTTATTATAGAATCTTCGCATTTAGAAATTTCTTCTTTTATCCGTTTCCCATTATCGAAGATAAGGGTGGAATGAGAATAAGTGTGATTACCTATAGCATGTCCCTCTTCTACTATTCTCCTCACTAATTCAGGATACTGGTCAACATGGATTCCCACCAGGAAGAAAGTAGCCTTTACATTATATTTCTTTAAAACATCAAGTATCTGGCCGGTATAAGGAGAACTTGGACCGTCATCAAAGGTAAGAGCAATCTCTTTTTCATCTCTCGGCCCATGCCATATTATCTTCCCAAATCGCTGAGATTTCAAGGAAAAGGCATTATAGGAGATAAAAATAGAGGAGAAAATTCCCAGGGCCAGGATAATAGAGAGGACAAATTTTATTCTTTGAGGGATTACCCAACCTAAGGATTCTACAGGTAAAGGGAAAAGAAGCGGAGTGTTCTTTCTATATTCTTCATATTCCTTGCCGAACTTACAAGAAAGAACCTTCTCTTCAAAAATTCTTGTGTAGAGGACGAGAAAAAGAGCAGTGAGAGGAAGCAGTCCGAATATTATGGCCACAGAGTTAAAAATTAATCCCACCCCGGCAAAGAGAAATAAATAACCCAACCACATCGGATTCCGGGAGTAACGGTAACATCCTTCAGTAACCAATTTCTGCGTCGGGCATGAGGATGTGATAAAGGTTCCTTTTCCTTTTCTCCATTGGTCAAGAATAGGACCTATCGTCCAGATAAGACCGAGAATAAACAGGCCTGCGGCAAGAAAAAAATTATAGGGAACACGAACTGACAGAGAAGGAAGATAGTGATCAATTCTCAGGAAGATTATTATTAGAGCCGGAGGGATAATGCCCCAGTGAAGTAAAGCCCCCCAGATAAAGGCAAAGATAACCTTTTTGCGAGGCAAGCCCTGCGGTTTTCGGGCAAATTTTTCTACGATTTTCTTCATGTTTTCC
>JAADIA010000003.1 GCA_013151555.1 Nitrospirota bacterium | reverse complement strand
TATATTATGTAATATAATTTCGTTTTCCCCTTCTTTTTTAATTCTGGGCTTGGCCTGGGCAGTGTCAAAGTATAGTCCCGAACCTTTGCCGGTCTCATTACTCATAAGTTCTTCTTATCTATACCGCTTGGTTGTATTCAGTGTAATCCCGGTGCAGGTTATAATCATAGTTTCAATTGTCGGTTGGAGAAAATTTGCTTATTATTTTGCTTATTATGGTGAACGGAGGAGACCGCTTGAAAAAAAGGAAAAACCCTCGCCGTTATTATCCGGAAAGGTAAGAGCCGTTATTTTAGAAAAGAGACGCCTTGAGTGGATGACGAAAGCGGTCAGTTGGATAAAGCAAAGAAAATTTTCCGATAAGTGTATCTTGCTTTTTATAACCCTTTTGATCCTGGCTGTTTTCCTTCTTGTGTTAAGATTGGCGAGGGTTGCAGAACAACTTGCTAATATTGCTTATTTTTCTTTGGTTGTGGGAGTGGGAATGAAATTTGTGGATTTGGTTAGAAGAAAGTGAAAAAACTTAAATCTTACTATCAGGAAATACTATTTTTTTTGGGTTTCATTGTTCTGAGCCTGCTCTTGACCTATCCTCTGATTTTCAGGATGGGTAGTTCTTTCTATGGATATCAAGGAGATCCTCTCGGCGTTATCTATGGTCTCTGGCGGATGAAGTATACCTGGCAACATAGCCTTCCCTACTACTTTAATGCCTTGGTTGCCAGTCCTTTCGGGATTGACTACAGCGGAAGCATTCGGATCCCCTTCCTGCAATTTTTCGCTAAATGGTTGACGATATTAACTAATGAGATTATTGCTTACAACCTTATCATTCTTCTCAGCTTTCCCCTGGCCGGCATTACGATGTATTATCTGGTGCATCGCTTTACTAAGAACAAAGTGGCCAGCTTCTTCTCAGGAATAATCTTTGCTTTCTCTCCCTATCACTTTGCTCATGCCTGGGCGCATTTAGGGTTAGCTAACATTCAGTGGATGCCGCTATATGTCTTGCTCCTTTTCCGGTTGGATGAAAACAGAACCTATTGGAATGCTGTTCTTTGTGCTGTTGCCTTTACTCTGAACGCCTTCTTCGACCCTCACTACGGATATTTTATGGTTGTTCTTACCGGAGCCTTTCTTTTCTTTAAGCTTTTTTGTTGGTGGAAGCATCGCCAGTGGTCAGCCGCCGGTTTCCAGTCTCTGTTTAAAGGAATAAAGGTTGGTTTGGTAGGAGTGGTCGTTGCTCTGGCGATCATTTTGCCTTTTCAGTATCGGACCTTTAAAATAGCTTTTTTTGAATCGAAGACGCAGGCAATAGATGCCCAGGGATATGTTCGTCCTTTTAAGGACCTCTTTACGAGTGGGGCGAAGATAGGTGGATACCTTCTGCCGGCGGTGGAGCATCCGGTCTTTGGAAAACTTACCAGGAAGTTAGTGGATTCTTGGTTTTACAGTGCCCGCTGGGGGGAGAACGCTCTTTATTTAGGATATGTGCCCATGGCCCTGGCGATAGTTACTATCATCGGCTGGAGGCGCCGGCGCCGGCGGGCAGTCAATCAGCCATCAGCCGGCAGCCATCAGTCACCAGACTTTATTGTGGGTTTTTTTGTGTTTCTGGCCTTGGTCGCTTTAGCTTTTTCGCATGCGCCGTGGATAGAGATAGGAGGATTCCGGATTCTTTTTCCCTCCTATTTTATGTATAAAATTCTGCCGGCGATGCGGGCATATCAAAGGTTTGGAATTTTGGTGATGCTTTCGGTATCCGTGCTGGCGGGGATTGGGCTTTCTGATATCCTGAAGAAAACAGGAAAGATGAAATGGAGACTGGGATTGAGTGGGCTGGTGATTGTGCTGGTACTTTTTGAGTTCTGGAACTGGCCTCCCTATCGGGTTACGGATGTAAGCCGGACTCCGCCGGTTTATAAGTGGCTGGCGGAACAGCCGGGGGATTTTACTATTGCAGAGTATCCTTTATCCAGCGATATTAGCTTTAAATACTATTATTACCTATTCTGGCAGAGGATTCACCGGAAGCCTTTGATTAATGGGGCAATGCCGGGAACTTATGCTGAGAAGGTGAGGAAAGAAATCGTCAATATTGCCGATCCAAGGACGGCAGGAATTTTGCGCTGGTTAGGGGCAAAGTATGTGATTTTTCATCCGGATAAGTATCTCCGGGAATATGAGGCAACGGCAGTGATCGGGGAGATTCCGGATGTAAGCAAGGTGGCCGGACTGAGATTTGTCCGGGAGTTTGGGGATGTTAAGGTTTATAAAGTAGTGGCGCAGGCCGTAAAGCCCGGAATTCGTTGAGTTCTTCTTGCCTTTTTCGCTTTAATGTGGGATAATTCAGCTGAACTTATAGGAGGGGGAGCTTGTGTCTGCGAAGAGAGGGCTTGGGAGGATTGTCTGGGCAGTAGTTATAATAACAATTCTAATGGTGTTCTTTGTCCGCAAGGGTAAGGAAATCCCCCCTATTAAGCTTAAGGAATTAGGTTCCGCCGCAAAAATTACCAATCCGGCAACTTCTGCCTTCCGGGGAGGGGAAAAACTTACCTTCCGGGTGCAATACCTTGACTTTATTCCTGCCGGATCGATAACCATGAAGGTTAAAGAAGTAAGCTATCGGGGAAAGGAGGCTTATTATTTAGTAGCTGAGGGCAAAACATCTCCGCTTTTTTCTTTCTTTACCAGGTTCCAGAGCGTATTTGAATCCTATATGGATGCCCGAAATCTTTACAGTTTGAGATTCCAGGAGCATGCTCGCAGTGGAAGGAATGTTGATGAACGTCTGACTATCTATGACCAGGAAAATGGGATAGCGGAGACGAGTGAGGAGGGAACGCCGGGAAGTAGAAAAGTGAAGATAGGAAAGAATTCCCAGGATTTTCTCTCCGCTCTTTATTTTCTTCGGACAAGGGAGCTTAAAGTAGGTGAAAGCTTCATAATCAACCTCAATAACCGAAAGAATAATTATGAAGTGGAAGTAAAAATTTTGCGTAAGGCAGAGATTAAAGTTCCTGCCGGAAAGTTTACCGCTTATGTAACTGAGGTGAAGGTGACGAGTGTGGGCAAGAACGAACAGGGAAAAATCTTGACAGTCTGGCTGAGTGAGAAGGAGCGGAAACTTCCGCTTTTAATAAAAGCCGGGACGAAAATAGGGCCGATGGAGGTTTCCTTGATAGATTATGGAGGGAAGCAAAAATGAAAGTTTTAATAACCGGAATTACCGGTTTCGTAGGAAGCCATTTGGCGGATTATTTATTGACCAAACCGGAGGTGGAGATATGCGGAATCTACCGTTGGAGGAGCGATACGAAGAATATTGATCATATCAAGGATAGGTTAAAGTTGTGGGAATGTGATTTAAAGGATGCCTCTTCTGTAAGCAAAATCATCGATGACGTAAGGCCGGATAAGATATTTCATTTAGCCGCTCAGAGCTTTGTGCCCACTTCCTGGCATGCTCCGGCGGAGACCCTGACCACTAACATTGTTGGCGAACTGAATATATTCGAAGCAGTTAGGCGGGCAGGCCTCAATCCCTGGATTCAAATTGCCGGGTCCTCAGAGGAGTATGGACTGGCTTATGAAGAAGAGATTCCCATAAAAGAGACCAATCCTTTAAGGCCTCTGAGTCCTTACGGAGTGAGCAAGGTTGGTCAGGATCTTTTAGCTTATCAATATTATATGAGTTATAAGCTGAATGTTATCAGGACTCGTGGTTTCAACCATACCGGTCCCCGGAGAGGAGAGGTTTTTGTCTGTAGCGATTTTGCCCGGCAGGTTGTCCGGATTGAGAAGGGACTTCAGCCGCCGGTGATAAAGGTAGGAAACTTGGATGCGAAGAGAGACTTTACCGACGTCCGGGATATGGTAAGAGCCTATTGGCTATCTCTGGAGAAGTGTAAACCGGGGGAAGTCTATAATATTTGTTCCGGAAAGAGCTACAAAATTAGTGAGGTTTTGGAGATGCTTCTGGGAATGACGAAAGAGACAATAGAGGTGAAGGCAAATGAGAGTAAATTCCGTCCCTCGGATGTCTTGGTTCTCCTGGGAGACAGTTCCAAGTTCCGGAAGGAGACGGGGTGGAAACCGGAGATACCCTTTGAGAAGACCTTGAAGGATATCATCGACTACTGGAGGGGGAGAATTTAAGCCATGATTGAAGGAGTAAAAGTGAAAAAACTCCGGGTCATCCCCGATGAACGGGGAAGGCTGATGGAAATATTGCGGAGCGATGAGGAGTTTTTTGATAAGTTCGGTCAGGTTTATCTAACTACAGCTCTGCCCGGGATAGTTAAAGCCTGGCATTATCACCGTAAGCAGACGGACCATTTCCTCGGGGTAATAGGAAAAGCGAGAGTGGCCCTCTACGATAGCCGGGAAGATTCTCCTACTTTTAAAGAGGTAAACGAGTTTATTCTGGAGTTGGCCAATCCTTTTCTCTTGAAAATACCCCCTCTCGTTTACCATGGGTTTAAGTGTATCAGCAAGGAGGAAGCCTCGATTATAAATATTCCTACCCAACTCTACGATTATGATAATCCCGACGAATTGCGGGTGGACCCTTATGAGAACGATATTCCTTATGACTGGAAGAAATAAAGGCAAAGGCACAACTTAGAAGCACGAAATTCGAAGCTCGAAATTCGAAACAAACTCAAATGACCAAAATACGAATGACCGAAACCATGTTTGGAATTTCGAGAATTAGAATTTAAGATTTGTTTCGAGTTTCGGATTTAGTCTTTCGGATTTTTCCAAACTCTGGGCCTGTTTATGCCGAAGGCATACTAAGAAGGGAGGGGTTAAGATGAAAGGTGTTATCCTTGCCGGAGGGCTGGGAAAGAGGTTAGAACCTTTAACCCGGATTACCAACAAACACCTTCTGCCGGTCTACTCCAAACCGATGATTTATTATCCTCTTGAGACTCTGGTTGAGGCGGGGATAAGGGACATTTTGCTGGTTACGGGTGGGAATAATGCCGGCGATTTCCTGAGGCTCCTGGGGAACGGAGGCGAGTTTGGATTGAAGCATATCAATTATACCTACCAGAAGGGAGAAGGAGGTATTGCCGAAGCTTTAAATTTAGCCGAGCACTTTGCCGATAACGGGAAGATAATAGTAATCTTGGGAGATAACCTCGTAGAAAAGAGCATAAAGGAGCAGGTGGAAAAGTTTAAAGCACAACCGGAGGGAGCAAAAGTGCTTCTCAAGGAAGTTGAAGACCCGGAACGTTTCGGGGTAGCGGAAATCGAGGAAGATCGCTTGATTTCTGTGGAGGAGAAACCCAAGCAACCAAAGTCTAATTACATAGTTACCGGTATATATATGTATGATAATCAGGTCTTCGACATTATTAAGACTCTCGAGCCTTCCGGGAGAGGAGAGTTGGAGATAACCGATGTAAATAATGCCTACATCAAGAAAGGGCAGATGACTTGTGATATCCTCGAGGGCTGGTGGACGGATGCCGGCACTTTCGATTCTCTTCTCCGGGCTAATAGCTTGGTAGCCGGGAAAAAGAAAACAGATGTCAAGGGGTAGAGAGATATGAGAGGGTCTAAAGCAGGGAAAGTTTTCCTTCTTGCTTCGCTGGCAATCTTTCTCTGGATTGGAATAGTCCGGGCCGGGGGGAGCGAAGGAAGCTTGCCCGGGGCGCCCTTTTCCCCCGGGGAAAAATTGACCTTCCGGATGATTTATTTTGCCCTGCCTGCGGGGACAGCTGTCCTGGAGGTGAAAGAAATTACCTCCTGGGAAAATCATCAAGTGTATCGCCTGGTAGCTACGGCCCAGTCTTCGTCTCTATTCTCCCTCTTTTACCGGGTGAAGGACCGGCTGGAATCCTTGATAGACACCGGAACTTTTCTTCCCTACCGCTTTGAGAAAGACCAGAGAGAAGGGAGTTATCGGAACAATGAGGTAACTCTGTTCGATAGAAAGGGAAAAGAGGCAACCACTTTCGATGCCGGGGAAAAGAAGGATAATCCGGAAAGAACCTCTATCTCTGCGCCTCCCGATGTGCAGGATGTCCTCTCCGCCTTCTATTATCTGCGCCGACAGGATCTAAAGGTGGGCAAGTCTGTCTTCATAGACGTCAATGCTGATGCGAAGAACTATCAGGTTGAAGTTAAAGTCCTGAGGAAAGAAAAGCTGGGCCGGAAAAGGTTGAAGACGATAGTGGTTAAACCTATCTTAAAGCAAGTTAAATTAGGAGGTATCCTGGAGGAGAAGGGGGATATCTATATCTGGCTTACCGATGATGAGAGAAGAATTCCGGTTCTCATTAAGGCCCGGGTGGTTATCGGATCGCTGACCATGATGCTCATAGACAAGGAGCTGGGAGGCGAAACGAGATGAAAAAATACAAACCCCTGGATTTAACAAAAGTGAAGACGTATCCTCTAAAGGAGAGGACAAGCAAAGTACGGAAAGAAGACTTTGCCCGTCCTTCACTTCCCGGGGAATCGTTCCCGGATTTTTTAGAATCTTTACCGAATATTTTAGCCGGAAAGAATTTCTCCGAGTTAGTGGAATCAGTGCTGGAAGCTCAACGGCGGGAGAAGCCGGTGTTGGTTAATGTCGGAGCTCATGTCATAAAATGTGGTTTGAGCCCTCTCATTATTCACCTTATAGAGAAGGACATATTTACGGCTATCAGCATGAACGGAGCGGCTTCCATCCATGACTTTGAAATCGGCTTGATTGGAGAAACTTCTGAGGATGTGGATGTCTCTCTGAAGGAGGGACGGTTCGGGATGGCTGAAGAGGTGGCCGCAGCGATGAATATGGCCGTGAAGAGAGGGGCGGAGCAGAAGCAGGGTATGGGCGAGAGCCTGGGGAAAAAGCTCCTGGAGATGCAGGCTCCTTACCGCGAGCTGAGCATCCTCACGGCAGCCATAAGGAAGGATATCCCCCTCACGGTGCATGTGGCTTTGGGAACGGATATTATCCATCAACATCCCCTGGCGGAGGGAAAGTCTTTAGGCGAGACCAGCCTGGGTGATTTCCGGCTCCTTTGTGCGGTAGTCAGCCGTCTGGGAGACGGCGGCGTGGTTATTAATTTCGGTTCGGCAGTAATCTTCCCGGAAGTATTCTTGAAAGCATTAAGCATTACCAGGAACCGGGCATCAAGTCCGGGATTTTACCACGGCTAATTTCGACATGATTCAACATTACCGGCCCCTTCAGAACATTGTCCGGAGACCGGTGAGTTTAGGGGGAAAAGGTTATTCCTTTGTCGGCCATCACGAGATTATGATTCCTCTTCTGGCCCGGGCCATATTGGAAAAATTAAAATAGACCATAAATGGACACAGATAAAATTAAAAATTTCAAATTATAAAATTACCGCTGAGAACGCCGAGATCGCTGAGGAAAAGAGAAGCATATTTAAAAAGAAATAATCTCTGCGTGCTCTGCGATCTCTGCGGTGAAAAATAAAGGAAGGGAATTTGTCTGTGTTTACAGTTTCCTTATTGCCATCCGGAGGGATGAATTGAGAGAGAAGATCGTTGCGGGGTTGAAAGAGAGCCTTCGCGTTCAAGAGGATATCCTGAAAGGTCAAGTTGAGATAATTGTCAGGATGACGGAGGCGATTGTCGCATCTCTGGAAAAGGGAGGCAAGGTAAT
>JAADIA010000065.1 GCA_013151555.1 Nitrospirota bacterium | reverse complement strand
GGAAGACAAACGTTGGTTTCCAAGACGGATGTATCTAAAACTAAAGAAGTTAGTGAAATGGTTGATAAAACACTTGACATGTTTGGAAGGATTGATATACTAATCAACAATGCCGGGATAACTGCTGATTCTCTCCTCGTTCGAATGAAGGAATCGGACTGGGATAAGGTGATAGAGATAAATTTAAAAGGAGCTTTTAACTGCCTGAAAGCCGTAGCCAGACCGATGATGAAGGCGAGAAAAGGAAAAATTGTCAATGTTGCTTCGGTAATCGGGCTCATCGGCAATGTGGGTCAGGCAAATTATGCGGCTTCCAAGGCAGGAGTTATCGGACTTACCAAAAGTGCCGCCCGGGAATTGGCTCCCCGGGGAATAAATGTGAATGCTATAGCTCCCGGATTCATAAAGACGTTGATGACGGAGAAATTATCGGATGACAAGAAAGAGGAGCTGCGTAAGCAAATTCCTCTCAATCGGCTTGGTACTCCTGAGGATGTAGCTAAGATAGTTCTTTTTCTCGTTTCCGATAACGCTGATTATGTTACCGGTCAGGTAATAAGCGTGGATGGAGGAATGGTTATGTAAGACATCCTATTTATAAAGCTCAGGATGTCTCTAATCCGGGATAGGGACCGGGATTTAACGAGAGAGTATCTTAATGGGTTTAAGATTAGCTTTTAGAAGAAGAAGGGGGGGATTTAATTCAAAAGTTGGTTTGTTGGTTAAATTCGGCAATAAATAGTTGCCATGTTGGGAGTTTAATGTTTTAAATCCGTGTAATCTGAGAAAATCTTTGTAATCAGGTATGTTTTTGATACCAGGAGGTGAAAAGATGGCTTTGGAAAAAAGAATTAAGGAAATTATCGTGGAACAGTTAGGAGTAGATGCTAATGAGGTTACTCCAAAAGCCTCATTTATAGATGATTTAGGAGCCGACTCTCTGGATACAGTGGAATTGGTAATGGCTTTAGAGGAAGAGTTTGATATCGAGATTCCGGATGAGGATGCAGAAAAGATTACCACTGTAGGAGCGGCTATTAAGTATGTTGAGGAACATACTAAGAAATAAGTGAGTTCCGTGTGGTCGCAACTTTTTGAATTGCAAATTGACATTTACAATTTAAAATTTACAATTACGAGTGCAGCGAGTTGAGGGGGTAGTGTGGAAAGAAAGCGAGTGGTAGTCACGGGGTTGGGGGTAATCTCTCCCGTTGGGGATAATAAAGAGGATTTCTGGTCGTCGCTTTCCCGGGGTAAAAGTGGAGTAGGGAAATTAACTCACTTCGAAGCTAATGCCTATGATAGCCGAATTGCCGGTCAGGTTAACGATTTTGACCCTAATTTGCGTCTGGGAAAGAAAGAAGTCCGACGGATGGATCGCTTTGCTCAGTTTGCTCTGGTGGCCTCCCTGGATGCGGTTGAAGATGCCCGTCTGAATATTGAGGAGGAGGATATCAATCGGATTGGGGTCTTAATTGGTTCCGGGATTGGAGGGATATCCACTATCGAGAAACAGCACAGTGTCCTGTTAGAAAAAGGTCCCGCTAAAATCTCTCCTTTCTTTATCCCTATGCTCATCGTGAACATGGCCTCGGGACAGGTCTCCATTACATTAGGGGTAAAGGGTCCTAATTCTTGTGTGGCTACAGCTTGTGCTTCTGCCTCTCATGCCATTGGAGACTCCTACCGGATAATCCAGCGGGGTGAAGCTGAAGTAATGATCGCCGGAGGGGCTGAGGCAGCTATTACCCCTCTTGGAGTAGGTGGCTTCTGCGCTATGAAGGCTCTCTCCACTCGCAATGACGAGCCGGAGAAGGCCAGCCGTCCTTTTGATAAAACGCGCGATGGGTTTGTTATGGGAGAAGGAGCAGGAATAATCGTCTTGGAAAACTTAGAGCATGCTCTAAAAAGGGGCGCCCGTATTTATGGAGAAGTCGTCGGCTATGGGATGAGTGGCGATGCTTGCCATATTACTGCACCTGCACCTGAAGGTGAGGGAGCAGCGCGATCTATGGAGCTGGCTCTTAAAGATGCCGACTTAAAACCGGAAAGCGTTGATTATATCAATGCCCATGGAACTTCAACTCCGCTGAATGATAAATTCGAGACTATGGCTATAAAGACCGTTTTTGGAGAGTATGCCAAGAAAGTAGCTATCAGTTCTACCAAATCTATGACCGGTCATCTATTGGGGGCCGCGGGAGGAGTGGAACTTATAGTTTGCCTTTTAGCTATGGAAAAGAATCTTATCCCTCCTACGATTAATTACGAGTACCCGGACCCGGAATGTGACCTTGATTATGTTCCTAACCAGGCCAGGAAGGCGGAAGTGAAAGTAGCTGTTTCCAATTCTCTGGGTTTCGGCGGGCATAATGCTACTCTTTTGGTGAGGAGGTATGAGGGATAATCTTGACTGCTCCAGGCAGCAGGAATTGCAAAGTTTTCAAAAACTTGTTGGCTATTCCTTCCGGGATGTCAAACTCCTCGATAAAGCTTTAACCCATAGGTCCTTTGCTCATGAGAGAATAAGAGAGGATACGGAATACAACCAGCGTTTGGAGTTCCTTGGCGATGCCATTCTGGGAATGGTGGTTAGCGAGTATCTTTATCATCGCTTTCCTCAATACTTGGAAGGGAAACTGTCTAAGATGAAATCCATGCTGGTTAACGGAACTCTTCTTGTCTGCAAGGCAAAAGAGATTCAGTTAGGACAATACTTTCTTCTCGGCAGAGGAGAAGAATCTACCGGAGGAAGGGATAGAACCTCGCTGTTGGCCGATGGTTTCGAAGCTTTAATTGGTTCCATTTATCTTGATGGAGGATTATCTGTCTGCCGCCGTTTCATTCTGGAGCGGTTGCAGCCGGAGCTGGAGAAGTTGGAATTAGACGAGGTTGAAGAAAAGGACTATAAGAGTAACTTGCAAGAATATGCCCAGGCCGGGCTGGGGCAGGTGCCTTTCTACCAAGTTGTCTCTACTCAAGGACCGAGCCATCAGAAAATCTTTGAAGTTACCGTCAGCTTACAAGGAAAAGTTTATGGGAAAGGGCAAGGCGGAACCAAGAAATCGGCTGAGCAGCAGGCGGCCCGGCAGGCTTTGGAAAAGTTGAAGGAGAAAGATAAGTAAGGGGGAAAGAATACGTCCTGTTTCCGGAGATTAATTCGTACTGATATCCGCCTAGGTGGATGATGTGCTTACTCACTTGCTTAAACAAGGGGAAATTCTCTGCGACAATTTCCCCTTAAGCGGCGGAGTTAATTCGCACTTATCACTTAGTTTCACTAAGTGATGTGCTCATTAAGGAGGGGGAAATGGATTTTAACTTAACTGAAGAACAGGAAATGATGCTTAAAGAAGTGAAGAATATTTGCCGGAAGAAGTTTGCCCCTAAGTCGGCTGAAGTTAATGAGAAGGGAGAATTTCCCTGGGAAAATGCTAAGATTCTGGCGGAAAGCGATCTCATGGGGATCGTTATCCCGGAGGAATATGGCGGTTTGGGAATGGGATACCTTACCTGGTCTTTAATTGGGGAAGAGCTCTCCCGGGCTTGTACCACTACCGGTTCCATCTATGGCGCTAACCTGCTTTGTATTTATCCCATCCTGATGTTTGGAACGGATGAGCAGAAGAAAAAATACCTGCCGGCTTTGGCTAAAGGAGAAGTTTTAGGTGCTTTTGGCTTAACGGAACCGGAGGCAGGGTCCGATGCCGGCAATGTCCAGACGACAGCTGTTCTTGATGGTGACCACTATGTCATTAATGGAACAAAAATATTTATCACCAACGGAGGGGTAGCCGATACTTACGTCATTATTGTCAATACCAAACCCGGGCGGGGAGCGAGAGGTTTAAGTGCTATTATTGTGGAGAAGGATACCCCGGGGTTCACCTTTGGCCAGGAGTTCGATAAGATGGCTTACCCGGCTCTGGCAAACCGGGAACTGATTTTTCAGGATTGCCGGGTGCCGAAAGAAAATCTTCTTATCAAGGAGGGTCGAGGTTTCCGGGTAGCTATGAAGACTCTGGATGTGGGGAGAATCGGGATGGGAATAGGTGCGGTGGGATTGGCTCAAGCGGCTTTTGAGGCAGCCGTCAAATATTCTAAGGAAAGGATTCAGTTCGATAAACCCATCTCCAGTTTCCAGGCGGTCCAGTTTATGTTAGCCGATATGGCTACCGAAATAGAAGCGGCCCGGCTTCTGGTTTATAAAGCTGCCTTTTTAAGGGACCAGGAAGGAGAATTTGAGAAAATAGCGGCCATGGGCAAACTCTATGCCTCGGAAGTTTGCATGCGGGCAACTACCAAAGCGGTGCAGGTGCATGGAGGTTATGGATATACCAAAGACTACCCGGTAGAAAGATACATGCGAGAGGCGAAACTCTTCGAGATTGTAGAGGGCACTTCGGAAATTCAGCGGGGAGTGATTGCTCTGCATTTGTTGAAGGAATAAAAAATGAGGCACTAAGGCACAGAGGCACAAAGTTAAAAAACCTAAAAGCTGGAGCATTGACCTATGAATATTATTGTCTGTATAAAACAGGTTCCTGATACGGAAGCCCTGGGACAGGTGAGAATAAGTCCGGAGACGAACACCCTGGTCCGGGAAGGAATTCCTTCCGTTATCAATCCCTTTGATGAGAATGCTATTGAAGAAGCCCTGCGCTTGCGGGAAAAGTATGAAGGGAAAGTAATCGTCATCAGCATGGGTCCTCCTCAGGCAGAGGAAGCTTTGCGAAAGTCTCTGGCTATGGGAGCCGATGAAGCTATCCTGATAAGCGACCGCGCCTTTGCCGGGTCGGATACCCTAGCTACCTCCTATACCTTAGCGGCAGCCATTAAGAAGATAGGGGAGTTCGATTTAATTCTCTTCGGTAAACAGGCGATTGATGGGGATACCGCTCAGGTAGGACCAGGGGTAGCTGAGCAATTGCACTTGCCCCAGATAACTTATGTGCGGAAGATAGAGATCGTTGACGGAAAGGTTAAAGCCGAACGTACTCTGGAAGATGCCTTTGAGATAGTAGAGACAGAATTGCCGGCTGTTTTAACGGTAACCAAAGAGATAAACGAACCTCGTTATGCTTCTATGCGGGGAGTATTAAAAGCAAAGAAAGCTGAAATCCCGCTTTGGAAAGCTGCCGATCTTGACCTTGACGAGGATAAAATCGGACTTGACGGTTCTCCTACCCAGGTCATCAAGATATTTACCCCTGAACCCCGGGGCAAGGGAGAGATGTTGGAAGGAAGTATCCCCGAACAGGTCGCAACTCTGGTCAATAAATTAAGAGAAGCGAAAGTCGTATAGTTAAACGGCCCACCGCAGGCGGGCCGAATTGGAAATTGTAGATTGTATATTGGAAATTGGAAATTTTAAAACGAAAAATATGAGTTTTGGTTTTTTAGATTTTGATCTTAATAAATTTGCAATTTAAAATTTCCAATCTTCAACTTACAATTACGAACGGAGCGAGTTTATGTCTATTCAGATAATTCTTGATAAATGTACCGGCTGTACAAAATGCGTTCCTGCCTGTCCCTTCGGAGCGATTGAGGTTAAGGATAAGAAAGCCGTTATTCTGGAAAATTGCAACCTCTGTGGAGCTTGTGTAGAGGTCTGTCCCTTTGAAGCTATTCTCTTGAAAAAAGAAGACAAAGTAGTGGAGGGATTAGAAGATTATACCGGCGTCTGGGTCTTTGCCGAACAGCGGGAAGGAAAACTTCAGCCGGTAGGTTTGGAATTGTTAGGTGAAGGAAGAAAGCTGGCCGATACCCTGGGCGAAGAGCTTGAGGCCGTTCTCTTCGGCCGGGATATGGAAAGTTCTGCCAGGGAACTGATTACTTACGGAGCGGACAAAGTCTATTTGGTGAGCGACGAAAAATTATATCATTATCGATGTGGTCTCTATACCAGCTTGCTTACCGATTTGATAAAGGAACGGAAACCGGAGATAGTTCTCTTCGGAGCTACTACCCTGGGAAGGTCTCTGGCTCCCCGGGTGGCTGCTCGCCTGAGGACGGGGTTGACAGCTGATTGCACGGGACTGGAGATAGACGAAGAAAAAAAATTGTTGCGCCAGACCCGTCCGGCCTTCGGGGGAAACATCATGGCTACAATCCTTTGTCCTAATCACCGTCCCCAAATGTCTTCCGTTCGGCCGAAAGTGATGAAGAAGCCCTCTCCTGATAATTCCCGAAAGGGAGAGATTATCAAAATCGAAGCGAAAGTAGATGAGGAAGACGTTGTAACTAGGGTTTTGGATATCATCCGGGAGGAAGCAAGGGTAGTCGACCTTCAGGAAGCGGAAATTATCGTCTCCGGGGGAAGAGGGATAGGCAAGCCCGAGAATTTCAAACTCATCGAAGAGTTGGCGGAAGTTTTAGGAGGAGCAGTGGGAGCCTCCCGGGCCACCGTAGATGCCGGATGGATCCCTTCTTACCATCAGGTCGGGCAGACCGGAAAGACGGTGCAACCAAAAATCTACATTGCTTGCGGGATAT
Source organism: Nitrospirota bacterium (assembly GCA_013151555.1). Lineage (GTDB taxonomy): Bacteria > NPL-UPA2 > NPL-UPA2 > NPL-UPA2 > JAADIA01 > JAADIA01. Next base: position 1,741 of record JAADIA010000065.1, on the reverse strand, counting down.
CGGGCGCCATTCAGCATCAGGTAGGAATGCGCTCTTCGGAGATCATCATTGCCATCAACAAGGACCCCCACGCCCCCATCTTCAACATCGCCACCTATGGAATCGTCGGTGACCTCCTCCAGGTAGTTCCTAACCTAACCAGAAAATTCAAGGAAATCCTCTCCTGACCCAAAAAGGGGACAGGCTACTTTTATTGACAAGCAAATGGAAGTAGGATAGCGAAAGGGACATTTAAGTTTTGTCTTGACGCAGAGAAAATGTTTGACATTTTTAATTTTGTTGAACAGTTCTTCCAGGTAAAACCTCTTCTTAATGCCTCCTAAGATAGGGCACTTCAGCCCCTCATTTCATAGGTTCTCTCATTCCAATTCTAACGGCAATATCTTCCCCTTAGAGTAAAATAATTCTTGTGAAGCAAGAAAAATTTCTGTAACATAAAGAAATGGATTTCTTAATTTTAGGGATATTTTTTTGGCATAGTTTGGGGAGTAATAACAAATGCCAAGGATGAAAGGGGGCGATAAAATGAAGACGGTATGAAAAGATTTTGAAGGTCCCGATTATTTGTCTCTGCGGTTGGATGTAAATGGAAAGGAGAAAAAATAAGCCTGAGTTTAGTTGATATTTTTATGTTTGCTGGATTCTTCGCCCTGGTTATCGGTATCTCCCTGTACAAATCGAGAGAAGAGAAAGAGAAGAGAAGACCTCGGAAGATTATTTCCTTGCCGGTCGGGGGTTAGGTTTTTGGCTGATTGGGTTTTCTCTGATAGCTTCAAACATTTCTACGGAACATTTTGTGGGGATGGCTGCTGTTACCCTGGTTTTTGTAGGTCTCTTTCTGTTACCCCGATTTCTTAGATGTGGTATTTATACAATCCCGGAATTTTTGGAATACTGTTACAATACCGCCAGTCGTACAATCATGGCAGTGTTCATCATGATCATGTATGTAGCTGTAGCCTTAGCCTCCATTCTTTACTCTGGTGCCATAGGGCTGAAAACCATCTTTGGTATGGATCTGACCCTAGCTGTCTGGATGATCGCAATCATTGCGGGTGCATATACTGTCTATGGAGGGCTGAAGGCTGTGGTCTGGACAGATACTTTTTCAGGGTGCCGCATTGTTGATTGGTGGGGCCATCGTGATGGTCCTTGGCTTCCGAGCTGTTGGCGGCGTGGGTGCTTTCTTTGAAACCAATGCAGACAAATTGCATATGATCATGCCGAGTAACCATCCTGAGATTCCTTGGACGGCGTTACTGCTCGGCTTATGGATACCCAATATCTTCTACTGGGGTCTTAATCAGTTTATTGTCCAACGTGCCCTCGGAGCCAAGAATCTTCAGGAAGGGCAAAGGGGCATTATGCTGGCGGCTGCTATGATTGCGCCTAGTCTCGCCAATCCCAAATTTGGAGGTATCTTCAAGTATATTCAGATGTTTCAGGGGTTCATTTCGCCGGGAATCGTTACGGTATTTCTGTTCGGCCTTACTGGGCAATATCGTGATTTACGGGCTGTTGCTCTGGGCGTTGCCGAACGTGGCTTTCCTTAACCATATGGCTATTACCTTCTTAGCCCTTGTCGTTCTTATGACTGTTATTACTATCCTTAAGCCACTTGCCGAGCCAGTGAAACTTCCGGTTAAGCAAGATATCAACGTTATCCCCAGCTTCTCTGCAAAGGCAGTTGGTGCTGGGATTATCATCGTGACAATCGTTCTCTATGTAATTTTCTGGTAAT
>JAADIA010000075.1 GCA_013151555.1 Nitrospirota bacterium | reverse complement strand
GAATTCTCCTTCCTTACCGGTGAATATAGCTTTGCCGATTTAAATCTCCAGATTCATTATAAAGTGAAATGCGTCTATGCATATCTCTATAATTGCCAGGCTCCCGAGAGGCTGCTTGGGAATATTACCTACAGAATAGTGCGAGCTATTATGGGAACGAGACGGCTCTTTCCTTCCCTCACAGTAGATCGCGATATTCTGGAAGAAAAGATCAAAGACCTTTTGCAAGCGGAGGCAGATAACCATTCCCTCGGTATAGAAGTTGTCACGGTTGCTTTCCGTGATATGCATCCGCCGACGGATGTTGCTCCGGCCTTCGAAGATGTCGTTAGTGCCCATGAGGATTACGAGACTTATATCAATGAGGCGCAAGGATACCGGAACCAGATTCTTCCCATGGCCAGGGGGGAGGCTGAGAGAGTCAAAGAGGAATCCTCCGCCTACAGGAACAAGAAGCTCGTGGAAAGCAATGGGGAAGCGAACAGGTTCCGTCTTCAGCTCCGCCAGTATGAGAAGGCAAAAGAGATTACTAAGACTCGTCTTTATCTGGAGACACTGGAAGAAGCTCTGCCCGAAGTCAACAAATTCATCGTTGCGCTCAGGAAGGGAGAAGAGAGGCCGGAGCTTTGGTTCTACGAAGGGGATTCAATGCCTCTCTTCATCGAGAAGGGGGGAGAAAAGACAGGAGGAAGAAAATGACTCGAGGGGCAAAGATTATCGCCGGTACCGTCATTTTTATTTTGGTGTTGATGGCTCTGATTTTTTACCGGGTTGATGTAAAAGAATACGTAATTGTGACCCAGTTCGGCCGGCCGGTCAAGACAATCCGGGAACCCGGTCTCTACTGGAAATGGCCTGACCCGATTCAGACTGTGAACCGCTTTGACCGGCGGCTTCAGGTTTATGAAACCCGGCTTATCGAATACCTGACTGAGGATAAGAAGAATATCGTTGTTCAGTGTTTCGTGGGGTGGAAGATAGAAAATCCTCTTAAATTCTTCCAGGCGGTAGGAAGTGTAATGATGGCCTGGCAAAAGATAGACGATATCGTCTGTTCCCAACTGGGAGCGGTCCTGGGTGATTATCCCATGGCGGCAATTATCTCCACAGATGAGGAAGAAGTAAAGATTGGCGAGATGGAGGCTCGCATGACCGAGGGAGCAAATAGTAAAACCTCTGAGAACTACGGTATTCAGATAAAAGAGATTGGTATCTGTCGCCTGGCCCTTCCTGAGGATAATGCCCAGGCGGTGTACCGGAGGATGAAGGAGGAACGCCGGTCCATTGCGAATAAGTACCGTGCGGAGGGTAAGGAGAAGGCCACTGAGATTAGAGCGGCTGCGGATAGGCAAAAAAGCGATATTCTCGCCCGGGCTTACCGGGATGCTCAGGTTACCATGGGAGAAGGAGATGCAGAGGCAATTAAAATTTATGCAGAAGCCTTCGAGAAGGACCCGGAATTCTACAAGTTTCTTCGTACCCTGGAGTCCTACAAGAAGATTCTCAATAAGAAGACAACCGTCGTTTTGTCCTCAGATTCTGATTTGCTGCGCTATCTGAACAATAAAGAGATAAAGTAGCGTCAAAATAACAGGACAAAACGTGAAGAAAATCTGACAGGATTCACCGGATAGACGGGATAAAACTATTAGGTAAAACAAGAAAACCGCCGCACCCAGTCTATAGTAAGAGACATTATAAGAGAAAAGATTCAAGGATTGATTTTTGGTGGGGCTTTAAAGGTTCTTGTTCATCCTGTTCATCCTGTCAAAAAAAGTAATGATTGCCCGGATAATAAAAGGTGGGGACATAATGCCGAAAAAAGTTGGTTTCCTTTCCGAACTTCAGCCGGATTTGAAGATGGCTTTCTCTGAAATAAGGAAGACGGCGAGGTATGTAATTTATGCCGTAATCTTTATTTATTTCCTCTCCGGCATCTACGTTATCGGGACAAATGAAGTTGGAATTCTCAAGCACTTCGGCCGGGTCATCAGCAAGGAGATTAAACCGGGGATTCATTACCGTCTGCCCTGGCCGGTGGACGAGGTAGATAAAGTCAGGATAAAAGAGGTCAAACGGATGGAAGTAGGTTTCTGGATAAAGAAAGGGCAAGCAGAAGAGCTAAAGGCGGCTTATGGCGAGAGGGGAGCGGTGGCAGTAGCCATTATTGCTCCTTACTGTCTGACCGGCGACAAGAATATCATGCATACGCGTATCGCCCTTCAGTATCGGGTGAAGGATCCTGTCGCGTTCCTCTACGACATGAGGAATCCCGAGTTCCTTCTCAAGGGAGTAGTTCAAGAGGCGATCATTGATTCAATTGTCCGCATGCCCGTAGATGAAGTGCTTACTATCGGTAAGCATCGCTTGCAACAGGAAGTGCATCGCAAGTCTCAGGTAGGGCTTGATGCCCTTGGTTGCGGTATTCAAATAGACTCGGTGGAGTTAAAGAGTGCCGAACCTCCGGAGTATGTCGTGGCTGCCTTTAAGGATGTCATCAATGCTCAGGAAGGGAAGACTACTCTCATTCATGAGGCGGAGTCCTACCGGAACCAAATCATTCCCGAAGCTCAGGCAAAAGCTTCCGCTATGCTCCAGGAGGCAGAGGCATATAAAGCCCGGAAGATTGCCTATGCTCAGGGTGAAGCAAAAAGGTTTTCGAAGATGCTGGCCGAGTACCAGAAATCTCAAGATGTGACCAAAGAAAGGTTGTACATAGAGTTGCTTGAGGAGATCCTGCCCGGGATGAAGAAATATATCGTCTCTGAGGAAGAGGGAGAAGATGTTGTCCGGTTGAAATTTTTCTCCGGACAAAAATAAATTTGTTATAGAGGATAAAGATGATTATCTCCATAGCCAGCGGCAAAGGAGGAACGGGCAAGACAACGGTAGCTACTAATCTGGCTCGGGCAATTTGTGATAGCCGGCTGGAGAAGGTGCAATTCCTGGATTGTGACGTTGAAGAGCCTAATGCTCACATTTTCTTGAAGCCGGAGATCAGCTCTTCCAAGCCGGTAGCTATACCTGTCCCGGAGGTTGACAATGACCAGTGCGATGGTTGTGGTAAGTGCTCGGAGGTATGTGCCTACAGTGCTATTGCCGTCATCAAGGGAAAGGTTTTGCTCTTCCCTGAACTCTGCCACGGCTGTGGCGGCTGTTTTCTGCTTTGTCCCAGGCAAGCCATTACTGAAGGGCGCCGTGAGGTCGGCGTCGTCGAGAAAGGGAGGGCGGGAGAGCTTGAATTCATCCAGGGGAAATTGAGAATCGGAGAAGCTATGTCCTCTCCTTTAATCCGGGCTGTAAAGAGCTGCATAGCTGACGATAAGATAACCATAATTGATGTTCCTCCGGGAACCTCCTGCCCGGTGATAGAAACGGTGAAAAAAAGTGATTTCTGTATCTTGGTTACCGAGCCAACCCCTTTTGGGCTAAATGACCTGACCTTGGCAGTGGAGGTTTTGAGAACCCTCCAGATTCCCTTTGGAGTGGTTATCAACCGGGCTGGGGTTGGAGATGAAAAAGTTAGCCAATATTGTCAAAGAGAAGGAATTCCTATCTTAATGCATATCCCCCAGGACAAAGAGATTGCTATGGCTTACTCCAAAGGGATTCTCCTAATTAGCAATAAGCCGGAGTGGGAAAATAGATTCAGGGATCTCTATAATCAAATGAGGAGAATAGTCTAAGTATGAAAGAGCTGACTATTATCAGTGGCAAGGGAGGAACCGGTAAAACGGTCGTTACCGCCGGCTTTGCTTCTCTGGCAGGGGATAAGGTAATGGCCGATTGCGATGTGGATGCCGCTGACCTGCATCTTATTCTCTGGCCGACTGTAAAATACCGGGAAAATTTCTATGGCAGCCGTTCTGCCTTTATCAAGAGAGAGCTTTGTAATGAATGTGGTAAGTGTCAGGAAGTCTGCCGCTTTGAAGCTATTAGTAATGATTTTGTAGTGGACAAAGTATCCTGTGAAGGGTGTGGGGTGTGCACTTATTTTTGTCCCCGGAAGGCGATAGGGTTGCGGGACAACCTTTCCGGAGAGTGGTTTATCTCCGAAACCAGGTTCGGTCCCATGGTGCATGCCAAATTGGGTATAGCTGAGGATAATTCCGGAAAGCTGGTTGCTCTGGTCAGATACCAGGCAAGATTGATAGCTGAAGAGAACGGGCATCAACTGATTATTATAGATGGTCCGCCCGGCATTGGCTGCCCGGTTATTGCTTCTATCGCCGGGGTGGACTCTGTCCTGGTAGTAACTGAACCCACCCTTTCCGGGATTCACGATATGAAGCGGGTTGTTAACCTCGCCACTCGTTTTAAGATAAAAACGCTTGTCCTCATCAATAAGTATGACTTGAATTTGGTGGTGACCAAGCAGATTGAAGATTACTGTCTTACTAACCGGATTCAACTGGCGGGGAAACTGTCCTTTGATACCGTAATCACGGAAGCTATGGTAGCGGGAAAGAGCGTTATTGAATACTCTGACAGAGAAGTTAGTGCGGAAATAAGGAAGGTTTGGGACAATATCACCGGTGCCCTGGGATTAAGAGGTGGGGAACAATCGTTACAAACATGAGGGAGGGATAAAGCCGATGCGAATAGCTATGCCTCGAGAGGAAAACTGAGTATGCACTTCGGGCACTGTGAGGAGTTTGTTTTATATGATGTGGATAACGGGCAGGTCAAGAAAAAGCAGTTGCTCATTCCGCCACCTCATGCTCCCGGAGTAATTCCGAAGTGGCTCCGGGAACAGGAAACAAATGTAATCGTTGCCGGGGGGATGGGCCGGCAGGCCCGGAGCCTTTTTGCCGAACAGGGAATTGAGGTTATCGTCGGCGCTCCGAGCGATGACCCGGATGGGATCGTGGGAACTTACCTTCATGGAACCCTGCAAACAGGCGAGAATATCTGTGACCACTGAAAAAATATCCTTGAAAGAGAAGAGCGCGGATGATTTGAAGAAAGCCATTGACCCGGAGACAAGTTTGCCGGGCAGCTGAAGCAATTCTTATGAGGAGAAGATAAAAGATGAGAAGCAGGCAGAAGAAAAATAAATATATATTTGGCCCAGTGCCTTCAAGACGATTGGGGCTCTCCCTGGGAGTGGATATTGTCCCCTTCAAAACCTGCAGTTTTGATTGTACCTATTGCCAGCTGGGACGAACAACAGAAAAGACGATCACCATAACCGAGCATTTGAAAACCGCGGAAATGCTAAAAGAATTGGAGCTTTCCCTGAGAAATGGGCCCACTCCTGATTACATTACTTTTTCCGGCTCAGGCGAGCCCACGCTTAATTCCCGGTTGGGGGAGATGATCTCTGCGGTGAAGAAGATGACTTCTGTGCCCGTAGCTGTCTTAACTAATGCCGGTCAACTCATTCCCAGCGTCCGGGATAACTTATACAAAGCAGATCTGGTTATCCCTTCTTTAGATGCTGTTACTCAACAGACTTTTGAAAGAGTCAATCGTCCCTGCAAAGGGATCCGTATTGAGCATATCATCGCTAATCTCAAAATATTCTGCAGATACTTTCAGGGGCAAACATGGCTTGAGATAATGTTGGTCAAGGGAATTAATGATACTCAGGCAGAACTAACAAAGATGGCTATGGTTTTATGGGGAATCAATGTGAATAAGATCCAGCTTAGCACTGTTACCCGGCCACCTTGTGAACCCGGGGCGTTGGCTCTCAGCCGGGCGGACCTGGAGTTCTCTAAGACTATTCTGGGGAAGAGAGCCGAAATTATTGATGGTCTTCAAGGCCGAATTCGTAAAGTCTCTTCCCTGTATAGGGAGGATGACATAATCGCCCTTCTAAAGCGCAGGCCTTGTACTATCAACGATATTGCTAATCTCATGGGAGTTCACAGAAATGAACTGGCTAAGTATCTGGAGGAGATGCAAAGAGGAGGAAAAGTGGAATCGCTCAGCCATGCCAGCCAGATATATTTTCGGTCTTTAGATGACCATCATTGTCAGAGATTAACTGAATATGTCTAGTAAGGATGTGAACGAGATATATATCCCCTTTAGAGATTTTTGCAAGGGATGCTTTGTCTGGGGAGTGGTAACCGAGAAAAGGTGTTTTTGATGAGATGCCAAAATCATCCTGAGAGGGAAGCTGCTTTCATCTGCCAGAAGTTTTCAATTGGCTATTGCCGTGAGTGTTGTCGTTGCCTTGTTCCGGATAATCATTGTGAGTTTAGACCCAGTTGCCTGATCTGGGAGATCTGTAAAGTAGCTTATGACTGATAAGTAACTATCTATAGAAAGGAGGCAGACGAATGGAAGTTGAAGTGACTGATGCAAATTTCAAGGAAGAAGTATTGGAATCGGGTCTACCGGTGCTAGTGGATTTTTGGGCATTCTGGTGCGCTCCCTGCCGTATGGTTGCCCCGGTAATTGAGGAAGTAGCCAAAGAGTATGAGGAGCAACTCAAGGTCTGTAAAGTGAATGTTGATGAAGCACTGGCTACTGCATCCGAATATGGGATTAAGAGTATACCTACCCTGGCCATCTTTAAAAATGGACAGGTGGTAGAAAAAGTTATAGGAGCTGTCCCAAAGACGGTGCTTGGGGAGAAGATAAAAACTCATATCAATATTCTTGATGATTGATGGAGATAAGAAATGCCCTTTGGTTTTGGAAGAAGACGTAGAGGAGACAGGAGTAGAGGCAGAGGTTTTCGCGGTGGCAGATACCCCCAAGGTTTTGGCCCCGGGGGACCTCCGGCTAACTGTATCTGCCCAAGGTGTGGCCTCGTAGTCCCTCATCAGCCGGGTATTCCCTGTTTTCAAACAAAATGCTCGCAATGTGGTTTACCCATGACTCGTCAATTTTTCTATGACCGATAGAAACTTAATTCGGAGACCATGGGAACTAAAAAAGATAAAATGGAAGAATTAAAACAGGGGCAAAAGATAGCTCTTATAGCAACTTTTGCAACTCTTGTTTTAGCTGTTATGAAGGCCACCATAGGTTATTTGTTTAACTCAGAAGTTTTGGTAGCTGATGCCTTTCATAGTGGCGCTGACCTTCTGGCGATTTTTGCTTCTGGATTTGGCCTTTGGTTAGCTTCTAAGAAGAAGACGGATAAGTTTCCTTACGGTTTATACAAAGCTGAAACGCTGGCGAGTTTCATAATAGGTGCATTAGTTGTGTGGGCGGGGGTAGAGATACTAAAGGATGGATACCATAAGCTTTTTCATGTTACCCCTTTCCCAAAATTTCCCTTTCTGCCGGTGAACGTAAGTGTTGTATCTATCATTACTGCTTATTTTATAGCCAAAAAAGAAAAGGCCGTGGGGAAACTAATCAATTCTCAGTCTCTTATAGCTAATGCAAGCGAATCCTTCCTGGATATCTTTACCTCTTTATTTGTTTTAATAGGTATATTGTTAGCCTATGGAGAAATTCCTTATGCAGAAGGCGTTATTATTATCTTGATATCATTGCTTATTCTTAAGTTAGGTTTGATGAATGTATGGAACTCTCTATTGGTTTTGATGGATGCAAACTTGGATTCTCAATTACAATCTGAGATTGAACGGGATATAAATAAAATCTATGGAGTTAAGGGGGTTGGGGAAGTTAAGATGCGGCGGTCAGGACCCTTTAAAATGGTCGAATGTAAAATTGCCACCAGCCCTTCGCTCCCGCTTTACAGAGCACATGAATTGGCGAACAAGGCAGAAAAATTTATAACTAAAAATTACGAGCATATTGAGTCTGTTTTTATCCATGTTGAGCCATCAAGAGAAAAAATTATCTCCGCTATTATTCCGGTTAGGGATATTAATGGATTGGATTCCAAAGTGTACGGGCACTTTGGCCGAGCCCCGTATTTTATCATCTTGAGGCTTAGCGATAATGAAATAAGGATAGAAGACTTTTATTATAATAAATTTCTTGAAGAGAAAAGACATGTTGGAGTTAAAGTTATAAAAGCTGTTATTAAATATAAAATAGATTTATTGTTTACATCTCAAATTGGGGAGATTTCTTTTTATATGTTGAAGGATAATTTTGTCGATATTTATAGAATTGAGGAGGGACTTACCGCGAAGGAAGTTATAGAAAGGTATCGCAGCAATCAAGCCGAACAGGTTATAAAGCCGACACATTCGGCGGAAGAATCTCAGGTGGAAAGGTGATGGAAAGAAATAATTGGGGAGGTAGGTATGGAAATTCTGATACCTAACTTGGAACACGGTTTAATGATTACTGTCTTTGTGTTTGTGATGATGCTTTTTATCGATTATCTTAATGTTCTCACGAGAGGGAGGATGAGCGAACTGATAAAAGGTGGACTCTTTAGACAGTATGTTATGACTTCATTTTTAGGAGCAACCCCGGGATGTTTAGGGGCCTTTATGAATGTCTCCTTTTATATTCGGGCGCTTATTTCTTTTGGGGCGATTGTCGGTGGGATGATTGCAACCAGTGGAGATGAGGCCTTTGTGATGTTGGCCATGTTCCCGGGCAAGGCTTTATTTTTGTTTGTTATCTTATTCCTTTTGGGTATTATCTTTGCTTACATCACGGATAAAATAGTACCTCTATTAAAGATAAAACCCTGTCAGGAGTGTCACCTTTCTATTATTCACCTTCAAGATGAATGTTGCTGTCTTCATCTGAGGGAGATTATTGAACACATAAAAAAGATGTCTTTATCCCGCTTCTTGCTTTTGCTTCTTTTGCTTGGTACCCTGTATGGCTTTATTGTAGGAGTAATCGGTCCCGGGGAGTGGAATTGGGAGAAAATTACTTTTGTTTCCCTTCTTTCGTTAGCCGGTTTTATTGTTGTTACGGTGCCTGAGCATTATTTGGAAGAACATATCTGGAAACATATTGCCAAGGAGCATTTGTGGAGGATATTCTTATGGAGTTTCGGCGCCTTGTTATTGGTAGATTTTAGCTTAAGGTTTTGGAACTTAAAGGCTTTTGTAGAAGCACACATGTTTTGGGTTCTTCTCATTGCCGGTTTAGTAGCCATAATCCCGGAATCCGGCCCGCATCTGGTGTTTGTAATGATGTTTGCCAAAGGATTAGTTCCTTTTTCTGTTCTTTTGGCAAGTTCTATCGTTCAGGACGGACATGGAATGTTGCCTCTTTTATCCTACACGATAAAGGATTCTTTACTGATAAAGTTATTCAATCTTGTTATCGGGATAGGAGTGGGTCTTATCTTATTTTCTCTGGGTTATTAAAATTGGTTGGAGACAATAACAATGGGAGGGAAGGCAAACGCGGGTTTGGGGCAATTGCCATGCAGGCGTCTTTGCAGAGGAAAGGATAATTAACATGGGAAATATAAAGATGTTGCGAGAGTTAAAGCCGGGGGACAAAGGTAAAATTACAAAAATATCCGGGGGCGGCTCTATTTATCGTCGGATTCTGGATATGGGTATTGTCAAAGGTGCGGAAGTAGAAATGGAGCGGGTTGCCCCGTTGGGGGACCCTGTTGAGGTAAAGATAAAGGGATATCATCTCTCTCTTCGCAAGGACGAAGCTGCGAGCATCTATGTAGAGGCAGAGAAATGAAAGAGCAGATTTTGCCTTTAAGCAAGGTGGTACCCGGGGAAGAAGTAACTTTAATTTTTATCGCCGGGGGAAAGGGTTTAAGAGCAAGGCTTACGGATATGGGATTAAATGAGGGGGCAAGATTAAAGGTCTTACATGCTCAAAGCCCCGGCCCTTGTATTATTCTTGTAGATAATACAAGGTTAGTCTTAGGTCAGGGGATGGCTCAAAAGATTCTGGTAAAGGAAGGATAAAAAATGTCCAAGAAATTAACTATTGCTTTAGCTGGAAATCCTAATTCCGGGAAGACTACCATCTTCAACAATTTAACAGGTACCCGCCAGCATGTAGGTAATTACCCGGGCGTAACTGTTGAGAAGAAGGAAGGCCGGCTGGAATATAAAGGCTATGATATCAATATCGTTGACCTTCCCGGAACGTATAGCTTAACGGCCTACTCCCTCGATGAAATCGTTGCCCGCAATTTCGTGGTAGAAGAAAAACCCGATGTAGTAATTGATATTATTGATGCCTCGAACCTGGAAAGAAACTTATATTTAGCTACCCAGCTTATGGAGTTAAAAGTCCCTTTAATTTTAGCTTTTAATATGTCTGATATTGCAAAAAAACAAGGACTTTTTATTGATAAAGATAGGCTCTCCGAACTTTTGGGAACTCCCATTGTGTTTACTGTGGCTACCAGGAAACAAGGGATGAATGAACTTCTTGATGAAGCTATCAAGCTGGTTGAAGGCCGCACTAAATTAAGAAGAAGTAGGGTAGGTTATGGCCGGGAGCTTGAGGAAGAACTGGCAAAATTAGAGAAGGTCCTCAGTAAAGATAAAAGCCTAACCCAAAAATATCCCTCTTGCTGGCTGGCGGTGAAACTGCTGGAGAATGATAGCGAAGTTGTCGAAAAGATTAAAGAAAGCCCCTGTTCCAGGGAAATATTAGAAACAGCCGAAAAAAGCGCTGTCCACCTAAAGGGTATTTTGGGAGATACACCTGAGGCAATAATTGCCGACAGACGCTATGGATTCATCGGTGGCGCTTGTTCTGAAGCGGTTGAAAAAAACTTTGAAGTGCGCCATACTATTTCTGATAAGATAGATAAAGTGTTAGTTAATAGAATCCTGGGGCTACCTATTTTTCTTGGTTTAATGTGGCTGGTATTTAAGTTTACCTTTAAGCTGAGTGAACCTTTAATGGGTTGGGTCGAATCCGGGCAGGAATGGTTAGGAAATCTATTTAGTGATTTATTGCCTGCAGGAGGTCCTGTGCAGTCGCTGGTTGTTGATGGAATCATCGGCGGAGTAGGTAGCGTGCTTGTGTTTGTACCGATAATATTTTTGTTATTCTTAGCCTTGGCCCTCCTGGAAGATTCAGGATATATGGCCCGGGCGGCCTTTATTATGGATAGACTCATGCATAAGATTGGTTTGCACGGTCGCTCATTTATTCCTATGCTTTTAGGTTTTGGTTGTAACCTCCCCGCGATTATGGCTACCCGAACTATAGAAGACCGGAAAGATAGGTTGGTAACTATCTTGGTTAACCCCTTTATGAGTTGTGGGGCGCGTCTTCCCGTATATGTCTTGTTTGTGGGAGCCTTTTTCCCTGGAAGAATAGCTGGCCGGGTGTTATTTTCTCTCTATGGCCTGGGGATTGTGGTGGCCATTGTAATGGCTAAGCTATTTAAAAAATATTTATTCAAAGGAGAAGCGGCCCCTTTTGTCATGGAACTTCCCCTTTACCGGATTCCTACCATAAAAGGACTCCTTATTCATATGTGGGAGAGAGGAGCTGTTTATTTAAAGAAGGCCGGGACGGTTATTTTTGCCGGATGTGTCCTGATCTGGTTTTTAAGCAATTTCCCCTGGGACCCAAAATATTCGCAAGATTATGATACCTTAATCGAGCAAGCACAAGGGAAAGAGGAACTTGTTACCCGGTTAGAGGATGAAAAGGCATTTGAGAAATTAGAAAAGAGTTATGCCGGAAGATTGGGAAGGACAATAGCTCCCATATTTAAACCTTTGGGTTTTGATAATTGGAAAATATCCGTGGGCTTGGTGGGAGGATTTATTGCCAAGGAGATTGTTGTGGGGACGTTGGGGACGCTTCATTCCATCGGTGAGGCAGGAGAAAAATCTCAAAGCTTACGCCAGGCACTTCAAAGCGAGACTCGTCCTGATGGAAGCAAGATGTATAATCCCTTAGTGGCGTACAGTCTTATGGTCTTTGTCCTTCTTTATATACCCTGTATAGCCACGATAGCAGTGATAAATAAAAAGGGAAACGAATTCCTGGCGATGGCCTCTCTTTGCCGCTTTTTACACTACCGCTCTTGCTTGGATAGTTTCCTTTATTGTTTACCAGGGAGGCGGACTTTTGGGATTGGGATAGGGTCCGGAACATGAGGGAAATATTTTTGAACTGGTGGAATCATATACCTGAACATATTAGTCCTAATATTGTAAAAATTGGTTCATTTCAATTGCGTTATTATGGGCTAATGTATCTTATTGCCTTTGCTACTGTATATTTGCTTATTTTATATAGATTGAATAATGAAAAATATGCCTATTCAAAGAAAATCATCCAAAATTATTTTGGCTGGGCTATCTCAGGCGTTTTGATAGGAGGCAGATTAGGTTATGTTTTATTCTACGATTTTAAATATTTCCTGGTTCATCCATTAAGAATAGTTTGTCCCTTTGACTTCTCGAATGGTTTTCATTATGTTGGTATTTTAGGAATGTCCTATCATGGGGGTTTAATTGGAGTATTGGTTGCATCTATTCTTTTTTGTTATAAATACAGAATTGATTTTTGGCATTTTGCGGATTTATTTTCTCCGGCAGTTCCCCTGGGATATATGTTTGGCAGAATAGGAAATTTTATTAATGGAGAACTTTATGGTCGAGTTACTGCTGTGCCGTGGGGAATGTATTTTCCTTTAGATCCCAGGCATCAACTCCGTCATCCGACGGAACTTTATGAGGCTTTTTTTGAGGGTATATTCCTTTTCCTGATTCTTTGGAGTATAAGGAAGAGGAAATATTTTGATGGTTTTCTTTTCTCTTTGTATCTTATCGGCTATGGATTAGTGCGTTTTTTTATTGAATTCGTACGGCAACCCGACCCTCAGTTAGGATTTGTATTATGGTCTTTTACTATGGGACAAATTCTTTGTGTTCTTATGATCTTTGGGGGTATTCTTATTATGCTAATTAGAAGGTCCGCACATAACCGCGGGAAAAAGAGTTATCTAAAAGGGGACGGCTGCGCCCTTAAAAATTAAAAGACTTGACAGCTAAAGAATTTATGTGGTATGCTTTAAACTAAGAGATAGTGAGAAGAAAAAAACTTTACGGTGAAGGCTATGTGTTTAAACAAAAACTTTGTTTCCGGTGGGAAGGTAGTTGTTGCTACGGTAGTAGTACCGGTGCATAGTATTTTCACCGTGGGGATAAAGTGATAAATTAGCGGTAAAGTGTGAAGCCCCTGTCGGTGAAAAGCTGACAGGGGCTTTTTTTGTTGGGCGGAGAATGATGAAACACGGTAAAACCACAATGATGATTTTTTGGGAAGCAGAGAAGATGAAGATAGTCAAGGGTCTTGTATATGTAGTAGTAACCGAGTCTCCACCGTAGGGGTGCGTTTAGACGCGCGCAATGAGAGCCCCTGCCGGTGGTGATAGCCGGCAGGGGCTTTTTGATTTTGAAGAAAATTTGACAGGATAAACAGGATAGCCAGGATAAGTTATCATGTAAATCAGAATCTAAAAGAGGTAGTAATAAAGATACAGGATGAAGGATTAACGGAGAAAATTATAGGATGTGCTTATAAAGTATATAACAAATTAGGTTATGGATTTTTGGAGAGAAGAGAGTTGATATAAAAAGAAAAGTGAGAACACTTAAAGATAAAATATCTTGTTAATCTTGTTAATCCTGTCAAAAAACAACTGATTAACGGGATAAGAGAGGGAGGTTGTCTGATTTCAGGAAAGATTTTTGACAATACCGGAAGTTAAAAAGGGAGGGGAAAAATGAAATATAGCGGAGCGGAAATTATCATCAAATTGTTAGAAAGGCAAGGTATCGCAACGGTCGCCGGAATTCCCGGGGGAGCGAATCTGCCTATTTACGACCGGCTTTATGAGAGCAGCATAGAGCATATTTTGGTGCGACATGAGCAGGGAGCGGGGTTCATTGCTCAAGGGATGGCCAGGGCCACCGGGAAAGCGGCGGTTTGTTTTGCGACCAGTGGGCCGGGGGCGACAAATTTGCTGACGGCGATTGCAGATGCAAAGTTGGATTCTATCCCGGTTATTGCTATCACCGGCCAGGTTCCGACTTCCTATCTGGGTACCGATGCCTTCCAGGAGGTTGATACCTATGGCCTGACTTTGCCCATTACGAAGCATAATTTTCTGGTTCGCTCAGCGAAGGAATTGCTAACTGTTATTCCTGAGGCTTTTAAAATTGCAGAGTCAGGCCGACCGGGTCCGGTGGCCATTGATATTCCTAAAGATGTGCAGTTGGCAGAAATTGAAATTGGGGCGTGGCCGGAGCCTGGGAGGAGGGAAGCTTTATCTGCTGTTGATGAACCTTGTCTCAAACGGATAACAAAGATGATCGCTGAGGCCAAGAGACCCTTGTTATATATTGGCGGCGGGATCGTGCAGGCAAATGCCCACAAGCTCTTGTATGAATTTGCTAAAAAGAATTCTCTTCCCGTGACTTCAACCTTGATGGGACTGGGTTGTTTTCCGCCGGAGGACCCTTTGTATTTGGGTATGCTGGGGATGCATGGGGCCCGGTTCACCAATTTGATTCTCAATGAGGCGGATTTGCTTCTTGCTTTTGGAGTGCGTTTTGATGACAGAGCCACGGGCAATATCAAAAAATTCTGCCCGCGGACAAAAATCGTTCACATAGATATCGACCAGGCCGAGATTGATAAAATAAAGAA
>JAADIA010000070.1 GCA_013151555.1 Nitrospirota bacterium | reverse complement strand
ACTTTCCTGTGTTAAGAGGTGTGGAATTAATGCCTATTTAGTCATAAATTATATTTAGAAGGTTTGTTTTTGAGGTATCCGGATTCTCTTTAGCAGGTGGCAAAGAAGGAGAATCCCGTCTCTCTGAATCTGCGGATATCTTAGATTGCCCCTTGATAAGATTCAATAATTTTTCTTCAGGAGACAGCTCCTCGTTCATTTATCTCACCTCTTGTTCAATCAACTCTTGAATAAGTTCCTCGGTTACAAGGCTTTGCTCTTTCATGACCAGAGATTCCAGAGCATTATGGCAGAGGAGAGTTATCTTCCGGGGATAACCCTGGGAATGAGCGTGTATCCGGGTAATTGCCCCATCTGTAAAGAGGCTTGAGTGTGGTTGATAACCTGCCTGTTGCAAGCGAAAGTTAATCATCTCCTTGGCTTCCTGTTCATCAAGGGGATTAATAATATACTTTAAGCTGATCCGGTCCATGAAATTATTTATTCTTCTGATCCGGGGAAGTAATTCCATCTGAGCCAGGATTATCAACTGCAACAGTTTATACTCATTCGTCTCATAATTTAATAAGGTACGGAGGATCTCTAAAAGGGAAGGAGTAAGCTTCTGCCCTTCGTCGATCAGCAAGATAACGGTCTTGTTTTCCTCAACTCCCTTCTGAAAAAGATACTTTTCCAAAGCCTCTTTATAATCCATAGTTGAACGAAAGGCCGGTTTCACCTGAAACATTTTTATTAAAGATGAGAGAAATTGAAATTCGGACTTATAATGGGGGTCTAAGATAAGGTGAAAAATGAAACCTTCCTCTTCTTTGAGCGATTGGAGAAGAATTCTGCTTAAGGTGGTCTTTCCTGTGCCTACATCACCTAAAATTAAAGTTAATCCTCTCCTCAGCCGAAGGGATATTTCCGCCCTGTGCAGGGCTGTTTTATGGGACAGTGAGCGATAGAAGAAAGCAGGATCGGGACTGGTAGAAAAGGGTTCTTTCTCCAGACCAAGCACTCTAAAGTAACTCATCTTCTTTCCTATCTTCAACCAACTCTTCTTTCTGCCTCAGATGGCAGGGAAGAGTGAGACGGCAGGATATCTTTTATCCTTTTAAGAGAGAGTTTTTGAGTTCGCAGCTCTCTTATCCTCCTTAACTGATGAACAGTGGAGTCATTAAAATATCTGAAATTGGTTTCCGGACTTCGTCCGGCTTCTTTTATTAAACCAATCTTAAGATAATATTTAATAGTATAAATAGATAAATCTGTGATTGCTGCCAAGTCTTTGATAAGATAAATGTTATCCATCTTTACCTCTTCTTACTCTCTACTTCAAGAGTAAGTATACCACCCGAACCCTTTTATGTCAAGGCGACTCAGAGGAATGTTCACATCAGGGAGAGAAGGGTTAAGGAATGAGAATTTTAGTGATTAACATATAGCTTTGGAGTATGGATGACCGGCTGCTCTTGGCACTCAAACGAAGTTGCTGGACACTTAAAACCTGGGGCGATTTTTCTAACTGATAGATAAATTTGGTTAATGGTCCTATAGGGGCCTCCAGTTCTATCTTCACACCGTATAGTTTATAAAATTTTGTCTTTTTTACCGGAGGAGGTTCATCAACATTGGTCAGACGGACGGAAGTCCTTGCAGCTATAGTCTCTACTTCCTGTAAGAGGGTGGCTATCTCTTCTTCGTCCGAACCTTTTGCTTTCACTTGCTCAGCATATTTCTTATATTCTTCGAAAACAATTTTTTTCTCACTTATAATCTTTAAATTTCTTTCCAATTCCATTTCTTTCCTGACAATCTCAGCGTTTACTTTTGTCCATCTTTGAGCCAGGGGTTCTATAAGAAAATTATAGGATAGGGCTAAAAAAACTACCGCCAGGGATATAAAGAAAATACATCTCTCCCGCTTTGACAAATTAGAAAGAATCAATGTTTTTTCCCTCCTGTCCTAGTTAGGGAACAATAAATCAAAAAGTCGGTAATATCTTTCCCTCTTCTTGTTTTAGCATATTTATGCTCCACATTTTCAAAATAAGTTGATTTTTCCAGGACGGTGATTAGTTTGAAAACATCCGACATTGCAGAGGATGTTCCCTTTAAAGTTATCAACTTGTCTTTGTCAAATTTAAATACAGTAAGAGAAATTTCTTTGGGGATTATCCGGTATAATTCGGAGAGAATATCTAAGCTGGAACCTTCTTCGTTTAACCTGTTCTGAATGACTTTTATTCTCTCTTTCATAGTCTTTACCTGTGCTGCTAAAGGAGTAGTCTGTAATATCCGCTGATTTAAGAAATCTAAATATTTTTCCCGTTCGTGTAGCTTTTCAAAGAAAATAGTGAAAATCAAAAGAAGAGCAATTAAAGAAAGGGTTATGGTTAAAACAATATTTTTTCGGCTTGATTCTTTTTCCCTTTCTTGTTGGATGTCCAAAGGCAGGAGATTCACATCCGTCTTACTGCCGGCAGCGGCTAATCCCAGAACCGTCCAGAGGGAAACCTCTTTACCCTCAATCTTCTGTACCGGTGAAATCCCTTTAGCGATATCCAAATTAGCGAAGAGGTCTATAATTTCCACTGGTAGAGAGAATTCTTCTCGTAAATCCTTATCTAAGCCCGGGAAGTCAGTTGTGCTTCCACCTAAAACAATTCTGGTTATCTCTTGATTTTTTCTCTCTCTTTTATAGGCAGCAAAAGATTGTTTTATCTCATTTATTAATTTCTTCTTCCATTTTCCTTGAGCGGTCTCTCCTCCGAGACCTTTTTGTTCTTCAAGCAGATGGGTAATGCCTAAGGAAAGACTGCGGCTGAAGATTAGTTTTTTCTGAAAGACAACCTCTACATTGGTTAAGGAAAAGTCTATATCGATCAGGGCAACAGGAGATTCATTAACAGTATTTTGTTCACCTTGACTGAGAAAATAGAAATTAGAGATGGCTTGCGAGCTTAACTTTATGTTCTCCGGGCTAAGATCAGCTTCTCGTAAGATCTCAAGATGTTTATTAATTACATCCCGGTGAACGATGATCACCATTACCTTTGAGTACCCTTCTTTGTTAGTCTCTATAATCTGATGATCGATTATCATCTCTTCCCTGGAGTAGGGGATCAGTTTTACGGCTTGAAAACTTACCATCTCTTTTATTTCAGCCTTTTTACCGGAAGGTAACTCGAGGTATCTTATCGTAGTAAGATGTCGAGGGATAGAGGTAATTAGATGTTCGGGTCTTATTTTCAGCTCGTGGAGAAGCTCTCGCAGAGCTTGTGAGATGTCTTTCTTGGAGGAAGAAAGGCATTTCTTTGTCGCTAAGTTGATGATTTCCTTTTTTTGTGAATCCTTACGGATTTGAATTAATTTTAGAGATAAAGAATTGAAATCGAGTCCGGTGATAACTTCTCTTTTCTTCCTAAGAGAGTTCTTTAAAAAGAAGGTTGGTTTTCTTCTCCTGAACCGCTCTCCGGGCTTAGGAAGAGGCTGTTTAAGTACAGGCTTTTTTAAGATCGAATTCAGGACAATTTTTGCTTTATTTCCCTGTCCTCGAAGGGAGATAAAGAATAACTTAATTTTTTTAATTATCATGCCAATACCTTATTATAGTTGATTGACCGCTATTACGCGCTACAATAGCAGTAGCTGTCTTGACTACCTTCCCATCGTTCAGGGAAGCGATAACCGTAATTTTAAAATTGCTTGACCTTACCGCAAGTTGAGGTTTGAGAGCATTGATCAAATTGTTTTCTCCGGACCCTGTTGTTCCTCCCTCAAACCTGCTCATTTTATTTACTATGTCGTTTAAATCTTTAAATATATATTCTTCATCTTTTTCCGTTTGTCCCTGCTCACGAAAACGGATAATTCTCTCAGCCAGGTTATCAGCTGTGTTCTCATCGACTTCCGGGATGTTCCGGGCTCGGACCATCCCTCGTCCCAGAGCCTGTAATACTTTCTTCCCGGCAGTATTGATATTAACTCTTCCTTCTCCATAGATGGTAATCAAATTCCGAACTTTAGATAACAGTTTAGGAGTTACTCCTTTAACCAACAATAGTTCTTCTATCATCTCGAAATCAGCATTTTTACAGTCATAAGGTTTATCCAGGCTCCGGTAGTAAGAATCTTCAGCTCCACCTTCTTCGACTTTACTATCAGGATCTCGCCAATCCACAATAGAGGCAGCAATATCAGTGCTCTTAGGTTCATCGACCAGCTCAAACAAAGCTTCAAGGGTTTCCTTAGAAGCCTTGTTTATATTAATCTTGCGTTCCTCATCCATCATTCCGTAAAAGACGACTTTTTCTTCTGAATCCTCTTTAGGGAGAGAATAACTTACCGTGAACCAGCCATCTCCCAATTTAATCTTCCGGAAAGCTTTTTCGTTGTTACTCCAGGCTTCCTGAAGGGTATCATAGCTATTTGTATCTTTTTCTAATTCCAGGATGGCTTTCCTTATTCCTGCCTTGGCCAAGTAAAGAACTTTCAATCTTCCCAATTGATAGCCTGTCAACTTTAGTTCTAAACTCATTCTATAAGCAAACCCTACCGCAAGGACGGCTAAGATAGCCAGAATCCAGAGAGTGATAATCAGAATAGTGCCTTTTTCTTTTTTCTTCTTGCTTCTGAATACCATTACTCTTCTTCTATCCCTATTATTCCTGTGGGCAGATATACCGTTCTGACAAAGGTGATTCCTTCCGGAGTGCCGGAGTTACCCTCAAGGGTAAGAGTAATCCTTACCAGGGAAGGAACTGCTTCCTTATCTGTCCACTCATCCTTCCAGATGAATTGAGGTTCTTTTTTCCCTTCCCCATAATATTCATAACCATAAGCAAAGCTCAATTCCCGGACAGAAGAGGAAAACTCTTGTGCTTTTTCTTCCTTTCCCTGGAAAACTTCCGGGAGGCTTTCTTCCTGACGCTGGAGAGAGTGGTTATTATCAAGGTGATAGGCAACCCGGTATAGTTGAAGTTGATGATCAATTCCCGGAACGGAAGAGAAGGGAAGAAAGGTAGCAAAATACAACTCGTTCGCTTTTCCCACGAATTTAATGTTTGAATAAAAGAAAGCATTCCTTAATTCTAAAGCCATCTTGTTTAAAATCAGGCGGGCATTTTGATATGAACGGCTGCTTTCTTCTCCTTTTCTCCAGGCAATTAAACCGGTAGAAAAAGTAGAATAGATAGCTACTGCTACTATGGAAAATATTAACATGGCAATGATAAGCTCTATAAGAGTAAATCCTTTATTCTTCACTTTGCTCTTCACTTTCTTTCTCTTGGCTTTTGAGGTAGGTGGTTAATTCTATCCGCTCTACCTTCTTGCCCTCGGACCAGGATACGGTGAGATGTACTTTGTTTAACTCAACCCTTTTTTTCTCTTCGTCTTCGCCGGAAATTTCTTCAACCGGCGTGGCTTCAATCTTCCAAGCGAATCTCTCGTTTTTCTGAGAAAATTTCCCTTCGGAAATTCCTGAGTCAAGAGACCCTTTCCATTCCAACTCCGTCATCTTTGCTTCGAGAAGCAAAACAGCTCTCATATAATTCTGAGAAATCCGGGCAGCTTTAAGAGAACCGGTAAAGGAATGGAGTACCAGAACCAACCCAAAAGATAAAATAGCTACCGAGAGAATTGCTTCAAACAGCAGGAATCCATCTCTATTCTTCTTTGCGGTAATTGAATACCTGAACACGGCCAAGGGTTCCCCCCATAATTAAAGTATAAGTTATTCCCTGCTTGTTGCTTAGATAGATAGTATTTTTACTGGTTTTTCCATCCGGATAAAAGTATATCTTCTTTTCTCCTGTCTCCAGGGAAATCCCCTCCGGAACAGAATGGACTTTTCCCCACCGGCTCCTCAACCGCTGGAATTCTCCGGACCCGTTAAGAGGGTCTTTCTCTACTTCAAGCCAATACTTATGTAGAGAATCATTGAAAACCAGTCGGTATCTCAACCTTTCCACAATAGCCCTTTCCTGGCTATATCTGATGAACTTTGCCAGGTTGGAAGAAAGACTTTCCAGTTGGAGAGTATTAAAAGTCGTTCGAAAAAGAGGTGTAGAGAGACCAATGATTATACCTATGATAACAGCTACCAGCATTAACTCTATGAAGGTAAACCCTTCTTTATTTATCTTTCGAGGAAGACTCTTCCCAGTTAACGATATCATCGCCGCCTCCTTCGACTCCATCAGGTCCGTAAGAATACAAATCGTAGTCTTCAGGATTATGAATTCCGGGAGAGAGATAGATATAAGGATGTTTCCAGGGATCAACAGGAACCCTTTTCTTCAGGTAGGGCCCGTTCCAGTTTACGGCTTCACTGGGTTTGGTTCTCAAGGCGGCCAATCCTTCCTCAGTGGTAGGGTAACGACCGTTATCCAGTTCAAATAGATCTAAGGCAATAGCTATATTTGCCTCGACATCTGCCCGGGCGACCGCTCGTTTTGCCTCCTCACTTTTCCCGGCAAATCGAGGAATAGCCATGGCGGCCAAGACTCCAATAATGATAATCACCAACAGAAGCTCAATAAAGGTAAATCCTTTTTTGTCACTTTTCGGAAACATTGCCGGGACCCTCCTTTTCTTAACATATAAACCATATTACTGCCGAGCTTACAGAGAAAAGAAAATCGTATTTAAAATTAAATATTCTCTGCCTGCTCTGGGAACTCTGCAGTAAAAAATAAATAGACGGTGTTTACCTATGGTTATAAAAATTTTATTTTTTAATGCACGGCCAGGTTAATCTGAAATATAGGAAGCAGCATAGATATAACAATAAAAGCTACTGCCCCGCCCATGATTAAGATCATCGTGGGTTCAAGCAAAGAGGTCATTACCTTTATGGTTCTATCTACCTCGCGGTTATAGGCATCTGCCACTTTAAACAAGGCTCTCTCCAGGAGACCGCCTTCCTCTCCTACGATTACCATATTAGTAACAAACGCAGGGAAATCGCTGCTGTTTGCTAAACTTCTCCCTAATCTTTCTCCCTCGCTTACCTCTTTATAAACCTTTTCAACTTCCTGTCTTAATACCTCGTTCTCCATCGTTTCTGAGACGACTTTCAGGGATTGAAGCATCGGGATACCGTTATTTAAAAGAGTGCCTAAAGTGATTCCGAATCGGGATATTTCTGCTTTCTTGATCAGAGTACCGATAATAGGCATTCTCAACTTGAAGCGGTCTAAGGTGAGTTTACCTTCTTTCGTTCTTTTCACTCGCTTAACAACGAAGAAGATCAGAAGAACAATAGCCCCTATTAACCACCAGTAATCGGTTAAGAGATGGCTGGTTTGAACTAACATTCTCGTGGGCAAAGGCAAAGTTTGTCCCATATCTTCGAACATGGTAACTAAGCGGGGAATGACAAAAGTTAATAAAACAAATATGGCCATTAATCCGACCAGAGACATAAGGAGAGGATAAGCTAAAGCCGCCCTTATTTTTGCTCTTAGCTCTTCCTCCTTCTCGGCAAAGTCGGACAAGCGAGTTAAAACTTTTTCTAACATTCCTCCTATCTCGCCTGATTTTACCATGCTTACATACAAACTGGAGAAAACATCAGGATGTTTGCTTAAAGCTTCTGATAAAGTCTGACCATCTTTCAAGCAACTGTGTATATCCCGGATTACTTCTTTTAACCGTTTGTTTTCTACTTGTTTATGGATGACGTCCAGAGCTTTAAACAAAGTCAACCCTGATTCCAGGAGGTCGGATAACTGCCGGGCAAATATACTTAAATCACGGGCCTTAACCCTTTGCGGTCCTAACCTTAATAAGGGAATTCCTTTCAGCTTGCTATTTCCAATTTCCTCTTCCTTCTTAACCGAGAAAGGGAAATAACCCATTTCACTCAGCTGACTAATGGCTGCATCCGACGTCTCAGCCTCAATACTACCTTTGATAAGCTCTTGAGGTCCCTTTTTAGCCTCATAAATAAATTTTGGCATTTACTCCATTATATCCTCCTGTTGAGTTACCCTTACAACCTCACTGGCGGTAGTCAACCCTTTACGCACTTTTTCCCATCCGTCCTGGCGCAAGGTTCTCATTCCCAGGGAGATTGCCTTCTCCTTTATTATATTTGCCGGAGTTCGTTCCAGAACTAATTGTCTTATCTCATCGTTCATCACTAAAAATTCGTAGATGCCGGTTCTGCCCCGATAACCGGTAAATTTACACTTTTCACATCCTTTGCCTTCAAAGATGATTGCCTCCGTTTCCAAGATCTCCTTGGTGAACCCCATCTCCTCGATAAGTTCCTTCTTTTGTTTAACTTCATGCTTGCAGTCCGGGCAGATAAGCCGTACCAATCTCTGAGCGATAATACACTCTACAGATGAGGATATTAAGTAAGGCTCAATACTCATATCCAATAATCTGGTTACTGCCCCGGCAGCGTCGTTGGTATGAAGAGTGCTGAAGACCAAATGTCCTGTCAGGGCCACCCGGATAGTTATCTCTGCCGTTTCATAATCTCTTACTTCTCCTACCATCATCACATCCGGGTCATGTCTTAACATGGAACGCAATCCCCGGGAGAAGGTCAAATCTATCTTGGGCAAAATCTGAATCTGAGTTATTCCTTTTAACTGGTATTCAATAGGATCCTCTATAGTGATTATTTTTTTCTCGTTATTGTTTATTTTACTTAAACAAGCATACAAAGTAGTGGTCTTTCCGCTGCCGGTAGGACCGGTAACCAGAATTATCCCGTGAGGTTTTTTAATCATCAACTCCAGGATAGTAATGTCCTTATCCGACAGACCCAGATTCTTTAAACCGAGGAGCATATACCGACTACTGAGCAAGCGTATATTTACACTTTCTCCGTGAGGAGTAGGGAGGATGGAAACCCTCAAGTCAAGTTCTTCTTCTCCGACTTTTACCTTTATCCGGCCATCTTGAGGTAAGCGCCTTTCCGCTATATCCAATTTGGCCATTATCTTTATCCTGGAGATAATAGCTGCTTGGAAATGTTTAATGGTAGGAGGTATGCTCGTTTCGTAAAGCACTCCATCAATACGGTATCTTACCTGGAGTTCATCTTCAAACGGTTCTATGTGAATATCGGTAGCCCTATCGTGAAAGGCCTGAAGTAAGATCTGATTAACAAACCTGATTATGGAAGCATCTTCTGCTAAATCCTCTATATCTTCAGGAACGGTTTCAGACAGACTTGACTCTTTAACCTTAGCAAGGCCGGTTTCATCTATCATCCCCTCTACCGTTTCTGCTCCTATTCCGTAATACTTATTCAGTCCCTCCAGGATATCTTTCTCTCCTCCTAAAACGGGTTTTATCTCGCAGCCCAACAACAATCTTATATCATCCAATACATGCACTGCCAGAGGATCTGTTACGGCCATGGTTAAAATTCCGTTCTTCATTTCCAAAGGCATAACCTTGTAGTGGTAGACAACTTTGGCAGGGACTTTCTCTATCACGGAAGGGTCAATATCTTTATCTTTTACTTTGACATAAGGGACAGATAACTGTTCAGCTAATATCGGAAGGATTTCTTCTTCAGCAGCAAACCCTAACTTTACCAGAGTTAGACCAAGATACCGGCTATCTCTCCGCTGCTGTTCACGAATCCCTATATCTAATTCTTCTCTGGTTACTATATTATTTTCGACAAATATCTTACCCGGGAAGGACTCGCTTTCCTTCTTCACAACCACCACTCCCATAAATATTTCTTTTGTTAATAATACCCGAAGTAATCCTTTTTGTCAAATTCAGAAGAGACCCGGCAGATAAGGAAGATACTATCTTCTAAGCAATTGTGAAAACCGATTAGTTAAACACTTAGAGGAGCACAGGGACTCTTTTCGTTTGACTTCTGGTCCAACTTTGGTAAAATGAGTTACGATTTAAGAGAATAATAATAAGGAAACTGAGATGTCTGAAGATATTAGGGAAGCCATTGCTGTTCTGATAAAGAAGGGTCTAAATAAAGCGGAAGAAAAAGGGGAAATGAAATTGGAGCATCTTCCCTCCATCCATTTGGAAATCCCTTCCTTGGAAGAACAAGGAGACCTGGCTAGCAATATTGCCCTCCGGATATCCAGCCAGGTGAAACTTCCTCCTCGCAAAGTAGCCGAATGTATCGCAAATCACATTGAATCTCTTATCTCTCCCGCTTCCATATTGAGTCGGGTAGAGGTTGCCGGTCCCGGTTTTCTCAACTTCTTCCTTAAACCAGAGGCTTTTTATCCGGTACTGGACAGGCTTGAGAAGGAAGGGACCGATTATGGAAAATCCAACCTGGGACAAGGAAAGAAAATCCTTGTCGAGTTCGTCAGCGCTAATCCTACCGGACCGCTTACCGTAGCCCATGGCCGGCATGCAGCAGTGGGGGACGTATTAGCTAATATCCTGGATATGGTTGGCTACAAGGTACAGCGGGAATATTATTATAATGACGCCGGAAAACAAATGGAGATTTTAGGGAAATCGGTTGAAGCACGTTACCGCCGGATTTTAGGAGAAGAAACAGTATTCCCCGAGGACGGTTATAAAGGGAAATACATAGCCGATATTGCCCGGGAGATACTAAACGAGCACGGTCGAAACGTCAAAGGCACAGCGACTTTTCGCCGACTTTCCGAAGAAAAGATATTTGAAGGAATAAAAAAAGATTTAGCGGATTTCGGGGTAAAATTCGATAACCGTGTTAAAGAAGGAAGCTTGTATGAGAACGGAGAAGTGGAAGAAGTTATCAAGGAACTGGAAAGAAAAAGTGTCCTTTACGAGAAAGAAGGAGCTTTATGGTTCAGGTCTTCCTCTTTCGGCGACGAAAAGGACCGGGTAATAAAAAAAAGCTCCGGCCAATTCACTTATTTAGCTCCCGATATTGCCTATCATCGGAACAAGTACAAAAGAGGTTTTCACCAGCTGATAAATATCCTGGGTCCCGACCATCACGGTTATATCGGCCGTCTGCAAGCAGCGGTAGAAGCTCTTGGTTACGATAAAGAGAGCTTGAAGATTATCATTCTCCAATTAGTAAGCCTCTACCGGGGGAAAGAAAAACTGCGTATGTCAACCAGGTCCGGAGACTTTGTAACTCTTCGCCAGATCATAGATGAAGTAGGTAAAGATGCCGCCCGTTTTTTCTTTCTCATGCGGGGAACGAATAGCCACTTGAACTTCGATTTGAAATTAGCCCGGGAAGAATCTCCGGAGAACCCCGTTTATTATGTCCAGTATGCTCATGCCCGGATTTGTAGTATCTTAAACTTTGCGGCAGAGGGAGGAATAAAGTTCGGGGGAGTAGGGGAGACGGACCTATCTCTTCTGAAAGAGGAAGAAGAGTTAAGAATCATCAAAAAATTACTCCAGTTCCCGGAAGTGGTAGAAACCTGTGCCCGAACTCTGGAACCTCAGGGATTAACGGCTTACCTTCGGGATTTAGCCGGCTGCTTCCATAATTTTTATAATAAATGTAGAGTAATTAGCGAAGATTGCAATTTGAACTCTGCTCGTTTGATATTGGTAAAAGGAGTCAAAACCACCTTGCAGAACGGCCTCCACTTATTAGGAATTTCCGCTCCTGAAAAGATGTAGAAATCTAAACTTCAGAGGGCAGCAACAAAAAGAAAACCGGAAAAACAAAAAAAGTACATTTTACCGCTGAGAACGCCGAGAATCTCTGCGTTCTCGGCGAACTCTGCGGTGAAAATGAAGACCAAGCGAAAATGTGATGTTTTCCTTCCGGGGATCCTTGATTATCGAAAGGCCTGGGATTTACAAAGGGAATTAGTTGGGAAAAGATTTAAGAAAGAAATTAATGATACCTTGTTACTGGTAGAACATCCTCCCGTCTTTACTATCGGGAGAAGCGGAAGTAAAAAAAATCTTCTTGTTTCAGACAAACATCTGGAAGAAAAAGGGGTCTCTGTCTATGAAGTGGACCGGGGGGGAGATATCACCTACCATGGGCCGGGACAGATGATAGGCTATCCTATCCTGGACCTGAATGAACATGGGCGGGACGTTCATCTCATGCTCCGCAATTTAGAGGAAGTTATTATTAAATTTCTTTCCGATTACGAGGTAGAAGCCCTGCGCATCCCGGGATATACCGGAGCATGGGTAGGAAAAGAAAAGATCGCTGCTATCGGTATTGGCGTGCGTCATTGGATAACCTTTCACGGGTTCTGCCTGAACATCAATCCCGATATGAGTTATTTTTCTATGATAAACCCCTGTGGAATAAAGGGGAAAGGAGTAACTTCGCTAACGGAACTGAAAAAAAGAACGACTCCGGGAGGAGATACCCCGAAGTTAAAAGATTTACAAAAAAACCTTATAAGACGTTTTGGAGAAGTATTCAACCTCGAAATGAGACTGGCTGTCAGTCCCGGTTCCTGCCTATTTGAATCTTAGCAACTTTTCGGGAGATAATAGTAAGCAATGGAAAGCAATAAAACATCTTCAGAAAAGCAAAAGAAGAAATTCCCCCCCTGGTTGAAGAAACGCTGGCCCCAGGAAAGCAATTCCACCCGTTCCCTTCTCAAAGATTTTAATTTGCATACGGTTTGTCAAAGTGCTCACTGTCCTAACCGGGGAGAATGTTTTTCTGACCGGAAAGCGGCTTTTATGATTCTGGGAAATATCTGCACCCGGAACTGTCGTTTCTGTGCCGTAGAAGGAGGGCAACCCACCCATCCTGACCCGGGAGAACCGAGAAGGATTGCCGGGGCTTCCCGGCAATTAGGATTAAAGCATATCGTGATTACTTCCGTTACCCGTGACGACCTCTCCGATGGAGGCGCCCGGCATTTCCGGGATACTATCCTGGAAATTTACCGCTTCCTTC
Organism: Nitrospirota bacterium; assembly: GCA_013151555.1. GTDB lineage: Bacteria > NPL-UPA2 > NPL-UPA2 > NPL-UPA2 > JAADIA01 > JAADIA01. The sequence continues at coordinate 16,977 of JAADIA010000070.1, read as the reverse complement.
CTCAGACCACGATTGAAGTGCTTACTCCCGATTTTCAGGGGTCAATATCCAGCCTTAAAACAATTGTTCTTCAAGACCCTCCCCATATTTTTAATCATAACCTTGAGACCGTCCCCCGTCTCTATTCTCGCGTCAGGCCGGAGGCCGATTACCGGAGGTCTTTGGATGTTTTGAAGATGGTTAAAGACCTTAATAAATCTCTCTATACCAAATCAGGATTGATGGTAGGGATGGGGGAGAAGGAAGACGAAATAATCGGGGTGATGAAAGACCTCCGAAAAGTGAACTGCGATCTCCTCACGATTGGACAATATCTATCTCCTTCTCAAAACCATCTTCCCGTGGAAGAATTCATTGTTCCCGCAGTCTTTGAGAAGTATCGGAAAATAGGTGAGGAGATGGGTTTTTTATCCGTAGCTTCATCCCCTTTCGTCCGCAGTTCTTATAACGCCGAGCACCAATTCGCTCAAGTAAGCCGGTAGTTATTGTTGTATAACAATTTTATCCGTAGGGAATATTTTGCCCGGCCCTTTCGTCTAAACGATAAGGGTAGGGATGATGGGCGGCACATGGATGATAATCAGCTTATTGAGGATTTTCTGGAAGGAGACCAGACTTCTTTTGAAAAGCTGGTTAAAAAATATCAGGATAAGATTTATAATACTATCTATTCCATAACCGGCAATCGGACTGATGCCTGGGATATCTCCCAGGATGTTTTTATCAAAGTCTATCGTTCTCTTCCCTCTTTTCGGAAGAACTCGAATTTCTATACCTGGCTTTACCGGATAGCCGTAAACCAGGTAAAAGACTTTTTCCGAAAGAAAAAACGCGAGAAGTTGGTAAGTATAGAGAATTTCGGGAGAAAAGAGAAAGAGTCTCTTCTGAGTATCTTTGCTTCTGCTCCGAAAACCGCCTGGCAAGAACTTAAGGCTAAAGAATTACAAGAGCTTATCCAGATGGCTTTGAATAGTCTCTCGGTAAAATATCGAACAATTATAACTTTAAGGGAAATAGAAGGACTGTCGTATAATGAGATTGCCGAAGCTCTTGGCTGTTCCCTGGGAACGGTAGAATCTCGCTTATATCGAGCAAGACAGAAAATACGGTCTCTATTACGAGTTTTAAAGGAGGAATGATAATGAGATGCAGACGGATCGGCAGAATGCTTTCCGCTTATGTTGATAACGAGCTGGGTGAAGATAAGATAGCGTTTGTCAACAATCATCTCTCTTGCTGCCCGGAGTGTCGGCAGGCACTTTCCGACTTTAAGAAAGAGCAGGAGTTATTCTCCCGTAAAGATTCTCAGACAGGAGGACCTCTCTTCTGGGAAGAGTTAACCTCCCGGCTGAGGGAGAAACGGGAAGAACTAATAACTTTTATTTGGGTAAGGAGATTGGTTTTTGTGACTTCGGCCTTAGTGTTAACGGTCGGGGTATTTCTGATAAAAAGTTTCATCGAGGAACCTCAACCGGTTACGGTTGGCTCGGTAATTGCCGAAAACGGCGTGTCCATGGAAGAAAGAATAGTTAATTCCGGAGAGAAGATTACTGATGATACGGTCCTCAGGCTGGTGGCTTATCATCCTTCGGATTGGTAGTTTTAAATATCTAATAGGTATCTGATTATATTATAGAGAGGATAACAGGTATAATGAATATTATACCGGGAGGATTAAAATGGTAAACACCAAGAAGCAGATAGTAGTGCTTATGGTCATTGTTTTAGTCCTGGGCCTGGGAATAGGGGTCTTAGCCGGGAGGATGGAGCAGAAGAGAAGAAGACCTGTCTATCGCCACGGGAGAAGCTCGGCTCCGGAAACTCTTATAAAACGTTTTACAGACGAACTTCATCTTGATTCTCGGCAGCAGGAGTTAGTAAGCAAGATTCTGGAAGAGAAGAAGGCCCGGATTGCTCAATTTAGAAGCGAAATGATAAGCAAATTCGCAAAGATTAAATCTTCTTCCCGGGAAGAGATCAGAGCCGTCCTTAATCCGGAACAACAGGCAAAGTTTGATAAGATTTGCCGGAAATCCGATAAGAAAATGCGGGAATGGGAAAAAAAGTATAAACAGAGGATAAAATGAGAGCCGGTAACAGGACACGTTTTTCTGAAAATAAAGGAAGTTGGAGAAAAATAAAGTTAACTTTTTCTTCCCTTTTTATCCTGGCCTTAGTCCTTTACGCCTCAGGTTGCAGCACGGCTCATTACCGGCAGGATGCGGACAAGGAAACTTACCGGATAATCCGGCAGAAGCAGAAGGAAGCACTTAACATCAATAATAGCAATTTCACCATTGAGCAAAAGAAGATTAATCCTTTCGGCAAGCCGGAGCCAAAAACAGAGAAGGGGAAACGGAAAATTCCTATCCTCTCCCTGGCCCGTTCCCTGGAGATTGCCGTAAAGGACAGCCGGGAATATCAAAGTAAAAAAGAAGACCTTTACCTGGCGGCTCTGGACCTGACCTATCAGAAATATAAGTGGGGCCCGAGATTTAACGGCAGCCTTTCGGCCGGGGTTACTAAACAGGGGAACGAACGTTACGGGACGGGCGGGGCCGATTTTGGTCTTAAACAACTCCTGGCAAGCGGGGCTGAGATAGGAGTCGATTTGGGATTGGACGTCCTGCGTTATTTTACCGGCGACCCTCGCAAGAGCGCTTCTTCTCTTCTCTCCCTGGGCATTATCCAACCTCTCACCCGGGGTGCCGGGCGCCGGATAGCCCAGGAAAACCTTACCCAGGCAGAGAGAAATGTCCTTTACCAGGTTCGCTCATTTGCCAGATACCAGAGAACTTTTACAGTCCAGATTGCCACTGATTACTACCGGGTACTTCAGCAAAACGATGTGGTAAAAAACGAATTCAATAATTATCAGAACCTTATTGAATCAAGCAAACGGTCCCGATTGATGGCGCAAGCGGGAAGGCTTCCTGAATTTCAGGTGGATCAAGCAAAGCAAAATGAACTGAGGGCCAAGAATCGTTGGATTCGGGTCAAAGAGGAGGACGAGCGTCTTCTGGACCGTTTCAAGATAACTCTGGGATTACCTACAGATGCTCAGATCATCCTTGATGAGTCAGAGCTTACCCGTCTTGTCCGGAAGGGCATCACTTCTCTCGGAATTCAGACTGAAGGGGCTGTCAAGACAGCCCTCCGGAACCGGCTCGATTTAATGAACGTCCGCGACCAAGTTGAAGATGCCGAGCGCCAGGTACTCCTGGCTAAAAATGGATTGAGAACGGATGTAAGCCTATCTTTATCTGCAGATGTGAATTCAGCTCCCCCGACAAGTATGACCGATTTCCGTTTCCAGAAAGGAACCTATAGCACCAAGCTTAATGTCGGGCTTCCCCTGAATCGCCGGCAGGAACGGAACACTTACCGAAAATCTCTTATTAGCCTGGACCGCCAGAAACGGACTCTCTTCAGCTTTGAAGATAATATAAAGCTTGAGGTCAGACAAGCATATCGCCGCCTGCTGCAAGCTGAGGAAAGCTATAATATTCAGAAATTGAGTGTCACTCTGGCCGCAAAGCGGGTAGAGAGCACAACCCTTCTTCTTCAGGCCGGCCGGGTGAATACGAGAGACCTTTTAGACTCCCAGGAAGCGTTTCTCGAGGCCCAAAACGGTTTGATCGGAGCCTTAGTGGACCATACCATAGCCAGGCTGGAATTCTGGCGGGATATCGGCACCCTTCAAGTTAACGAAAAAGGATTATGGCAAGAGGAGACGAACAATGGAGAATAAAGCCCAGGATAACACTAACCAGGCTGGAGAAGTAATAGAGCCCGGGATAAAGCAGACAATGAGGCAAAAAACAATCAAGAAGATTGTTGTTGTCCTTATTATTCTCATTTCCCTTGCCTTTATCATCGTCCGACTGCCCAGATCCGGGACTAATCCCCAGGCGGGTATGACCTACACCGTTACCAGGGGAGATTTGCTCATTTCTGTTATTGAGAGTGGCAATCTGAAAGCTAAGAAATCGGTAAATATCGTTTCCGAAGTAGAAGGACAAGCTACCATTATCAGTATCGTTCCGGAGGGAACCTTTGTAAAAAAGGGCGACGTTCTGGTCGTTCTGGACTCGGCCAATCTGCGGGAGCGCTATGCTCAGCAGGAGATCACCTTTCAGAATGCCCAGGCCTCCTATACCGAGGCCAGGGAAGCCTTAGAGATTCAGAAAAATGAGAACGAGAGCAAAATTAAGGCTGCAGAGCTTAAATTAGAGTTTGCCAAAATGGACCTGGACAAGTATCTGGAAGGAGACTGGCCTCAAGAGAAGAGAAAAGCAGAAGCTAATATCACTATTACTGAGGAAGAAACTAAACGAGCCGCTGATAAACTGGCCTGGACGGAAAAACTTCAGGAAAAAGGTTATGTGACCCGGAGCGAGTTAGAAGCTGACAAACTTGCCTTAAAGAAACAGGAGTTGGATCTGGAAGCGGCTCAGGAAACGCTGAGGCTGCTGGAGAAGTATACTCACCCTAAGCAAGTGAGAGAACAGCAGTCCGATTATGCAGAGGCTAAGAAAGAGTTGGAGCGGGTTATCCAGCGGGCCAAATCCCGGATTGCCCAGGCTAAAGCAAAGGTAAATGCCCAGAAGGCTACCTTTGAGTTACAAAAGGAGCGCTTAGCAAAACTTGGTAGGCAGGTAAAGAAAACCACTATCAAAGCTCCTCAATCGGGATTAGTAGTGTATGCCTCCAGCGGCGGGGGCATGAGAGGCAACCAAAATCTCATTGAAGCGGGAGCAATGATCCGGGAACGACAGCCCATCATAACCCTGCCGGACATCTCCGCCATGCAAGTCGATGTTAAAGTGCATGAGACTGTTGTTGATAAGGTCAAAATAGGGCAGGAAGCTATCATTACCGTTGATGCTTTTCCCGATATGAGGTTGAAAGGCACCGTAAGTAAAGTGGCTATTCTGCCCGATACTCAGATGCGCTGGCTCAATCCGGACCTAAAAGTTTACAGTACGAACATTACCGTTGATAAAGTTGTCGATTCCCTCAAACCGGGCATGTCCGCCAAGGTAGAAATAATCGTTGCCCGCCTCAAGGATGTATTAAGCGTGCCTATCCAGGCTGTCTCCATGCGGGAAGGGAAAGAGGTCTGCTATGTCGTCCACGGCCGGGAAGTAAAGGCGGTGCCGGTGGAGGTAGGGATGTCTAACGACAAATTCGTAGAGATTAAGAAGGGCTTAAAAGAAGGAGAAAAAGTGCTTCTTCTCCCACCCGTTATTGCCTCTGACCAGGATATGCAGGTTAGCTCTCCCAAAAAGAAAGAAAAGAAAAAGGTCCCCCCGGCCTCCGGTTCTGCCCGGATTCCAGAGAAAAAGATTTCCCCGAAGATATCCGGAAAACTCCTGGAGCAGTGGAAGAAGCTTTCGCCGGAGCAACGCCAGGAGATAAAACGGCGCATGGAACAAGGAACACCGGATGGAAAACAAAGATGAACATTGCTGAAGTCCGTAATCTAAAAAAGACTTACCTCCTGGGAGAGACATCTGTCGAGGTTTTAAAGGATATCTCGCTTTCTTTCGAGGAAGGGGATTATGCCGCTATTATGGGTCCTTCCGGTTCAGGTAAATCTACCCTTTTAAATTTATTGGGTTGTCTGGACCGCCCCAGCGCAGGCACCTATCTCTTGGGTGGAATAGACATCTCTCGCCTTTCCGACGATGCCCTCTCCGAGATAAGAAGCGAAAGGATCGGGTTCGTTTTTCAATCCTACAATCTTATTTCTCAACTGTCGGTAATAGAGAATATCGAAGTGCCTCTTTTCTACCAGGGACGGTCACCTCAGGAGTGTCATCGGCGTAGTCTTGAGCTTGTAGAGATGGTGGGCCTGGGCCAGAGAGCTAAACATCGGCAGGGAGAATTATCCGGCGGGGAACGGCAGCGGGTGGCTATCGCCCGAGCATTGGCTAACGATCCCCTTATTATTCTGGCAGACGAACCCACGGGAAATCTGGACTCGGCCAGGGGAAAAGAAATCTTGAACCTCATGGATATGCTCAACCGGCAGGGTAAAACCATTATTATGGTTACTCACGAAGACAAAGTAGCCGCCAGAGCTAAGAGGATAGTGAGGCTCAAGGATGGGTACCTAGAGGAATAGAGCTAAGGAACCGCCATGGTTAGTTTTCGTATTGTCAGGATGATAAAACTGGGCATCAAAAGTCTGATTCTTCATAAACTACGGTCGGCTTTGACCGTCCTGGGAATCATTTTCGGCGTCTCCTCAGTTATTGCCATGCTTTCCATTGGCGAGGGAGCCAGCTGGGAAGCTCAGAAGATGATCAGGATTTTAGGAAGCAGCAACATCATTATTAAGAGTGTTAAACCTCCCGATAATAAGAATGCCAGCACCGGACGCACTTTTGTTGTGGAATATGGATTGACTTATGACGATGCAAAAAGAATAGCCAGCACCATACCCAGTGTGAAGGCAGTAGTCCCGATGCGAAACATCCGTCAGGATATGAGATATCGTCATCGCCTTGCAGAAGGTCAGGTAATAGGAACCGTTCCCTGGTATCCCGATATTAGCAACTTTCGTGTTTCGCGGGGCCGGTTTCTCACCTTCACCGATATGCATAAGAGCGCTAATGTCTGCGTCCTGGGAGCGGGAATTGCTAAGAAGCTCTTTGCCTATGAAGACCCCCTGGGTAAGGAGATTAAAATCGGCAGTGATTACTATCGAGTTGTGGGCATTATGCAAAACCGGGGAGGGACTAATGCCCGGGGAGGTTCAAATATAACTGTCGATGAATACAACTTCAATGTTTACATTCCTTTGACCACTGCCCGGAGAAGATTTGGCGAACTTATCGTCAGGCGCCAGTCGGGAAGTTTTAATATGGAAAGGATTCAACTTCACCAGATCAATGTGAGAGTAGCCAGCCCTGAGCTGGTTCCCGCTACGGCCAAAGTTATTCAGAATCTCTTGGAGAGATTTCACAAGAAGAAAGACTTCAAGCTTATTATTCCTCTGGAACTCCTTCGCCAGGCAGAGCAGACAAAGCGGATATTTAACGTTGTGCTTGGTTCCATTGCGGCCATCTCTCTGCTGGTAGGCGGCATCGGAATAATGAACATCATGCTGGCCAGCGTTACCGAGCGCACCCGGGAGATTGGTATTCGTCGAGCCCTGGGAGCCAAGAAAAAAGATATCGTCACCCAGTTCCTTGTGGAAACAGTGGTCCTTTCCGCCGGAGGAGGTCTGCTGGGAGTTGTTTTCGGAGTAACCATTCCTTTTCTGGTAAGCCATTTTGCCAAAATGAAGACGATTATCACTCCCTGGTCCCTTATCCTCGCCTTCAGTATCTCTGCGGCTATAGGCATCATCTTCGGGCTTTATCCTGCCCGTAAAGCTGCCAACATGGATCCCATAGAAGCCCTGAGACATGAGTAAAATCTGAATCCATCCAAGATTCCCCGTCTTATTTTTAAATGTTTTAACTCCAAGACTTAATCTGTCTGCTTGTAAAGAAAAATTCGCTTCCCCGGCCAAGAGCAAAACACAGAAAATATATTTGACAGAAAACCGGGCAAGCGATATAGTATGTATAGGTTAACAAAACCCTTTCCCGCGCAATACAATCGAAAGAACCAATACATCTTTGGTATGGCTTATAATGCCTGAATTTCCTTTTGCGGTATGAAGAGGAGCGGGAGCAGAACTCCAGGTTCGAAGCCCGAAATTACGAAAGAGGTGGAGAAGATGAAATCTTTAAGTCCCAAGGTTGCAGTAATTGGGGCCGGGAACGTTGGAAGCACTTTTGCTTTTTCTTTAATGATAAGTGGATTAGCCAGAGAAATTGTTCTCATTGACCGGAACAAAAACAGAGCCGAAGGCGAGTGTATGGATTTAAGCCACGGCCTAAATTTTGCGCATCCTACCAGGATTTATTCCTCTGGCTTTGACAAGTGTAAAGATGCTGATGTTGTAGTGATAACCGCTGGGATTAATCAAAAACCCGGACACACGAGAATTGACTTAGTTGAAGCCAATGCGGAACTCTTTAAAGAAATAATTCCGAAGATAACAAAATATGCCCCGGATTCTATTCTTTTGGTTGTTTCCAACCCCGTAGATATTTTGACCTATGTAACTTTGAAAGTTTCCGGTTTTCCTCCCTCTAAAGTCATCGGTTCCGGTACCGTCCTGGACAGCTCAAGGTTCCGGTATTTGCTCAGTGAACACTGCGGGGTAGACCCCAGAAATGTTCATGCTTATATTGTCGGTGAACATGGAGATACCGAACTCCCTCTCTGGAGCAGCGCCAATATCGGCGGGATGACTTTGGATAAGTATTGTTTAAGATGTAAGAAATGTAACCAATGTAACCGGGAAGAAGAACTCTCGAACATTTTTGAAGAAGTGAAGAAGGCTGCTTACAAAATTATTGAGGCAAAAGGTTCTACTTACTATGCTGTTAGCCTGGCCCTGGTTAAGATAGTCGGGACAATACTCAGAGATGAGAATTCTATTCTTCCGGTATCCACCCTCATAAATGATTACGATGGAATTAATGATATCTGTTTAAGCATTCCTTCCGTGGTGAATAAAAGTGGCGTGGATAGGTTCTTAAGATTGAAAATGTCAACTCAGGAGCAGGAGCAGTTTAAGAATTCGGCAAATACTCTCAAAGAAATTATCAGGAAACTAAAACTTTAAAATATGAAGAGAAAGGAGGCTGATATGTTTAATTCATCCCAAAAAAGACACAGATTGAGAATTGTTGTTCCCGCTTATCCGGCCTTTAATATTTATTCTCATATTGCTAAGACAATGACGGCCCTGGGTCCGGTTTGTGTAGCTAGCGCTGTAAATGAGATGCAAGGATGGGATGTTGAAGTTATTGATGAAAACAATCTTTGCCGATATGGTCCTAAAAGCGATTTTTTCGGAGCCGACCATGAATTTTTGCAACAAGAGAGGCCTGTGGATGTTCTTGGATTGTATGGCGGTCTGACAAGCACCATCCCCAGACTCTATGAAATTGCTCGTTTCTATAAAGATAAGGGGATTATTACTATTGCCGGGGGACAGCATTTTATTGAAGATAATATAGCTGAAGCCTTGAATTCCGGTATTGACTATTTAGTTATTGGTGAGGGAGAAGAAACCATTAAAGAGCTTCTTGAAGCTCTCGAAGGCAAACGGGATGTGAATCAGGTAAAAGGCATTGCTTATTTAGATAATGGACGGATTATTTGTACTCCCAAAAGAGAGCTCCTGACGGATTTTGACAAGTTGCCCTCACCGGACTTCTCCTTAGTGCGTTATGCCAGGATTACCCTTTACCCGGTAGGAAGGATCCGGGGTTGTGGTATGGACTGCGAGTTTTGCACCGTTAAAGGTAAGCCCCGAAGCGCCTCTCCCGAACGGCTGCTGGAAAACATTAGTTTCCTTCTGGAAACCAATGATGCCAGACATTTTTTTATCGTCGATGACCTTTTTGGACAACAACGGGATGAAACGATACGATTCTGCAATATGCTCCGGGATTACCAGGAAAGCATTGGCCGAAGATTGGATGTAACCGTTCAAATAAGACTGGATAAAGCTATGGATCCCGAATTGCTTTCTGCCATGCGCCAGGCAGGTATTAACTCCGTAGCCATTGGTTTTGAGTCGCCCATTAAAGAAGAACTAAAGGCTATGCGGAAACACGTCCGGCCCGAAGACATGATCTCTCTTGCAAGGGCGTATCATAAATTCGGTTTCTTGGTGCACGGGATGTTTATCTTTGGCTATCCCTTAAAAGACGGCATAAATTTTAAGATGTCGGCAAACGAACGCATAAAACGTTTTAAGAATTTTATCAAGGAGGCCAAACTTGATACTGTACAAGTCTTGTTACCTGTTCCCTTACCCGGGACAGAATTAAGACAGAGACTCGAAAAGCAAAACAGGGTTTACTCAACCGAGGACATAGGTTGGGAATACTATGACGGCAATTTTCCTCTCTTCGATCCCGATGAACCTCTAACGGCAGAAGAGATGCAAGCTTCCATGAGAAAAATTATGGGTAAATTTTACCGGTTTAAATATATATTTATGGTAGGCCTGCATATCTTTTCATTCCCGGCTTTAGTCTTCTTTTTGCATAACATTAAATCAGGATGGAGGATATGGTACCGTTCCTGGCGTAACGCCCTGGTTCGTTTTGGCGGCTGGATTATCATGAAAGGATGGACCTCACAATTTAAAAAAGGCACCTTCCCCCAAAAACTAAAAAAAGCAAAAAAACATCTAAAAAATTAAAGGGGACAGGCTACTTTTTTAATAGGGCCAGCCCATTTATTTACGGAAATAAAAAAAGGAAGGTAGCGTAAGCCTGCGTAAAGAAGAGGCAGGTGAGGGAAGTGAATTAGGTTAAAGGTATCTTTCAAAAAGGAGAGAGGTTGTGATTAAAGATAAATTAGCTGCAAGGATTGCTATTTTTAAGTTCACGATAGTAAGTGTTATTTCTTTCTTGTTCTTGGCTGGATGCCAGACATCAATATCCGACATCACCACACCAAAAGTTATTGAGGGCTTTTCTTCCCCCGAGAGTGTAATTGCCGAGGCTAACGGCAAGTATTTATTTGTTTCTAACGTGGGAAAGAAGCTTGCCCCCACTGTAAAGGATGGCGATGGGTTTATTTCCCGGCTTGCCCCTAATGGTGACATTTTGGATAAAAAGTATCTTCCGAAAACAGGAGTTTTGAATGCACCCAAAGGAATGGCAATTATTAACCAGGTCCTTTTTGTAGCGGATATTGATAGAGTAGTCGGATTTGATTTGATTACCCGTAAGCAGACTTTTGACCTTGATTTTTCTTCTCAAGGAACGATGTTTTTGAACGATTTAGCGGTTGTGGATAAGAAAACTTTAGTAGTGTCCGCAACCGACACCGGGAAGGTTTATGAAATATCCCTGGGAGAAAAACCGCGTTTTACGCTTCTTGCAGAAAACATTCCCGGAGCTAATGGTCTCTATTTTGATTCCCGGACACAACGCTTATTCGTGGTGAGTTTCGGGGAGGGATATAAGTTTAATGGAAAGTTAGGAGTAATTTCTCTTCGCAATGACAAACATGAATATCAAGCGCTAACAGGTCCAATCGGAGGGTTAGATGGAGTAGCCCTTTTGGATAACTCAAAAGTTATTTTCTCCGATTGGGTTGCTCCAGACAAAACCGGACTTATCCGTACCTATAATTTGAAGACGAAAAAACTAGCAGTTATCGATTTGTCTCAACAAGTCAATGGTCCGGCAGATTTCTTTTATGATACGAAAAACGGCAACCTCTGGCTTCCGGAAATGAAGACCGGGAAAGTCCTGGTGGAAAAGCTGCGAAAAGGGTCGGAGTAAATTAAATAAATGAATTTATTTCCCCTCAGGTATAATCAAAGAAGAGGAAGGAAACAGCTATGGTAAAAACAAAAATAATCGCCACTTTAGGACCTTCGACCGATAGCGAAACTGTTTTGAGAAAAATGATTATCGCCGGGCTGGATGTCGTCAGACTTAATTTTTCTCACAGTAATTGGGATGAACATCTAAAGAGAGTTAAGCTGGTAAGAAAGCTTAATCGTAAGATGGGAAGAGCAATAAAAATAATGCAGGACTTGGAAGGTTTTCGGATTCGTCTCGGGAGGTTGAAAAAACCGTTTCCCCTCAGTAAAAGACAAATCCTTTACCTGACCCAGGAGGAAATAGAAGGCTCCGAAGGGAGAGTCCATTTTGATTATAAAGGTTCTCTTAAGAAATTTACTAAAGGCTGTCTCATCTATATCGATGACGGCAAGATAATCCTAAAAGTAAAAGAGGTAGAAAAAAAAGATGTGAAGGCGGAAGTTGTCATCGGCGGAATATTAAAAGAGAGAAAGGGAGTAAACATCCCGGACATAAAACTGGATTTTAAGACTATAACCGCTAAAGATAAACATGATATAGAATTTGCCGTAGAAAATAAACTGGACTATGTTGCCCAGTCGTTTGTAAGAAAGACAAGGGATATTGTTGCTCTTAGAAACATCATAAAATCCCGGCTTCCGGAATGTAAAATTTTTGCCAAGGTGGAAAGTCGGGAAGCTTTAACCAACATAGATGCCATTATCCGCCAGGCAGATGGAATTATGGTCGCTCGGGGGGATTTAGGCATTTGTGTTCCCATATACCAGGTGCCGGTAATCCAGAAAGAAATTATCAAGAAATGTCGCCAGATGCACAAACCGGTAATCGTGGCCACCCAGATGCTGGATAGCATGACCACCGAAATAGTGCCCACCCGGGCAGAAGTTTCCGATGTCGCAAACGCCATTTTTGACGGGACCGATTATGTCCTTTTATCCGGGGAAACCGCAGTGGGAAAACATCCTCACAAAGTAGTAGACTTGATGAACAAAATTATAAAGTATGCGGAAGCGCATAAAGAGGGAACTTCTTCATGCCTAAATTGACGGCTCGACCCGGTTCATCCCTGGTATTTAAAAATTACGGTGGCAGCTATCAGCTTAGAATCCAGGATGCCCGGGATTTGGAGAATATCCAGGTTCTTGATGATGTACACTGGGCAGCTACCAGCATTTCCACTGACAGCCTTAACTGCGATCCGGCATTTACTTCTTATCTGGACGGGGACAAGAACGGTCGGATCAGGAGCGATGAAGTAAAAGCAGCCCAAGCCTGGCTGTTTCGATTTCTTGGCAATCGCAGCCGTCTCTCCGAAGGCAGTGATATTCTGAGATTCAGCGATATTGATACCACTCATCCCGAAGGTCAAAAGTTACAAATCGCAGCCGAACTCGTGTTAACCAATCTTAACGTATTGGGTGCCGAGGAGATTAGTCTGGCTCAGGTCCGGGATGTAAAAAGTATTATGGCTAATGCAGCAAATAACGGCGATGGAGTTATCCCTCCGGCAGCAACGGCCGACTCTGATTTAGCTCAATTTATCGTTGCCGTAATAGAGACCGTGGGCTCAACTATGGATGCCTGCGGCAAGCCGGGGATTAGTGAAAAGCAAGTTAAAGAATTTTTTCAAGCAGCGGAAGACTACCTTGCTTGGAAAGCAAAAGGGGAAATTCCCCCCGGAGAGGAAACCACAGAGGTTATGCCATGGGGAACTGAAACCCCGCCGGCTTATCAGTTAGTGGTGAGTTTAGAAACGAAGATTGAGCAATATTTTGCCCAGTGTGCCATGGTCAGATTCGATGAACGCACTGCGGCTCAAATGCAGCTTCGCCAGAAGGAGCTTGAAGAAATTGATTTCCGGGATAAATCCGCAATGGAAGCCCGGCTTAAGGACGCACCCATAGCTGCCCCCGACCCAAAAGGTATTCTGGACTTTGAAGCAACGCTCAACCCTTTATATCTTGAACGCCTGGTTGAACTGAAAGAGAAAGTCCTCAAACGGGCTCTGGGAGAACCCGTCAAACAGCTTACGGAAAAACAGTGGGAGCAGGTAAAAAGTATCTTTGTTCTCTATCGAACCTGGTTGGGAAGTAAGCAGGGAGCTAAGGTTGAAAAACTGGGAGCAGAGAGACTACAGACCTATCTTGGCGGACCATACAGAGAGAAAATAAGCGAGCTGATTGCCAAAGACCTGGCTGCGGCTGACGAGTTGGACCAGATACATAATCTGGAAAAGCTAATCCTCTACCAGAGATGGTTGATGGAGTTAGCAAACAATTTTGTCAGCTTTACCAATCTTTACAATCCCGAACGGCGGGCCCTTATTGAAATGGGGACCTTGGTAATTGAGGGAAGAGAAATAACTCTTACCATGAAAGTTCGCGACCGCCAGGCTCATAAAAAGATAGCCGCGCAAAGTTATATGTATCTACTCTATCTACAAATCACCGGTCGCCGGGACAAAGATATTGACCCTTCGACTACGCTCAGGGTTAATGGTAAGCAAAGTCAAACCATTAAATTTGAGATTGTGGCAGCTGTAACTTCCGGGGATGCCGGGGGATTGCGTATCGGGAAACGCGGAGTCTTCTTTACTCTGGACGGCCAGGAATGGGATGCAGAGGTAATAGATATTGTCGTCAATCCCATCAGCCTCTGGGAATCAGTGAAGTCACCCTTTCAGCGAATAGGGGGCTTAATCGGAAAACAAGTAGATAAGTTCACCAAATCCCGCCAGACCAAGCTGGAAGCGACCACCTCCAGACCAAGCGCCTCGGGCGTCAGCCGCGACCTTTTGTTGGGAGGAGGAATAGCCATCGCTGCTCTTGGCTCCGCTTTTGCTTATATTACCAAGGCCCTTTCCCAGGTGAAACCGGTTCATATCCTGGGAGCATTAGTGGGGATAGGAGCCCTTATTCTCTTACCCGGGATAATCATAGGTTTTGCCAAGATACGCAAAAGAGATATGAGCGTGCTCCTGGAAGCCCTGGGTTGGGCGGTAAACGTGAACATGCGCCTCAATACCACCCTGGGACGACTCTTCACCCACGTGCCCCATCTGCCGAAAGGGGCGCGGAAAGAGCAAAAAGATGTAGTAGCCGGATTTGTAAAAAAGTTTGCTTACACTCCCTTACCTTCAAGGAAGCGGGCTCTAATGGTTTTAATCATCTCCCTCATTATACTTATTTTGATACTGGTTCTGTATACATGCCGCTCCTTGGAGTTATATCTAATGTAATAAATACTTGCACATTCATGCGCGATGGATAATGGCAGAGTTTACTCTGCCTCTTGTTCTATCGAGCAATTCGGACCATTACAATACTCAACCATTTTGTTCATGGCATCCTTGAAAGGAGAAATTAAAATGCCCGTGGTAAGAATTGATTTATGGAAAGGAAGAGAAAAAGAAAAGAAGAAAAAACTAATCGAGAAAGTAACCGCTGCCGTAGTTGATACCATCGACTGCCCCACAGAGGCGGTGCATGTAATTATCAATGAGATCGAAAAGGACGATTGGGGGATAGGCGGAACTCCGGCATCAGTAAAGTTCCCGGATAAATAAACCAGGAAAATAAATGGTCGCTGTTGTCTCTATTAAAACGAGGTATTCCCGGTTATGAAAAAGTGTCCTTATTGTGCTGAAGAAATACAAGATGCAGCAATAAAATGCAAGCATTGCGGGGAATTTCTCAATAAAAAGAAAGAGGAGAAATGGTATTTCAAAACCTATTGGCTGATCATTGCTTTCTTATCTGTCGGCCCCTTCGCCTTGCCTTTGCTCTTGGTTAATCCCCGTTTCAGCCGGAGAAAAAAAGTAATCATAAGCATCGTCATTATCGTCTTAAGTTATTATTTATTTATCGTAACGGATCGATTGCTCAAAGAGCTCGGGGATACTTATAAACTTATGCTTCAGGAATTTTAACCGGATGAATAAATAAGGAAGAAATAGTGTGCTCCCCTTAAAAATGCGATTCGGTTCTGCTGCACGCAAATTGCACGCAAATTGCACGCAAAATATGGAACCTAATCAGCCGGGTTCCCGGACAAATAAACCAGGGAATTAAAATGGCACTTAAGTCAAGATAAACTTGCTTATAACATTAGTATTCCACCCCCCAACACCTCTTCAAGATAGAAGTTTAGCCCAAGCTATTACAAGTAAAACCCTTAAAAGAAGAAAGCAGGACGAAAGAAGAAAGAAAATGACTTTTCTTATTTACTACGTTATTGGTTGGATAGTTGGGCTAGTTGCGATGTTCGTAACAGGCTCGATGAAAGATATTGCGAGCGCTGCATATACTCTCCTGCTATACCAACTCACCGTTACCGTTGGGTTAACCGGAATATTGGGCGGGTATGGACACTTGTTCCTGAGAGATCGGGTCGCGCGTAGCATTGGATGGCCCACAGGAACTCTGTTTCAGGCAGAACTAGGATATTGCAGTTTGGGTATGGGTCTGCTCGGAGTAATGAGCTTCTGGTACAGAGATAACTTTTGGCTTGCTACGATTGTCTTTACGACAGTTTTTCTTATAGGTGCAGCAATTGTTCACATCAAAGAAATGCTTCAGAAAAGAAATTTTAACCCCGGGAATGCCATAACGATAATACCCGACATTCTGATTCCTATTACTCTTTTCGTATTATGGTTCATAGCAAAAAAATAAGATATCAATTCCTGCAAAATCGGGGGACAATATTGAAGTGAGGCATTTGACAATAATGATGTTAGAATATATGAGCGAATAATGAAATCCCGGCATCAGCAAGGTTTCCGAATAAATAAGTTAGGAAATAAATGGTGCTGACACTATTTATTTAATTAAAGCAAAACATAAACTGCGCCCATATATCTACTGATAGTACTGTGACTTAGCAAAAGAAATCCGGTGCTTATCCCTTAGGCCCTCTTATTTACCATGTCCCGGCAATAGGCAGGTCAATATCCTTTTATCTTGACCGGCCTAATTCCCTCATGTTAAAATAATTGTGCAATTATTAATAAGGAGAGTGCCATAGTGAGCTTCACAAATCCTGAGCACTTTAGTAAGGCAACCCCAGCTTACCTGGTAGGAAAGCAAAGGTTGCCTTTTTCGTTTGGGTGAAGGTTGGGTATCTATTATTATCTACAAGGCAAAATTTGAAAGGATATCGTGATGGCGAAAATTGTTAACAGGAGAAAGTGTCGTCGGTTTGAGATACCTGGCGGGAAAGTGAGATATAGAGGAATAAGACTGCTCACTTTACTGAAAGGGTTTTCAAAGTCACACCCTATGGTGAGCATAAGTAAAGGAGGAGTCGCCTTTGTCTGCCAGGAGAAGTTTAGCAAGGGCCAGGAAATTATTACCCAATTGCTGGTTCCAAACAAAACTCCTTTGAACCTTCGGGCCCGGGTGCAATGGCAAGATCCCTCATCAGGTAATGGAGAGCGAGTTGTTGGAGTAGAATTCCAGTCGTTTGGCCCCGGCAAAGACCACAATTCATATCAAGCACTTGAAATACTCAGGAAACTCGATGTCCAATATGGAAACTCGGTATCCGGCATAGA
>JAADIA010000072.1 GCA_013151555.1 Nitrospirota bacterium | reverse complement strand
AGGGTATATAGACAGTACGTTTCGATTCTTTATTAAAGAAGGAAGGCGTTCCTCTCTTTTTAAAATCGAAGACCTCCTCCTCTACCTTGACATTGTTGAGGCTATCCAGAAAGGCCTCGCACCGGGTTATGGCACCCACATCAGCGCTGTGTTCATCTATCTCAATCTGAAGGTAAGGTTTGTTTCCCATCTTCTCCCGGAAAAATCTGGCAATGAAGGAATCCGGCCCGCAACCGAAGTTAGTTATATAAAGGGCTTGAAGCTTTTCATTCTTTCGAATGATTTCAGCCGCACAAAGAATCTTCTGCCCATATCTCCAGTACATATCAGGGAATTCCTTCGATAGATCGATTGTATCCAGGGGGAGATAATCCATAGGAATAGGGATAGCTCCTAAATCTCTCAATTTTCCGGGAAGGTTCAAGTTTATTCCGGCATCGCATCCGTTGTAAGGACGGGAGACGATAACTACTGCAAACCGCTTCCCGTCTAAAGAATTTAGAACTTCTCGGCCACGGTCCTGAACGGTTCTATAAAAATTTTCCTGGGCCTCCTCGGCAGCTAAGATAGCCTTGTCTACTTCCCGGCCTTTTTTTCCTAAACTTTTTGCTAATTCTTTCAAAGAAAGTTTAATCAGTTTACCACTCCAGCCAAAAGCTAACACCGGATCAATAATTTTGATTCCTTTCCCTTCGAGATCAATTGCCGAACGGATAAAATGAGGAAGTGTCTGAACATAAGGACAAGCAAAACTCTGTTCCATGCTGGGATTAGATTGCTTCATGTTCACGATGGTAGGAAGAAAAACATAATCAACTTTCTTTTCTACAAGATTAAGCACATGACCATGAGCCACCTTAATGGGAAAACAGGTTTCAGCGACGACGCTTTCCAATCCCTGATGAATAGTTTTCTTGTTGGTCTTGTCCGAAAAAATAACTTCAAATCCTAACTCGGTGAAAAAAGCTTGCCACAAAGGATACAATTCATGGAAAATAAGAGCCCGGGGGATACCTATTTTACCTGAAAGCGGAAGATTTAAATTTGAAGATTTAGAGTAAGAGTGAAGGAGAATTTTTTCCCGTTCGGCAAACAAATCGGGGATATCCTCATTATTCTTCTCTTTGTCCACATTGTATTTCTCACATCGGCTTCCATAGAAAAGAGACTGCTCATTCTCTACCCTTACTTCTCTGATCTCACAATGATTGGGACAGTCAGGACATTCGAAAGAACGAAGTTCATACTTTGCCTCAGAAACAGCTTCAAAACCCTTAAACTTGCTTTTACTTTCAACTTTTGACTCTAAACTTTTAACTCTTTGGCTTTCCCGGGCACATAAAGCTACCCCAATGGCACCGGTGACATCATTATTGGGAGGCACAGTTATCTTTTTGCCAAGCACCTTTTCAAAAGCAGCTACCACCCCCTGGTTTAGAGCTACGGCTCCCTGGAAAAATATATTATTTCCAATTTTCTTATTCCCCACCACCCTGTTCAAATAATTATCCACGATTGAATATGAAAGCCCGGCAACCAAATCTTTCCCCCCCGTCCCTTTCTGCTGATGAGAGACAAGGTTGGTTTCCATAAAAACAGTGCATCTTTCTCCCAGGCGAACAGGACATTCTGCCTGAAGAGCCAAATTGCCAAATTCTTCCTTTATATTTATTTCCAATTTCTCTGCCTGTTCTTCCAGGAAGGAACCAGTCCCGGCAGCGCACACCTTGTTCATTTCGAAATCGACTACAGCTCCTCCCTCCAAACCGATATATTTCGAATCCTGTCCTCCAATTTCAAAGATGGTATCTACCGCCGGATCTATAGCTGCCGCAGCCGTAGCTTGAGCAGTTATCTCATTTTTAACAATATCCGCTCCCACGAAATTCCCAATTAAATAACGCCCGGAGCCGGTAGTACCCACCCCGATCACCCGGAAGCAATCTCCCCGCCCCTTTCTAATCTCCTTTATACCTTGACGCACTGCTTCCAAAGGTCTCCCCGCAGTCATCAAGTAACTCCTGGCAAGCACTCTTCCTTCCTCATCTATAGCTACTACATTAGTACTGATGGAACCGACATCAATACCTAAATAGCAATCAACAGATTCCTCCAAAGTGCCGGCTGGTAAACATGAGTTATGGGAATCAAGTGAAGGGGCTTGAGTGCCGGGAGCCGGATGGTGAGTAACGGGTAATAAAGGAGCTAACCCCTCATGGGTATCCTTGTGAGTTTTAAGATAGTTTTCCAACCCTTCCAATCCCCGAAAACCCTCCGCTTTACTCTTCACTCGAACAATTAAGACGGCTCCAATAGCCCCCATGGAAGCATAATACCTGGGGATAATCAACTCTCCCTCTTTCGTCTCCAGAATATCCTGAAAAGCTTTAACCATGCCCTTGTTAGCAGCCACCCCACCCTGAAAAATAACCGGTTTTTTAAACTCCTTTCCTTTACCAATACTACTCTTGAAATTTCTGGCCAGAGCATAACAAAGTCCGGCAACTATATCATAATCAGGAGCAGCTTCTTGCTGGAGATGAATCATATCAGTTTTCGCAAAGACGCTACAACGTCCAGCGATGCGAGGAGGATTCTTGGACTTGAGAGCCAAGGTCCCAAATTCTTCATTAATAGAGAGACCCAAACGGGTTGCTTGCTGGTCCAGAAATGACCCCGTCCCCGCCGCACAGATGGTATTCATAGAAAAATCTTCAATAATAAGCTTTCCCGAACCCCCGGAGTTAAGAATAATTAGTTTGGAATCCTCCCCTCCCATATCAATTATTGTCCGTACTTGAGGATAAAGATGCTCCACGGCTCTGGCTTGTGAGACAATCTCATTTACGAATTCGGCTCCGATTAGGTCACCTATCAACTTTCCTCCCGAACCGGTAACCGCCACCCGGCCAATTCTCTCTTGAGGATAGCGTTTGAGGACCTCACCCAGAACCTTGAGAACAGTTTGAACCGGTTGCCCTTTCATTCGGGTATAATGGTCCTCAAGAATCTGTTCTTCCTCGTTGATAAGAACAGTATTTAAGCTAACCGAACCTATATCTAATCCGATATCTATCTTTCCATTCATCTCAGATGTTTTCCCTTCTCCACTCATTACCATTATTAACTGCTCTATATTTTATACCTCTCGAAACCATAAGGCAAGGAAAAATCCTTCTCAGAAAAAATCTTTCTCGTCTCAACCGGACAATACCCGGTCGAAAATTCTCCTCCGGGGAAAGAGATAGAGAGAGAGGAAAACCACTAAGAGACCACTGAAAATGAAGGATGGCTTATATCCAAAGTTTCCATTGAGGATACCGCTAATCAGCGCTCCTAAAAACATTCCTCCCGTTCGCACTGTCACTAAGAAGCCGAAATTCCCCCCCATCCTCTTGTGGGGAAAAAGGAAAGAAACAAGTAATCCCAGAGAAAGAATTATAAAAGCATCACCTACGGTATGAGCCAATCTGATAAGCAACATAGATAGATAGGAATCAGCCAGGGATGTCAAAATCTGAAACCCCCCGGAAAGGAAAAGCCCCAGGGAAAGAAGAACTATCGTCCCTTTATTCCTATCAAAGAGATGTCCGCTGATGAGACTAAATATTCCCAGCCAGATGCCCAGGAAGAAAAATATTTGTCCAATCTGCCAGATGGTAAGACCGATATCTTCTCTCATAAATAAAGAGTTCGTAACTCTTTCCGCTCCAAAATGAATTCCCATTATAAAAACTATCAGAACCAGAAGAAAAACTTCTTTTCTTTTAAGATCGTTTTTATATTTGGCAAGGCTAAACCGGAGAGGAGCCGTATCTGGAAGAGCGAAAGTAATAAGGAAAAGGAGAAACATAATACCTGCCCCTACAGCAAAGATAACCGCCCCGCTTCCATAACGGGATATAAACCCTCCTAAAAGCGGACCCAATCCAAAACCAAAATGGGCAGAGAGAAAAAACATGCCAATGCTTTTTCCTCTCCGTTTCAACTTCAGATGTTTGTAATAAAGCGAATAAAGGGAAACCAAATAAAGAGTCGAACCGCTTCCGCCAATAATCAGCAGGATAAAGATATTAATAAAGGCCGGTAGAAAATAGAGCCCGGATAGACAAACCAGAAACAAGACAACTCCCAGTTGAAGGAGTCTCCGGGGAGAAAACTTATCGCTGAGAAGACCAAAGAAAGCTACCAGAAAGAGAGTGGTTAGAGAAAAGACCCCAATGAGGATACCAATCCTCTCATCCGGCAACCCCAGGTTCTTGAGGTAAAGGGGAAGGTAATAGAAAACCATCCAGGAAGTAAAGGAAAAAAGAAAATTACAACTGGAGAAGCTAACCACTAACTTCCTGGAATCAGTCAAAATTGTTTATTCCTTTGGTAAAACACCAATCACCAACTATCAAACAACCAAATTCCAAACACCAAATAAATTCCAAATACCAATAATCAAACCCGGAAAGTCTCTTAGCGTTTGGTTATTGGTATTTCAGTCATTGGTCATTATTTGGTTATTGGGATTTGGTCTATTGGTTATTATTTGATTTATTGCAGTAACTACATCTTTCGCATCAACAAACCGGTAAGGAGTTTGGGATAGAAATAAGTGGCTTTCCCGGGCATCTTCTCCCCTACCCGGGCAATATCTCTCATCTGACTTACTTTGGGAGGATTGAGGAAGAAAGCTAATTGATATTTTCCTCTTCCGACCAATCGAAAAGCTTCCTCAGCATCGGTAAGATAATCCACCTTTCCTTCATCCAACCGCTTTCCTCCCGATAGACCGCCATTAAGAATAATTTGATGAAGAATAGTTACATCCAACTTTTTCCAATCCCAGGATTTATCTCCTCCCATCAACTTATGGAGAATAGCTTCATCCCTCAACCTCAAAAGATAAAGCCTGCCCGCTCCATACATCCCGAACAAGTGTTCCCCCTCATTTCTCTTCTCCAGAGAAGAAAGCAACTTCCGGAGTTCATCCTCCCCCGGACCCAAAAGAGTTATCTCAAAGCAAGGACTTAGTTTTTTAATCAGCTCATCTATATTCAAGTCTTTCAGCTTAGAAATTAAGCGATGAGCGGGAAGAATAAGAAGCCCCTCATCATCCATGTTAGTAAAATAGGTCATAAGATAATTATAAGCTTCGCCTCCCGTATAAGAGGAAGATTTTTGGCGCATCTCATTCCGGAAATTCAAAGCAGTCTCATAACGGTGATGGCCATCAGCAAGATAAATCTCTTTATTTTTCAAGAACTGTTTTAGTCCCTCTATTTTCTCACTCGAAGTAATAGCTTTAATCTTATGCCTTTCCCCCTTGGTATCCTCCACATCTATAAGGGTCTCTTTTTCTTCTCCGAGCAGTCCCTCCACAATCCGATTAGGATCAGAATAAAGAGTAAATATCGGACCCAGGTTCGCCCAGCAGACCCGAAGGAGATTCAGACGGTCCTTTTTAGGTTGAGAAAGCGTCTCCTCATGAGGGAAAATACCCCCGCTGCCAAAATCCTCTAACTTTAAAAGTGCAAGGAACCCCCGGCGAGATTTCTTTTTTCCTTTATGAAAATACTCCTGTTCATAAACATAGATAGCCGGCTCCTCATCTTCTTTCAACACTCCTTTCTTCAACCACTCTTGAAAAAAATCAGCGGCCCGGCTATATTTATTATTCCTTTCATCATCTTCCGGGAACTCCTTTCCCAAAATAAGACGAATGACATTATAATCACTTTCCCCATAAAACCTGTCTCTATCTTGAGGAGAGATAACATCATAAGGAGGAGCAATAACTCTCTCCAGCGCATCTCCTCTTCCCTCATCATATCTTATGCCCCTAAAAGGTAAAATCTCTGCCATGCTCATCTCCTGAGATAGTATTATATATAAACCCGTAACCCGCCTTTTAACTCGTCCAATCAGACATCCTGAGCTTTCAAATAGGATATCTTGAGAGTTGTTTTATTCTAACATAGCCCCCCGAGTAAGGCAATAAGAAAAACTTCATATCTCCCCCCCGAATGTTGAATTTAGACTGTCCTCCCTTCAAAAAATGTTGAAAATAATGAACATGCATAAATCCTTATCAGAACACGATTTACTATTAAATAATCTCCTGGCGAAAAAAAAGTGTTTTTTTATTTAAACATCTACTTAATTCTGCTTTGGCAAACCCGATCCCGTTGGGGGAAATTTTTTTCTTGTAACTATACGTATGACAAAGGGTTAGATTACAACGATTATTTTTTTGCGCCTTTACAAAAATCTGGCACGAAATATGCTGTCTTAAAAAGCAAGGATGTTTGTGTCCTCTAAGTTCTGAATAATCTTGGCGATTATCATCTTAATTCCTCTCAAGAACTCTAATTTTGCCTGTTTCACCCTGGTAAAAGTTTAGTAGTAGAAGAGATAGAATCAAAGTTGAGAAGGTCGGATGGATTTTCACTTTCTATCAGCCAGTAATCGCCGGAGTAGCCGGACCAAAGTTAAGTTAACTTAACTTTAAAGGTTCGGCTTTTTGTTTTTCTAAAATCCAGAGCCAAAAATGTTAAGGAAAGGAGGATAGCTAATAGCAGTATTAACCCCGGCTCTTTAATATAAATTAATAAAACCGAGGGCTATACTGCCCTCGCAGGAGAGGAGGTGACATATATGCGAAAGGTTATGATAATTTCCGTTCTTGCTGTAGCTGTAGCATTAAGTCTGCTATGGACAGAGGAAGCGAGCGCCGATCCCCAGGCTCCTCCAAACCCACCATCCGTTTATGCTCCCAATTCCGTGCCTAACCCCAAGCTCGTTTCCGGAAAAGAGTACTCCAACAATCCCGACAAGACCTGGGCCGGAGTTCTCAACCCCCTGCAGAATATTGCCTGGGACGGAACAGGCAATGCTTGGGACACCTTCGATTACAGCGGTAGCGGCGGCAACTACGAACGCCCAACAGAGAGCGACCAAGTAGACGCCCTGGCCAACATTCGGGATGCCTACTACTGGGACGTCGTAAACGATAAGGTTCCGCTGTTAACATCATTCCAGGCCGACGGAAACATCTATTATCAGCACGCCGGGAAAGATACAACCGGCACCTGGGCTCCGCCCCCGACTATCAACTCTAAGGCTCCGCCCGAAGACGTAGACGGACTGGAAATCTGGGGACCGGAGGTTCGTCCCTCAGATACCGGTGGTCCGGGGTCAGGCGATGATGCCAACATGTTCTCTTTGTCCGGTGACCCGGCAGTTCCGGGAGGGGGCAAAGTTTCCGTGTTTTACTACAATTCCGGACTTCACACTAGCGTCCCTTACATCAGCACAGCTCAAATTGCCGGCGCCATCGAATTAGACGAACAACTGACGGACCTTGATGCCATGATGGTCTTCGACCAGGAAGGCGACGACTACTTTGCTCCCGGTGACAGCATCATGTTCAGCATCAAGGCTGCCGGCCAGTATGACGGTGGCGAAGTCTGGGTATGGACTCGCGGTACTCCCGCTGTATTCCTGACCCACGGCGGCGAAGCATGGAATACCCCCCATGCCGTTGGAGCTGACTTCCGCGTCGGGACTGAAGAAATAAACGCCCTGGAAGCCGTAGTCCCCGAACCCGGCACCCTGCTGCTCTTAGGAAGCGGTCTCCTAAGTCTCATCGGTTATGCCCGGAAAAGATTCGTAGTCTAAAACCGTAACGAGCAACATCCTCATCGGTAGTCGCAAGCTTCAGTCAGCCTGTACAGGCTGAAAGCTTGCGGCTGCCATTTCTTATTCAAAAGAAATCCATAACCTGCCTGAGAAAAAGGGGACAGGCTACTTTTTTTGCCTTCTAAAAGTAGCCTGTCCCCTTTTTTTTAACCTATAGAGAAAAGCTCCAATTTTCCTTCAAACCTATCCCGGAGACATTCTTTTATAAGACGGTGTTCCGGCCTTTGAAGGGAAGGATCTTTTTTGATCAAAGAAAAAGCTTCCTGACGAGCTAATTCCATCAGTTTCATATCGGAAACGATATTCCCTAAACGCAGCTCGGGCATACCCGATTGCCTGGTTCCGAAAAATTCTCCCGGGCCGCGCAATTCCAGGTCTTCCTCGGCAATCTGAAATCCATCACTGGTCTCAGTCATCACCTGGAGTCGTTTCCGGCCCTCTTCACTGGCAGGACTCCCC
>JAADIA010000012.1 GCA_013151555.1 Nitrospirota bacterium | reverse complement strand
AATCAAACGGGTGCCTACAAGATCCAGAACTGTGAGAAAGTGTCACCCATGTACCCAGAACAATGTGTCACCTATGTACCCGGACTGTACCGAAAAAGCTCCTAACACGCCACACCAATAAGAACAGGGTCATTGACAAACACATAACTAAGCACTAGAGCGAACGGCTACCGCCTTCGCTGAGCTTAGGCGTCACTATAATAAAAAAGGGGAGGGACCAAGATGGATAAATATGTTGGCATATGCGGTTACGTTTATGAGTCTGAAAAAGGTGATCATGATGCAGGAATAGAACCTGGAACAAAGTTTGAGGATTTGCCTGATGATTGGGTATGCCCCACATGCGGGGCATCAAAGGATAAATTTGAGAAAGAAGAAATAGACTCAAAAGGAGATTAAGATGTCGATCTACAGAGAAAGAATCAAGAAAGCTTGTGAGCTCATGGCAAGGTATGAACTGGATCTCGTCATTCTCACCAAACCAGCTAACATGTTCTACCTGACTGGAGATGGACGCCTGTGCGCCTATGCCATGGTGACAAAAGATGCGCAGGTGGCCATTGGCGTGCCCAATACCGATGTGGACGACGTCAAGTCTGCCGCCACGTTTGACCATGTCATGGGTTTTGAAGACGAGGTGGGCATGATTCATTCAATCGCCCATTTCTTCGAAAAGTTCGGCATACAGCATGGGGTTATGGGCCTTGAATACGCCTTCCTGCCCCAGCCCCGAATGGGAATGCTCATCCATCCGCACGCCAAACCCAAAGCCGTCATTTCCAAAGACTGCACTCCGTTGATGTCTGAGTTGCGCTTGGTGAAGGACAAAGGAGAGATAGAACAGCTGCGCACAGCGGCGAAGACGGCTGACGCCGGGATGAAAGCGGCGGTGGAAGCACTCAGGCCGGGAATAACTGAAATTCAATTGGCCGCAGAGGCTGAGTATGCTATGAGACAGGCTGGGGCAGAAGACTTCTACAGAACATATGTGGCCTCAGGGATACGTACTAACTTGGCACATGGGGTGCCCACCACTAAAAACATTCAAAGTAGTGACCTGGTATTGATTGATATTCACCCCGTGGTTAATGGCTACGCGGCTGATATTTGTCGTACCGTCTGTATCGGCCAGGCCAGCGGGAAGCAGAAAGATGCCCATGAATTGTACATTAGGGGCCTGGAAAACGCCACCAACAAAGCTAAGGCCGGTGCTACGGTAACAGAGTTAGAGCAATCTATGCACGGAGTATTCGCGGCAGCAGGGCATAAGGAACATATTTTTGGCCCTCCTATCCATGGGATTGGAATTGAGTTTGAGGAGGCTCCGCTTCCGGCCGGGCATGCGTTTTTCCACGGGGAAAAAGCGCCGGCGCCATTGAAGGCAGGTGTTGTAATCGCTATCGGCAACTGCGGGCTATATACCGGTCCCTGGGGGGTGCGAGAGGAAGACACCGTGGTAATCGGCGAGGAAGGGCCTCAGGTTTTGACTAACTATCCCAAAAAACTCCAACCCCACCAATAAGGGGAAAAGAGGGACAGACACTTATTAATTTGACAAATGACTCAAAGCAATATCAATGGAGTTAATTTATTGACCTTGACAAAAAATTGTATCAAAGCGCTGCATCTAACCTCGGGGAGTTTGATCGTTAGGTAGGTAGAAATTCAATAAAATTAAGGCAATAAAGTGCTTGACGCATAATTGCAATGTAGGTATCATATTAATTGGGAAGCAGATGGAATTTACCCGGGATGATAAGAAAGA
This sequence comes from Nitrospirota bacterium, assembly GCA_013151555.1. Lineage (GTDB taxonomy): Bacteria > NPL-UPA2 > NPL-UPA2 > NPL-UPA2 > JAADIA01 > JAADIA01. The sequence goes on along the minus strand of JAADIA010000012.1, from coordinate 29,670 downwards.
TAAGAAAAATCCAAAGCGGATGTCGAATAATTTTCTGCTATTTCTTGCAGGTATTGTTTGGATATTTGTTGGCATAATACTTTTATTTTTAGCCTTTTCATGGCTCTCAACAGCTTCAAATTTAAACATTTATTTATTTGCGAGTGCGGGAGTAATATTAGCGTTATTGACTCACCATTTTGGATTTTTAAAGATAACAGATAAAAATTCTAAAAGAATCCTTCTAATGAATGAGAAGAGGGGCTTGTTCGCCTTTATTACCTGGAAGAGTTATCTAATTATTGCTGTCATGATTACGCTGGGAATAGTGTTGCGCCATTCAGCAATTCCGAAACAATATTTAGCGATTTTGTACATAGGTATTGGTTTGGGGTTAATATTGTCGAGTGTGAGATATATAAGAATCTTTATTAGAGAAATCAGAAGAGAAAAACCGGCTTCACAAGCTTAATTCAGCCGTTGCTAAAAACCGCGCGACTGATGGGAATCGTTCGGCGGTGGCAAGAATACACTGCCAGGGGTAACAGAAAAGGGAGGAATTAAAATGAAAATTTTTCCAGCAGGTCTAATTTGTGCGGTCGGTGCAATTATAGCAATGGTTGGAATGCATGCAACCGCAGACGCAACCATCATCAATTTCACTATCGGGGGAACATACGATGAAACACTCCAGGATAAAACCGGCAACCACACCCTATTCTCGGCTGGTGACAGTTTCAACATTTTAGGAAGCTATGACAACAGTCTGCAACCCTCGCTTGAGACGAAGGGGAATGGCATAGTTACCCTTGTCGATGTGAATGTGTACGGAATGATAATTGACTACTCGTCAATAGTGAGCTTGACATCCGATATTCCGCTTGCCGATATCAACAACTATTATCCATCCGCTGACCACGGGATAGGAACGGGGTTCAATAATTATGACTACAAGAATGGCCGTTATTTTACAGACACCAATTATCTGGGTGGAATGTTAAGCCTTGATATTTATAGCAACTATACACACCTGTTCCTTCAAGATGCTCAAGGAATATTATCAGGATCTCTGAAGTTCAATTATCATGAGACGAGCGAACAAAGCGGAGATTTCACTCTCTATAACTGGGCCAACGACACGATCAACCTGAACGTTACCGGTTTTCAGACTTCGCCCGTACCAGAACCGGCCTCTATGCTCCTCTTCGGTGCTGGTTTAGCTGGTCTTGTCAGCACAAGGATTAGAAGAAGAAAAAAGAAATATTAATCCAGAGAAAGCAGGCACACCACGGCCCTGTTTTTTTCGTTTTAACCGGCAGAAATCGCCGAACACCTACAACACCCCCGCTGTCAAGAACAAAAAAGCCCCCTGAGCCAAAAAAGGTTAATAAAATATGTGAACCTGTGCCCGTTTTGGGTGCTTGTAACCGTTGGGTACGCCCCTGCGCGTAAAGCGTTCGTTTGAATGGGATGATACTCCGCCGCCTGCGCCGGATCCAGTCACTGGTTTTTGACGTTATGAATAGGAACAGGAGACATATGAAAAACTATTTTCAACGAATGAGAGCGACCGGCACATGTCCTCCGAGAAAGCCGGTAAGCAAGATTATATGGTCCTGGATCGGGGCCTTTCTTGGTATCTTTCTTGTGTTAATCATTGGTCGGGGCCTGGCACTCACATCAGTAGAGAACTTATTCCTGATCGGCTCTTTCGGGGCATCCGCCGTTCTTGTCTACGGAGCGCCCATGGCCGAATTCTCTCAACCCAGAAATCTTGTCGGCGGGCATCTGGTCTCTGCAATAGTTGGAGTCACCGCGTTCGTGCTGCTTGGAAACAATACCATTCTGGCTGCCCCAGCGGCAGTATCGTTAGCCATCGCGGCGATGCACTTTACTCGCACTTTACATCCTCCCGGGGGAGCTACGGCCTTGATTGCCATCATAGGTGGGGACAAGATTCATTCCCTCGGCTATACATATGTTCTCTCTCCGGTTCTCCTGGGTGCCATAATAATGTTATTTGTCGCATTGTTGGTAAATAATATGTCGACTAACCCCAAGAGACATTACCCGGTATATTGGTTGTAGGTTACCTAACAGATATAAATACTTCTTGCATGCAAGTCCACACCGCAGTAAAATTGTCTTATAGCATTATACCGCATAGGCATCCTTGTAAGAGATAGTTAATATAAATATGCGCGCCTGTTGCCCTTTGGGTACATCCTTGTGCGTACAGTATTCGTTTAAGTGGGATGATATTATGGCATCAGCCCAGCCAATGAGTTTGGGCGTTATCCCCACTGGGGGGAAGCAAAATAAACAAATGACAACCAAACCAAAAACAGCTATCCTTGTTATAGAGTTTCAAAAGACGTGGACGGAAAAAAGTTTTTTTCACAAACTAATCAAAAAAGAATATGAAGCAAAGAAGGTATATGGGCACACAAAGCATTTATTGGAAATAGCCAGAAAGAATGGTATTACCGTCATTCAATCGCCATTCATCTTGGATAAAAGCGATAAGGAAAGATATAAAAAGATACCGTTCCTTCCCAAGCTTTTCGGTCAATTTACTGCAAATACATGGAAAGTGGAGTATACTGAAGGGATATTCGCTGAATCCGATATTGAAGTAAAAGGAAGATATGGCTTTGATAATACTAAGGGCAGCAACCTCCAGGAGATACTTAGAGAAAATAAAATTGAGAGAATATATTTTGTTGGTTTCACTACTGATCACTGCGTTGCAGAAACTATGGCTACTCTGATATCTGCCGGCTATGAGTGTATCCTTGTATCCGACTGCACTGCCACAAGGAACGGCAAATTACAGCAGAAGATTGAGGATAAATACAAGTCCATTAAAAGCAAGCAATTGATAGAAGAAATTGAAAAATAAGCATACGGATGAGATAGTCTTCTTATATATTTTTCTCATCTTTAATCCCGTCTCTCAACTAACGGGTCCCGATACTACGGTTTACATTCTTAAGGAATAATCATTCTTCACACAAAGTTTTCATGGTATGTTTAAACCAAGACGGAGGTAATTTCAGATGATAAAGCGGTTTCAACTTGTAGTGATTTTTTTGTTCATTGCGATGTTTTCAGGATATGCTCTTTCTGCAGGAAGAAAAATTACCTCCCACAATCAGAATCAGCCAGCCTTAAATTATGATTCGGAAACGCTGGCGCGCAATATCTTGCCCGTTCTCATGCCCTATAACAAAGTGGTGGAACCGGCCGGGAAACAGATTACCTTCGGAAATCCGGAGTTAGAAAACCATGCACTGGATTGTGCACTTTCCCCGGATGGGAAAACGCTTGCCGTGGAAGAGCGGTACGGTGTGTTTTTCATCAACACGCGCACCAATCAAATTGAATCCGAAATCAAATTAGGAAATTATAAGAAATATCGAAAAGTCCTAAATACACTTTCCGGAATTACCTGGTCGAAAAACGGAAAAAACGTGTTCTGGAGCGCCGATGATACTCGAAGAAGCTCAGTTGTATTTCAGGTTGAATGGGGTGATGGGGGAAAGGCAAAACTCCTCCAGGATAAAACCATCCGGTTCCGGGGTCAAAAGAAAAAGGACGGACATTTTTTGACGGCAATTCCTAACGAGCTGGTCATTGACGGAAAAGACCTTTACGTCGTCTTGAACGGAAATAATCAGGTGGTGAAGCTTAATCTTGAAAACCGGAATAAGCCGGTCTGGACAACGACTGTCGGTGTGGCACCCTATGGAATTGTGAAAGCTAACGGAAAACTCTATGTAACTAATTGGGGTGGTATGCAGCCCCGCACGGATGACCTTGTGGCCGGAACTCCCTGGGATCCGGCCGTTGTGGATTCTCTTACCGGAGCCGTCTCAAATGGGAGTGTCTCCGTTTTGGATCCCGCGACCGGAAAGGTTCTCGGAGAAATTCAAGTGGGCCTGCACCCGAGCGATATTGTCAGAAGTCCGGAGGGAAAATTTGTTTATACCGCAAACGGCAACAGCGATGATGTTTCGGTCATTTCCACTGCAACGGACCGCGTGACGGAAACTATCCCGGTGCTTCTGTTGGGTAAGAAGAGTAAATTTGTGGGAGATTCTCCCAATGGACTGGCAATTTCAGGCGACGGCTCGACCCTTTACGTGGCCAATGGCATGGACAATGCCCTCGCAGTTGTCAGGTTGGGCAGACGAGCTTCCGGCAACGGAACGGCTGCCGAAAGCGTAGTTTCCGGATTTATCCCCACAGAAGCCTATCCGGGAAATGTAGCCCTCTCAAAAGACGGCTCAACCCTTTATGTAGCGAATATTGAAGCTATTGGCGCCAGAGCCACTCTTCCGCCCGGAACAAAAAATCCTGCCTTTCAAATACGTGATAAGAATCAGAAGCTAATTTCCACCGGCGGATACTTTACGGCTCACCGCGAATTGGCTTCTGTGTCCGTCATTCCGGTTCCGGATGAACAGACATTGCAATCGTACACCGCACGGGTGAAGAAAAACAATCTGGCCTTTCGCATCAAACTTTTGCAATTGATACCGCGAAAAAATGTGAAACCCGTGCCGGTTCCGGAAAGAATCGGGGAACCGTCTGTCTTTAAACACGTGTTGTACATTATTAAAGAAAACCGGACGTACGACCAGATTTTGGGAGATATGAAAGAAGGAGACGGCGATCCGAAAATCTGTGTGTTCGGGGAGCGGGTAACGCCGAATCAACACAAGATTGCCCGGGAAACCTTATTGCTGGATAATTATTATGTTTCGGGGAAATCTTCGTCCGAAGGACATCAATGGACAGATTCGGGGTTTGTCACCGATTACATCGAAAAAAAGGTTCGCGGCTGGTTTCGCAGTTACGACCATGTGCAGTACGATGCTATGGTTTATCCGAAGTGGGGTTTTATCTGGAATAATGCTCTGACCCACGGAAAATCCGTTCGAATTTTTGGAGAAGCACAACATAGTAAATGGGATGAAAAGAGATGGAAAAACTGGACGGATATTTATAATGATTTTATTTCAGGAAAGAAAGCCTTCAAATTTCGAAATGTCACGACGATTGATTTGGTTCGCAAAATTTTGGTCCCGGATTTTCCTGCTTATGATCATAAAATTCCCGATGTTATCCGGGCCGACCGTTTTATCAAAGAACTGAAATCTTATGATAAAATGCCCGGCGACTCATTACCGGCATTAATGATCATGGCGCTGCCTTCCGACCATACGGTTGGAACGCGCCCCGGCTACCCCACGCCACGGGCGGCTGTAGCTGACAATGACCTTGCCCTGGGACGCATTGTGGAAGCTCTCTCTAAAAGCCGTTTCTGGAAAAATACGGTTATTTTTGTCACGGAGGACGATTCGCAGAGCGGATGGGATCACATCTCTGCCTATCGCACGACCGGATTCGTAATCAGCCCCTATTCCCGGATCAAAAAAACCATTCACACAAATTACAACCAGATATCCATGCTGCGTACCATTGAACAAATTTTAGGTTTACCGCCAATGAACCAGATTGATGCCACAGCCACGCCGATGTTCGATTGTTTTACAAAAAAACCGGACTTTACCCCGTACCGGTCTGTTCCCAATCAAATTGCGTTAAATGAAATGAATCCGGACCTGGAATCTTTAAAAGGCGATACCTTAAAATACGCCGAATTATCAATGAAGCCCGAGTTTGACGGAATTGATTCCGGTAATGACGATGTGTTCAACAGGATTCTCTGGTTTGCGACAATGGGCTCGAAACCCTATCCGGAGAAATACACCGGGGAATAATGCCTTTATAAAAAAACCGGAATCTCTTCTCAAGATAAATTTTAAAAAGAAGAAAGCCGGACGAAAGAAGAAAGAGAAACAGATATTGTGTCCCCCGATTCTGTCCCCCGATTCCGATTCAGGATTTAGTGGTAGAGACAGGATGAGGCAGGAAAAAGAGTAAAATCAGGGAATAAACTATGGATAAAGAAAAAGCAATTTCTTCTCATTATAGAAAAAAGCGGATATTAAGATCAATTCTTGCAGTTGTAATAATCCTTGCCGGTATTTATTTTATCCCAAAATATCTCTATTTTCTTTCCCATGTGAGTACTAATGATGCTCATATAAAGGGAACGATTGTTCCTGTAAGTGCTGAGGTTAAGGGTAAAGTAATAAAGGTTTTTGTTAATGACAATCAGTTTATCAAGACAGGGGAACCGCTTTTGAAAATTTATAGTGACGATTATCTCTATCTTTTCAAGGAAAAGGAAAGAAACCTCTCGACCATGATAGCACAGAGAGATGCCATAGAAGCCTCTATCGAAGAGAAGAAAAAGGCCTTGGCCCGGGCACAAGCTGTTCTTAAAGCCACTATGGCAGAAAAAATGCTGGCCTCAAAAGAGTTGAAACGCACTAAAAGACTGCTTAAAGAAAATGTGGTTTCACAAAGCAAGTATGACCATATAGAATCCCAATGGATGGTAGCGCAAGCCAATAGAGATGCGTCCCAGGCTGCCGTTGCCGAGGCCAAGGCAGCAATTCAACCTTTAAATGACAGTTCAAAGGCCCAGAATTTCAGGATTAAAGAGGCCGAGGCATCTCTCGGTCTGGCAAAAATCAATTTAAGAAGGACTCTGGTAGTCGCTCCCATTTCCGGGAGGATTGCCATGAAAAATGTGGAGAGAGGTAAATATGTACAGCCGGGACAGCCGCTTTTGGCAATAGTGGATACCAGGGACGTCTGGGTAGTGGCCAACTTTAAGGAAACCCAGATAAACAACATGCGGTCCGGTCAACCGGTTGACATTAAGGTAGATGCCTATCCCGGGGTAATACTGAAGGGACATGTAGGCAGTTTTCAGCCCGGAACCGGGTCTGTCTTCAGCCTGCTTCCGCCCGAAAATGCCACCGGAAATTTCATCAAAGTCGTCCAGCGGATCCCGGTTAAAATAATTATAGACTCAGAATCAAACCTATCATATACTTTATGGCCCGGGCTGTCGGTAACTACCTATGTTGATACGGCCGTCAGGAAAGGCATAAAGCTGAAGGATATAAAGCCGGATGAAAGAAACAGGGGCAAATAAATGGATTATCACTTTAGCGGTAATGACAGGCACTCTTATGAGCGTCCTCGACGCAAGCATTGTAAATGTGGCCCTACCCTATATGCGCGGCAATCTGGGCGCATCTATTGAAGAGATAACCTGGGTTATAACCGGATACATCCTCTCAACTGTCATTATGATGCCCCTTGCCTCCTTGCTAAGTTCCCGTTTCGGACGCAAACGGTTCTATATATTCAGCGTATTTCTCTTCACCATAAGCTCCATACTTTGCGGAATGTCCTGGAACATGTCATCCCTGGTAACCTTCAGGATTATCCAGGGAATAGGCGGCGGCAGCCTCATCCCGCTCTCTCTGGCCATTATCAGAGAGACATTTCCCAGAGAAGAACAGGGGACAGCTATGGGAATATATGGACTTGGAGTTGTCCTCGGGCCGGCCTTCGGCCCCACGCTGGGAGGATGGTTAATAAACCACTATTCATGGCCATGGATATTTTATATTAACGTTCCTGTTGGTATTATAAGCATTATAATGGTAAGACGTTTTATCCAGGATCCGCCTTATCTCAAAAGAGAAAAAGGTAAGATCGATTTTATCGGTCTTGGCCTTTTGATAGTAGCTCTCGGCACCTTACAGATAATGCTCGAGAAGGGAAGACAGAACAACTGGTTTGAATCCGACCTTATCAAATATCTTGCCCTAATCTCCCTGACCGGGATATTGCTCTTTATCTGGAGAGAACTGACCATTGATAAACCGGCTGTAAATTTGCGAATCCTTAAAGATATTAATTTTGCCTCCGGAACGCTGATAGGCGGTATCCTGGGAATAGGCCTTTACGGCAGTCTCTTCCTTTTACCGATGTTCCTACAGCTACTCATGGGATACTCTGCCCTTAGCTCGGGGATAGCTCTCATACCAAGAAGCATTGCTATGGCCATAACAATGCCTCTTGCCGGGAAGCTCTATAACAGAGCCGGACCCAGACTTTTAATCGGCACAGGTCTTATTGTCAGCGCCATATCTTTCTGGGAGTTTTCGCACCTGTCCCTGAATGTAAATCTCTGGGGGCTATTCTTTCCCCAGTTCTGGCAAGGAGTAGGATTCGGCCTGATATTCATAGCTTTGACTACTGCATCCCTGTCAACAATTAAAAAACCTGAAATGACGGCGGCTACCGGACTGTACGGTGTCGTCCGTCAGTTGTTCGGCAGTATCGGTATCGCCATTGTTGCCACTAAGTTGGCAGGCGGGGAAAACAGTTACCGGGCTATCCTGGGCGGGAATGTAACAAATTTCAGAGATATTACCTCTAAATGGTTAAATATGCTCACAGGAGCCATGCTCAATAAAGGCGCAGACCCGGTAACGGCACATCACCAGGCCTTGAGAATTTTAGATGGGGGGATTATAAGACAGGCAGCTATGCTTGCATATAATCATGTATTTTTTCTTATAACAGGTCTCTTTGTCATCTCAATTCCTCTTATCTTCTTATTGAAGACCGGGAGAGAGTTTATTAAGAAAACGCCTTAAGGGCTCCATTTTTATTGACTACACAAGTTTTATAAAACGATTGCCACGATCAAAGACGTAGTTTAGGGGAGGTAACATGCAACGGTCGATTTTTATGCTGCTATTAATAGTATTCATTATTCCCTCTCCGGCAGGTGCCGGGGAAATTATAAAAAAGGGCGAGACCCTTAATCTCGGGCAATGTATAAAGATAGCCCTTAAAAATCATCCGGATATTATCGCTGCCAGGAGTACCGTGGGTATCAATCAAAGCCGGATAGGTCAGGCAAAGGCCGGTTATTATCCGCAAATCAGTTTGTCGTCGGGATACAGCCGGTATTCTCCGGCATTAGAAACTACCAACCGGGCCTTTGACGAATATACCGGAAGAGTCACTCTCAAGCAGAATATCTATGATTTCGGCAAAACCGCAACGCAGATGAAAACCCGGAGATTAAATATGGATTCATCCCACTCGGACTTTGAGAATACTTCAGAGCAGATAATTTTCAAGGTCAAACAGGCATACTTCGGGGTATTAAAGGCCCGGAGAAAGAGAGACGTTGCCATGGAGACCGTGACGCAGTTCCGGCAGCATTTAAAGCAGGCAAAGAATTTCTATGAAGCCGGCTCGAGACCGAAGTTTGATGTAACAAAGGCAGAGGTAGACTTGAGCAACGCAAAACTGAATCTCTTAATTGCGTTAAATGCCCTCAGGACGACAAAGGCAGACTTGAATAATACCATGGGTATTCCCGATGCCCCCCCGTATGCCATTGAAGATAACCTGGTATTTCAGAAATATGATGTAACCTTCAAAGAGGCTCTACGGAGAGCATACAAACAAAGACCCGACTTCCAATCTATCAGTTACCGGAAAAAGGCCTTGGAGGAATCCGTGAAACTTGCCAAAAAAGGTTATTACCCTACCCTCTCAGGAAATGCGGATTACAGTTGGTCGGGAGAAAGGTTTCCCCTTACTCACGCCTGGAGTTTAGGAGTAACCCTATCATTCCCTCTATTCAGTGGATTTTCAACGAAATACCAAGTAGAGGAAGCAAGGCAAAAACTCCGGGTTTTAGAGGCAAATGAGGAAGCATTGAAGCAAAACATATTCCTTGAAGTACAGGAGTCATATCTAAATCTTAAAGAGGCGGAGGAAAGAATTCCCGTTGCCGAACTTACCGTAAAACAGGCAAAAGAAAACCTCAATATCGCAAACGGCAGGTATAAAGCCGGGGTAGGCAATCCCATAGAGCTTACAGATGCAGAGGTAGCTCTGACCAATGCAAAGACAGCCTATATCAAGGCCCTTTATGATTACAAGGTTGCCGAAGCAAGTCTTGTGAAAGCGATGGGCAGGAGATAAAAAATCCGGGGACTAATCAGGACACACAACTAATTCTCTTGACAATGGTAAGGGGAAAAACTATAATCTCTTCTCAAGATAAATCTTACAAAGAAGCAAACCGGACGAAAGAAGAAAGGGAAATTACGAGTATGCCTAATCAGAAACGTAGAAAAGATATGAGAAATGTCGCCATTATCGCCCATGTCGACCATGGGAAAACAACGCTTGTGGATGCTCTTTTAAAACAGACGGGAGCATATGAATTCAAGAATGGCGAGACTACAATCATGGATTCAAATCCGCTGGAAAAAGAACGGGGAATAACTATTTTTTCAAAAAATGCATCTTTTTCTTATAAAGGAGTCCAGTTCAATATAGTTGATACTCCTGGCCATGCTGATTTTGGAAGCGAAGTGGAAAGAATTCTGAAAATGGTAGATGGGGTGCTTCTGCTCGTAGATGCGTTTGAAGGTCCCATGCCGCAAACAAAATTTGTTCTCAGAAAATCTTTAGAGCTGCATCTTAAACCAATTCTGGTTGTAAATAAGATTGACAGGCCAAACGCCCGGCCGCATAAGGTCGCTGATATGACTTTTGATCTTTTTTGTGAATTGAATGCAACTGATGAACAGTTGGATTTTCCCATTGTTTTTGCTTCGGGGAAAGAAGGGACAGCAACTCTTGACCTGGAGGAGGAAAGCAAAGATGTGAAACCTCTTCTTGATACAATACTTCACCGGGTACTGCCTCCAGCTGCTGATCCGACAAAGTCTTTTCAAATGTTGATAACTATGTTGGATTATGATTCTTATGTCGGCCGTATTTCAACCGGTCGTATTGTTCATGGAAAAATAAAGAATGGGGAACAGATGTCTCTGGTAAAAAGTGACGGAACCATAATACAGGGCAAAGCTACAAAAATATTAAAATATAAGGGTTTGAAAAGGATTGAGGTTGAAAGTGCAGAAGCCGGTGATATTGTATCAATTGCAGGAATTGATAATGTGAACGTAGGAGAGACTCTTGCTTCAGCAAAAAATCCGAAAGCTCTGCCGAAAATAAAAATTGATGAGCCGACTATTTCGATGTTTTTTTCGCATAATACCAGTCCTCTTGCCGGAAGGGACGGCGGCAGGTTTTTAACTTCGCGTCATATTCGGGAAAGGCTTAAGCGCGAAGCCTTGACCAATGTAGGAATCAAGATAGAAGAACTTGAAGGGACGGAAAGGTTCAAGGTATCCGGAAGAGGAGAGCTCCATCTTGCCATCCTTATTGAAACAATGCGGAGAGAAGGCTATGAAATTGAGGTTTCTTCTCCTCAGGTTATATTAATGAAAACCGGAGAGGATCTCCTTGAGCCTGTTGAAGAAGTGCTGGTTGAGGTTGATCAGGGATATCAGGGTAATGTCATCGAAGCACTTGGGGCAAGAAAAGCAGAAATGAAGGATATGCAGGTAACTTCGATCAATACAATACGGATGAATTTTTTAATCCCGACAAGGGGTTTAATTGGTTTTAGAGGCGACTTTTTAATGATGACCCGCGGGACAGGAATTATGTACCAGAACTTTTATCAATATCAGAAGTTTAAGGGTGAAATCACCCATCGTCAGGCCGGGGTCTTAATCTCAATGAATTCGGGCAAGGCGGTTCCTTATGCTTTGTATGGACTTCAGGAAAGAGGAGAGATTTTTATTAATCCGGGAGATGATGTTTATGAAGGGATGATTGCCGGAGTTAACAATAAAGGACGTGATATTGTTGTTAACGCTACCCGGGAAAAAAAACTTACCAATATGCGTGCCTCAGGAGCTGATGAGGCAATAAAACTTATTCCTCCCCGAGAGATGACCCTGGAATTCGCTCTGGAATTCATTGAAGACGATGAACTGGTTGAGATAACTCCCAAAAATATTCGCCTCAGGAAACGATACTTAACCGAACATGAAAGAAAAACAAAACTTCGTAAACGAAGAATAGCACCGGACGCTGATTCCTCTTCCCTTTCATAGATTAAACCCCGATTTCCATCGACAAGCTGAAGTGAGAATGATAAGGTAAAAGCTGTCAAAGCATTGCAGTTAATGTTAAACAGGAAGGAGAAGAAAATGACCAGAAAAGAGATACTTGAGTTTATCAATAAGAATCCGGTATTTTTCCTCGCTACTCAAGATAGCGAACAGCCCCGGGTTAGAGGCATGATGGTTGTGAAAGCGGACGAAAAGGGCATTTTGTTCAGTACCGGAAAGCCGAAAGACCTTTTCAAGCAACTAACCGCTAATCCCTTGGTGGAACTGTGTTTCTACAGTGCAAAGGAAAATAAACAAATTAGAATTAGCGGTAAGGTCGAATTGGTAGAAGACCTGGAAGTGAAAAAGAATGTTGTAGAGAAGTTCCCTTTCTTGAAGGCCGTTGTTGAAAAAGCAGGTTATGATGTTTTGGCGCCATTTTGCTTAAGCAAAGGGAAGGCTCTCGTATGGACAAGGGAATTAAACCTTGCTCCAAAAGAATATATTGATTTTTAAGTCGTCTAACTTCTCTTGACCATCGAATAAAAGGAAAAACATATATGTAGTTCTCGGTTTTGTGGAACAAAGTGCAGAGGGACTCTTTTATAACTCTGCAGCCGTTATCTACGGCAAGGATATAGCGCGTCCTCGTCCGGCAAACAATTATTCTAATTGCAGGATCATAATCAAGGATGGGATTTTTGTGCCGCCCTAAAGCTGAAATACTTTATTGATTTCCTTTTCTTCCTTCTCTTTAAGGGGTCCGATAAGGGCTAAGTTCAGATTATCATTGGTAAATATCCGGTTTGCTATTCTCATAAGGTCATCGGTAGTTACCTTGTTCACCTTCTCCAATATTTCTTCCACAGGAGGAACTTTCCCCAGGCAGAGCTTATTCTCTCCCAACCAGTGCATATAGCTGGAGGTATCTTCCAAAGCAAGAAGAAACTGGCCGGTAACAAAATCTTTGGCCCGGCGAAGCTCCTTCCGGGAGACCGGTTTGGATTTAACTTTGTTCAGCTCCTTCAAAATCACTTGAATCGTTTTCGTCACTTTTCGATTGTCCACCCCGGCAGAGATAACGAAAGCTCCCGTATCGTGAAAAGGTGATAAGGTCGACCTTATTTCGTAAGCCAGTCCTCTCTTCTCCCGCACCTCGTTGAAGAGACGAGAACTCATGTTACCTCCCAGAATGATGTTGAGTACTCCTAATATATATTTATCAGGGTGATTGCGAGGTAAAGCTCTTCCTCCCAGACAGAGATGCATTTGCTCGGTATCTTTGGTTCTTATCTTTATCTCCGGCCGGGATTGTTTCTCTCTTACCGGGGTGAAGCGATTACGGCGACAGCGGGGAAGAGACCCAAAAATTCCTTCCGTTTCTTTAGCTACCTTCTCATGCTCAAGTTTACCGGCCACGGATACCACGAGATTACTGGGATTGTATAAACGTTCCTTATAAGCAAGAATTTCTTTCCGGCTTAAAGATTCGATAACCTCCATTTTTCCCGCAATCATAAAACCCAGGGGTTGATTCGGCCAGAGAAGTTCGCTGAAGAGAGCATGTACAAAAGATGCCGGAAGGTCTAAATACATCTTAATCTCTTCCTTGATCACCATCCTTTCCCTTTCCATATCCTCATCTTTGAGGAGAGGGTTCAATACCATATCGGAAAGGACATCTAAAGTAAGAGGAAGATGTTTGCCGACCACCTGGGCCAGATAACAGGTAACTTCCTCGGCTGTAAACCCGTTCAGGCTTCCTCCCACTCCTTCAATAGCCTCTTTGACCTGGCGATAGCTCCGTCTGGTAGTTCCTTTGAACAGAAGGTGTTCCAGGAAATGAGAGACACCGTTATTTTTCTTGTTCTCAAACCGTCCTCCTGCTCTCAACCACAGTCCCACCGTAGCTGATACCATAGAAGGCATTTGGTAAGTAACCACCGTTAACCCGTTTTTCAGAATCGTTTCCTGATAAGCATCGGACATTAATTATCTCCCTTACATAAGTTAGTGCACCTTTGGTGCCAAACAGGCACATAGGCAATGAGTTAAAAAAAACAGTTCTTCTTAATCTTTGGTTCTACCTTTTGTGCCGGTATGCCTTTGTCACTTTGTGCTTTTATCCCGTCACTACGATATTTACCAACTTTCCCGGCACGATAATGACTTTTTTAATTTCCTTGCCGGCGGTTAGTTCTTTAATCCGGTCGTTGGTTAAAGTTTCCTTTTTCAGTTCCTCTTCGCTTATCCCGGCAGCAACAGTTATCCGGTGTCTCACCTTGCCGTTCACCTGGACGGCGACAATCATTTCCTCAATCTTAAGAGCTTCCTCATCATAGCCAGGCCAAGAATGCAGGAAGATGCTCCCTTGATATCCTAATTTCTCCCACAACTCCTCGGACAGGTGAGGAACAAAGGGAGCGAGAAGAAGAACGACGGTTTCCAGAGCTTCCCTCATCACCGGCAACCCGGACTCCTCGCTGCCACTTAAGGAACTCATCTCATTTACCAGTTCCATAATAGCCGCGATAGCCGTATTGAAATGAAACTTCCCCTCGACGTCCTCCGTTACTTTCTTAATAGTCTGATGCGTCTTCCGCCGCAAATCAGTTAAGCGCCGAGAATCAAGGTTTGAGAGTTTTTTGTCTTTATTTTTATCTTCAACCTTAAACTTTGAACTTTGAACTTTAAACTCTTCTATTAGTCTCCACACCCGGTTCAAGAACCTCCAGGCCCCTTCCACGGCCCTATCGTCCCATTCGGCATCCTTCTCCGGGGGACCGATAAAAAGAGTGTAAAGTCTGACCGTATCCGCTCCATATTTAGCAATCAGTTTGTCGGGACTGACCACATTCCCTTTAGACTTGGACATCTTGGCCCCGTCCTTGACAATCATCCCCTGAGTGAATAAGCGCTGGAACGGTTCCTGGAACCCGACATATCCTAAATCGTAGAGAACTTTGGTAATAAAACGGGAATAAAGGAGATGCAGGATAGCATGCTCCACTCCCCCGATATACTGGTCAACGGGAAGCCAGCGGTTCACCAGGTCCGTATCGAAAGGTCTGTCCTCGTCCCGGGGGGATAAATAGCGAAGATAATACCAGCAAGAGCAAAGCCATTGGGCGATGGTATCCATCTCCCTGCGAGCGGGACGGGAACAACGGGGACAGGAAGTATCAACAAATTCGGGGACTCCCGCCAGAGGAGAACGCCCCTGGGGTCGGAAGTCAACCTTCTCGGGCAGCCTTACCGGTAAATCATCTTCCGGGACAGGAACAGTCCCGCAATCCGAACAGTAGATAATCGGGATGGGAGCTCCCCAGTATCGCTGACGGGAAATTAGCCAATCCCGGAGACGATAAGTTATTCGTTTCCGCCCTACTCCCTTTTCCTCCAGGTATCCGGCGATTTTCTCTATGGCTTCCCGGTTGGGCAGACCATCAAAGGGACCGGAACCGACCTGAACCCCTTCCTCAACATAAGCTGCTTCCAGAGAGTCAAGAGTTAAAGTTTTCTCCGGATTCTGAATGACAATCTTAACCGGCAGGTTATATTTTTTAGCAAACTCGAAATCTCTCTGGTCATGAGCCGGAACGGCCATCACCGCTCCTGTTCCGTATCCCATAAGAGCATAATTGGCAATCCAGAGAGGGATTCTCTCTCCATTAACCGGATTTATAACATAACTTCCGATGAAAACACCTTCTTTTTCTTCCTCAAGATGTGTTCGGGAAGCTAAATTCTCTTTCCTGCTCTTTTCTACGAAACGCCGTATTTCCTCTTTCTTCTCTTCCGGAGCCAACCTTTCCACCAGAGGATGTTCAGGAGCCAATACCATGTAGGTGACTCCATAGATAGTATCCGGACGGGTAGTAAAACAGGGAAGAACCTCATCGTTACCTTCCAGGCGAAAATCTATCTCCACTCCTTCACTGCGGCCAATCCAGTTGGCCTGCATTATTTTTACTCTCTCCGGCCAATCTTTCAGAAGCTCGAGATCACGAAGAAGCCTTTCCGCGTAAGCAGTTATCTTGAAAAACCATTGTTCCAGATCCTTTTGGACAACCAGGGTATCGCAACGTTCACATTTACCATCTACAACTTCCTCATTAGCCAGGGTAGTGGAACAGGAAGGACACCAATTCACCGGAGCTAACTTTTTATAGGCCAACCCTTTTTCATGAAGTTTCAAAAATATCCACTGCGTCCATTTATAATAATCCGGTTCACAGGTAGCGAGCTCCCGGCTCCAGTCGTAGAGGACGCCCCACTGGTTCAACTGTTCCTTCATCTTCCGGATATGTTCCCGCGTGGAGACGGCCGGATGGATGTTCTCCCGAATAGCCGCATTCTCCGCCGGAAGACCAAAAGCATCCCAGCCCATGGGAGCCAGGACATTATATCCCCGCATCAGCTTATAACGGGCGACTACATCCCCGATAATGTAGTTCCTCCCGTGACCCACATGAAGGGCCGCTGATGGATAAGGGAACATCATCAGGCAATAATACTTGGGCTTCGGAGAAGACTCATCCATATACATGAGTTTCTCCTCTTCCCAGAACTTCTGCCACCTGGATTCTATCGCCCGGAAAGGATAATTTTTTTGTTTCACTATCTCGCTCCTTATGTCGCTACAATCTTAACACGAGCCTTTTGTTAATGCAAATGAATAAGGGACGATTATTACTTATTCCCTTAAGGAACGCAGGGTAGCCATATTTCTCAGGTCATCATCTCCATTTTTCATCGGCGTTTCCAGGATGAAAGGCAGGTTCTTTAAAAGGGAATGATTGACGATAACCCGCATTCCCTCAAGGCCAATCTTTCCCTGCCCGATATTTTCATGGCGGTCTACCCGCGAATTGAGCTCTCCTTTAGAATCGTTGATATGAACCAGTTTTACTCGTTCTCTCCCGATTAGTTCTTCAACCTCCTGCAGAGTCCTTGCCAGTCCTCTTTCAGTAGAAACATCATATCCGGCAGCAAAAGCATGACAGGTGTCCAGACAAAATCCTAAGCACTCGCTTCCCTCCGTTGCTTCTATAACCTTTTTAAAATGCTCCATCCTGCTTCCCAGAGAGGAACCGGAGCCCGCCGTATTTTCCAGGAGAATCATTAACCCCGGCCGGGCAGCCGCAATGATTGTCTCCAGAGCCCTGGCCAAACGAATCAATCCCCATTCCTCCCCCTTGCCTTTATGATTACCCATGTGGGTAACAAAATATTCTGCTCCTAAAGTCTCTGCTCGTTTAACATCCGAGATATACGCTTCCAGCGAACGGAGATAAAGTTCTTCATCTGGAGTGACCAGATTGATAAGATAAGGAACATGGACAACGAGAGGGTTGATACCCACCTGGCACCTCCGCTTCTTCAGTTCCTCCACCTCCATGGGGCTTAAATCTTTTGCCTTCCAGGCACGAGGATTACGAGAGAATATCTGCATGGTCCGACATCCTCTTTCCCGGGCCCGGTCAACGGACTCATATATCTTCCCCGAAATGGAAACATGCATCCCCAAAAGCACAGGCTATTCCTCTCCTTCGTTTGTAACTAAACCCACCGTTCTGCTCTTATTCTAACTTGACATCGCTCACGGTATAAGAGTATTATTTTAAATGACATAAAGAATCTTACCAGAGAGAATTAACTTTTGCAAGAAAATGCTGTAAACATAGTTATATATTGTAGTGGTCGAGCTTGCTTGTGCCCGTAAGGGTGCTTGTGCCCGCCTGTGCCCGCAAGGGGATAAGGGTGCTCGACAGAACAGGGGTAGATTAAACTCTGCCCCTATTATAGGAAAGGGCAAGTATTTATCACATTGCCTATAGTTTGCAAAAATGAGGATGCCGTTGAGAGAGAAAAAAAGTAATAGCACACCTATAAAAGTGGATATGAACGGGAAACCCGTCCCTATCCGCATCGCCTACATCGGGGGAGGAAGCCGGGGCTGGGCACATGCGCTGATAAAAGATCTGCTCATGCATCCCGGGTTTTGCGGAGAGGTGCGCCTCTATGATATTGACAGAACGATGGCCGAATTGAATGCCCGGTTTGCTAACTGGATACAGTCCCATCCACAAGCAGTATCAAAATGGAAATATCGGGCCGTTGCCTCGCTCAAGACCGCCCTGAAAGGAGCGGATTTCGTGTTTGCCTCGATCCAGCCGGGCTCTATTGAAACAATGAAGGTGGATCTTGAAGAGCCAACAAAGTACGGTATTTATCAATCGGTGGGAGATTCTGTCGGCCCCGGCGGATGCCTCCGTGCCCTGCGGGCCATCCGTAACTACCGGGTGATTGCCAGGGCCATTGCGGAACACGCCCCTCAAGCCTGGGTCCTGAACTTCACCAATCCCATGAGTATCTGTACCCGCACTCTGTTTGAGGTTTTCCCGGACATCAAGGCTTACGGCTGCTGTCATGAAGTATTCGGGACCCAGAAGATGTTGGGACGTGTCTATGCCTCTATGACGAAAGAACCCGAGCCGTCCCGCCGGGAGATAGAAGTTAATGTGCTTGGCATCAACCATTTCACCTGGATTGACCGAGCCTCCTGCCGGGGGAAAGATTCGCTGGCGCTCCTGCAAGAGTATATGACGAAGCCGCGGGTAATCAGGAAATACACAAAACGAGAGGTGGAAACCAAAAAACGAGTTTTCATCGATCATCATCAGGTTGCCTATGAGCTCTTCCGGAGGTTTGGAGTATTGGCAGCTGCCGGAGACCGGCATTTGGCTGAATTTGTCCCCTGGTTCCTGACAAGCCGGGACTCCTGCTTCCGCTGGGGATTCTGCCTGACCCCGTATTCTTATCGTTTGCAGCGTTATCGTGATGCCTCAAAACGCTTCCGGCAGATGATGAGAACAGGAAAGTTTCCCGAATTATCCTGGTCCGGAGAAGAATACCTGAACCAGATGCTTGCCTTAACCGGACAGGGCTCTTTCAAAACTAATGTAAACCTTCCGAACTTCGGTCAGATGCAGAACATCCCGGCAGGGGCAGTGGTGGAAACAAATGCCGTATTCTCAAAAGATAGGGTAGTCCCTGTTCCAAGCGGAGCATTGCCGGCAAATGTAAACGTGCTCGTCCTGCGTCACGTGTTGAACCAAGAGTCTCTTGTTAAAGCAGTGTTCACGGAAGACAAGGACCTTGCCTTCCAGGCATTTCTCAATGAACCGCTCGTCAGCTTGTCAATGGACGATGCCTGGAAACTTTTCAACACTATGCTCAAGAAAACACATTTCGAGTTTAAATCAAGGAGACGGTCCGCCCACCGGGTAACAAGCAATAAAGAAGCCGCCGGGATATTACCTTCATTGAGGACAACAGAATAAATGAACCGGTTATTAGTAACAGGGGCCAGCGGGTTTCTCGGGTGGAATATCTGTACGGTAACTTCCAAGACCTGGAAGGTATTCGGAACTGCATTCTCTACCCCCGCAACAATCCCAAACGTCAATATAGTCAACGTGGATTTAACAGATTTCAGGGCCTTGAAACGATTATTCCATGACGTTCGTCCCGATGCTGTTATTCATGCTGCTGCGGCAGCTAATCCTAACTTTTGTCAAACTCATCGGACGGAATCGTACAAGATAAACGTTGATACGTCTTTTAACATTGCCGGGCTTTGTGCAGACGGAAACATTCCTTGTGTATTCGTTTCAACGGATTTGGTCTTCGATGGATTGAACCCACCCTACAGGGAGACGGATCCTGTCTGCCCTGTAAATGTATATGGTGAACAGAAAGTATCAGCGGAAGAGAAGATAAGAAAATCATTTCCCCGGACAGTTGTTTGTCGTATGCCTTTAATGTTTGGTCATTCCGGGACCACCTCAACAAGTTTCCTGCAACCAATGCTCAGAGCAATGAGAAAGGGACGAGAACTGCACCTGTTTACAGATGAGTTCCGGACTCCCATTAGCGCCAAAACAGCAGTTTCCGGTTTATTGCTTGCCCTCAGGAAAACACCCGATATTTTACATTTAGGAGGAAACGAAAGAATCTCACGCTACGATTTCGGGAGGCTGGTAGCCGGAGTTTTCCGAATAGAAAATGCTAAACTTACACCATGCAGGGAAAAAGATATTGTTATGGCGGCTCCAAGGCCACCGGATGTATCCCTGGACAATAGCAAAGCTTCAAGGTTGGGTTTTAGCCCCTTACCATTAGAAAAAGAGTTGCAGGAGTTGAAGGATTTTCCTGATATTTGTTTATAGTTTCAAAGTTTTTTTTATGTTTACCGTAACCGCCAAAAGTATCCCCAGGATAAGAGTACCACTCAGGCCCAGGACGAGGACGACTTGAAGCAAGGTAGCATGAAAGATGCTGAGGAGAACAATATGTAAGGCTGTTCCTCCCAGCAAGACATAAAGGAATTTCATTCTATGGACGGCTAGATTATAATAGACCAGAATTCCTATCAAACCAATAGGGGTGAGAGCAAACCCGAATCCTTTGAGAAGTTGAGGAGCTGTATCCAGATACTCCCGGCGAAAGATACGGATAATAAATTCCGGGAAGGAAAAAAAGATAAGGGAAGCTACCAGGCAGAGGATAGTATAATAAAGCAAACTCTTCCCCAGCAGCCAGGAAGGGTTTTCTCCTTTCGCTTCCATTTCAGAAACCTTGGGAAACATGACCATCGAGATAGCCAGGGAAAAATAGATGATAGCTCTACTAAGGACGGAAGCAGTAGAGTAGACAGCCGCTCCTTCTTTAAAGAAATGCTTAACCAGGAGAATATCCACAAAAGAGAGCAGGGAAAGGAGAAAAATAGCCAGGAAAACAGGAAAGCTGTATTTATACATCTGGAGGAAATCTATCTTTCCTCCAGCAGAACTCTTCCGGAAGAGAAATCTTAAAGAAACCATAGCCGCACCGAAGGCCAGGATAGAAAAGATAATTGAGCTGCCTATGGCTCCACTGACCCTAAACCCCAGAAAGACTAAGAAGACGCCCGAACCCACCCGGCCCAGAGTAGAGAGAATCAGGTTGATTCCCAGGGAAGTGAATTTCTGTAATCCCTGTAAAGCCCCGTAGCCAACGGGTACGAAAAGAGAGGAAAGAAGGGCAACTCCCGTAATGATAACGGGAAGCCGGGAACCGATATCCAAAAAATCTCTCAGGTAACCGCTGACCAGAACGAAGAGAGAAAAAGAGAGAACTCCCAGGGCAAATATTCTCTTCAGGGAACCGGAAAATACCCTGGCCATACCGGCGTAATCATCTTTAGCTCGCAATTGAGAAATCCGTTTGGTAACTACCGTCTGAATAGTCATACCGGGCACGGAAAGAATGACAAAAAGCCCGAGGAGCGCATAGAAATCGGCAAAATCCTCCGCCCCAAGCCCTCTGTTCATAAGAATCTGATAAAGAAAGTTAAAGATCCCCATTACTACCGTGGCTACCATCATTATGTTGGCATGTTTTATCAAACTATCAGGGGATTTCACTTGTTATTATCTCCAGTTCACTTTATTCATACCCTCTTAAAAAATGGAACAGGGCGGGAAATCTACCCCGCCCTTGGCAATGAAGATTCAAGGATTTTTTTAAAGTTTTTTACTTGCACCCTTGGCCTCTTGGCCTCTTATTTTTTCCTCTGCGTTATAAGTTTCCAACAAAAGTTCTACTTTCTCCCTTACCTCAGAGACTTCTATTCCCTTCATGCAGGCCCGGCTTGAACACTTTTTCTGCCAGCAGGGCTGGCAAGGCAAATCTTTCTTGATGACAAAATTTCCTCGTCCGTAGGGTCCGTTTCGACGGGAATCAACCGGTCCGTAGAGACCGATTACTCTCTTACCCAGAGCCGCAGCTATATGGAGAGGACCGGTGTCTGAGGACACGAACACCTGACTCCTTTCCAGGAGAGCTATCAGTTGACCCAGGGTAGTAGGAGGAGAGACGATCGGAGATGACCGGGATAGCTTCCTGATGTCCTCGGCCAGATACCTCTCTCCCGGTCCGTAAGTCAGCACTACGGCTACATTTTCAAATCTGCCTTGAATTTCCTCCGCTAAGCGGGCGTACCTTTCCCGGGGCCATCTCTTGGTATCCCAGGTAACGCCGGGATGGAGGATAACTATCTGCCGGTCGGAGATACCTTTCTCCTTAAGAAACGAACCTATATACTCTTTTTCCTCCCTGCCGATAGCCATAGGGAAGGATATTTCTCTATCTTCAACTCCTAATTTCCGGGCGAAGTTAAGGTTTCTTTCCAGGATATGGGGAACATCTCCTTCCTCTACCTTGATGTTGGTAAAGAGAGTGCTGAACCTTTCCACCCTTGAACTTCCCGCCTCGAAGCCCAGCCGGGAAGAGGAACCCGTTAACCAGGCGAGGAGACCGCCTTTCAGGTTACCCTGAAGCTCAAGGACACAATCATATTTATTCCTTCTCAGCTTCTTCACCAGGCGAAAGAAAGCTCCTATCGTCCTCCAGGTCGAGTTCGTTCTCTCAAAAGTTATTATCTCGTTCAAGTCCGGATGATTAATCAGGATATCCCGGGATTTCGGTTCGATTACCCAGGCAATATGAGCCTGAGGAAAATTTTTCCGCAGGGAATGGAGCGTAGGCAAAGTATGAACGACATCTCCTATTGAACCTAATTTGATAATAAGGATATTTTGGACTTTCACCCGAACTCCTTTGCCATAGCATTAAGTAACATAGCCATTATCCTGTTTGTTTCTTGCCCTTGGCTACACTGCGATAATATCTCATCCGGATTCTGGATATATTTCCCCTTGACAATTTCATCACCGCAATTCTGAATTAACCGGTTAATACTTTCCCGGGACGATTCCAGATGGAACTGTAATCCCATCACTCGTCCGCCGTTATATGCAAAGGCCTGGTTTGCACATCCGTCACTTTCGGCTATTCTGATGGCTTCCGGAGGTAAATCAAAGGTATCACAATGCCAGTGAAAAGCGGTAAAACTTCCCGGGGAAGCGTTAAAAATAGATAACTTTTTTGCTTCCGGGGTGAGAGAAACGGGAAACCAGCCAATTTCTTTGTAAGTGTTCTTGCAAACGGAACCGCCAAGGACATCAGCGATAAGTTGAGCTCCCAGGCAGATTCCCATAATAATTTTCTTTTGGGCAATCGCTTTCTCGAGGAATTCTTTCTCCTTAACAAGCCAGGGATATTTCCCTTCCTCGTAGATGTTCATGGGTCCTCCCAGAATAATCAACCAATCAAAATCGTTTATTTTGGGAAGCGGCTCATCGTTGAAGAGCGAGGTTCCGGAAACTCTATAGAGTTTACTTTTAGCCCACGTCTCGATATTTGCTAAATCTTCAAATGGAACATGCTGTAAATAATGTAATCTCATTTTCTCTAACCGCAGCTTAACTTAAAAAAGAGAAAGAAACATTCTGCGGTAGGATACCACGAAGTGTGACAATTGAAAAGGTATTTTTTGGTTTTCTGCCGGGAAAAACTCTCCGGGGAAACTTCTAAAATCCCGGAAGATTAGCGTCGATAAACAAACAGCGGCCGGATGATAATTTTCTTGTCCTGCCGCTCAGGAAATGCTACCATTTAAGACGGGAAAAGGTGGAATAGCGAGGAAAGCGGAAGGAGAAATGAACTTCATGAAGGTTACAATGGTAATTCCGTCGTATTGGACCCGGGAAAGTGCGGCCGGTTGGAAAGAAGGAGATGCTGTCTATGATCATCCTACTCCTCTGGACAGCGAAGGCACATTACTCAGAGCAATAGAGAGTGCCGGCATCCTGGAAGATAAAGATTTTCAATTGGTGATCATAGCTGTTGCTAATGCAGAAGATATTGAACCCCGGGTCGAAAAGAAAGTTGCCGGGATCATTAAATCCGCCTCAGCGGCCAGAGGGATAGAAACGTTATTGTTTGGACCGTCTCATCTCCGGCAGATACATGACTTGTTGATTCGCGAGGACAAAAAGGAGGATATCAACCTCCTTGAACTCCGGGGATATTCCAATGTTCGAAACTTATGTATGTTTATTCCTCATATCTTGGACTCGGAAGTGGCCATACTTATCGATGATGACGAGGTGTTTGAAGACCCGAAATTTATGGCGAAAGCAAAAGAGTTTATCGGAAGAAGCAAGGAAGGGAGACCGGTTAACGCCGTGGCCGGATATTACCTTCAGCCGGATGGCGGCTACCGTGTCAGAGCAACCCCTCATCCCTGGATGAAACATTGGGATCAGCTCGAGAAGATGAATGAGGGATTTGACCGGTTCATTGGAACCGGACCAAGGTTAAAAGAGACCCCTTTTGTATTTGGCGGGAATATGGTTATCCATCAAAATCTTTTTACCGTTCCTTTCGACCCCTGGGTTCCGAGAGGAGAGGATATAGACTTTTTGATCAATGCGAAAATGTTTGGGTTTACTTTCTTTCTGGATAATCAACTGTCTATTAAGCATCTTCCTCCGCCAAAAACACATCCCACCTGGAAGCGGTTAAGGGAAGACATCCGGCGTTTTATCTATGAGCGGGCAAAGATTGAACATCAGAAGGACACGGAGGGAATGACCAAGGTTCATCCTGAGGATTTTGATCCTTATCCGGGTTGTTTTTTGAAAAGGGATCTGGACGAGAAAATTGAAAAGGCCTGCCGGTTGTTGTCCGCAGAGTATCTTGCCCGGGGTGATAAACAAAGCAGTGAAGAAACCTTGAAAAATATTGCCATTGCCGCAACAGAGACGATGTCTAAGGATGACCCTTTTCAAAGACTGGGCGAACTGAAAAAACGCTGGGAAGGACTGCTGAAATATACAGACAAAACGGAAGTGCGCTCGCGGATAAGAGAAATTATTGAAGGAAGAGACATAACGGTTGATTGAATTGTCTGTTTTATCGCCGAAGTAGATCCTGAAGGTTGGGAAGGTATTCCGCCCCGCCCACAACGAACACCAGCCCCACAACCAGACTAAACACTCCGGTTACAAGAGCAGCGGTTCTATAGAGTTTATGCCGGTTCGATGACCCCACAAATCCATATGACCCCAGGACGGCCATTATAGTATTGGTAACTACGAGCCCGGTGACGAAGGCGAGGATGATAAATATCCCAAGTCCCTTGCTGCCGGAGATTCCCACCCGATGGGATTCTGCACCTGCTCCGAGCGCGAGCGCAAAGAGAAATATCTGAGTAGGCGTGTTAGCACCTATGCCGTGAATCGTTCCGATAACATAGGCCGCCGTATTACCATAGCCATTCTTGAGCACCTGATGGTGTTTTCTGGGAGTCCCGAAAATATTTGCCGCGATCCGGTCGTAGACATGCAATATGGCATTAGCCACAAGCGCCCAGCGCGGCATTAGCCTGAAATCTTTGCCTTTGTGTCTATATAAGGAATAGAAAACATATCCGCCAAGGATGACGAGGGTAATGCCTACGATCTTTTCCATAAGCATATCGGTGCTCTTGGGCAGGGAAATCCCGATGAGGAGGACCCCGAGAGCAAGAGCTGCTACCACGCTCGCATGCCCGACCGCATACAGAAAACCCAAGAAAATCCCCCGCCGCTTGCTGGCCTGGGTACTGGTAATATCCATAATTGCGGCAATATGGTCCCAGTCCACTCCGTGTTTAATCCCGACTACAAAAGCAGTCAGGAGAAGCAGCAGTTCCGGTAAAGTCAACGCGGTCATAAAGCACCTCCGATGGTATCCGGTTTTACAATTCCCCTAATAATTACTTCTCCCGGTATTATATTTTGAATAATCGTGTTACCGGACAACAAAATTTTTATGGCATCCTATATACTCTTTCCCGTTGTTGCCATCGTTAGGGATCCGTGTTTCACTTCTTTCATTGCCCTCATCTTCTGGAATAATCCTTCCACTTCTCCGGGTTTGCCTCTCACTACCACTATTTCCAAGCAATTGCTGTGGTCGAGATGAATATGTTGCGTGGAGATAATAAGCTGATGAAAATCATGTTGAATATCCATCAGTTTATTTACCAGCTCTCTTTTATGATGATTATAAACAAGGGTAATAGCCCCGGCAACCTCCCGGCCTTTAGTCCATTCCTTCTTAACCAGGGTCTCCCGGATTAAATCCCGGATAGCCTCCGAGCGGTTGGGGTAATCTTTATCCTCGATAAGATTATCGAATCTGGCCAGCAGCTCCTTCTCCAGCGAGACCCCGAAACGAACCACCTGCGACATGAACATCTCCCCTGTGTTACGATTATGCAAATAATAACACAGCCGTTAAACCCTGTCAAGTTTTTTTACTTGCGGGGCATTATTACCGCCTGCGTTTTCCCAGAAGGACGATGTCGCGCAGGGCTTCTTTGCTTTTCGCTACTCTCCATTTCTTTTCAAAATGAGGGTCCTGGACAATCTGGGCAATCGCCGCCAGAGCCCGAAGATGGAAGTTGCGTTCGTCTCTTGTCCCCACAAGGATAAAGATAGCGTGAACCTTTGGTGCCGATTCGGAGAAGATAACACCTCCCCGGCAACGGGCAAGTAAAACATTGAAGGAATGTTCTCCTTCAATAATTATGTGAGGGATTGCCAGGCCCGGGTTTAAAACGGTGCTGCTGTCCTTCTCTCTATCCAGAAATAATTTCAAAAGGACATCCGGCCGGGCTTTCAGATTCTCCGCCATGGCCTCTGTAGCCAGTTTAAAGAATGCTTCTACCGGTATGGCTTCATCTATATCCAGAATAACACTGTCTTCAATTACCCGGTCGAATCTATCTTTGATAATATCATCACGTTCTCTGATGATCTCCTTCAACTCCGTTTCCAGGGAACGAGTGGTAAGTTCTTTAGCTGTGACTCTTTCAATAATATGAAGTAACGCATACTCCTTGCTTGTCCTTATCCTTCCATAAAACCAGTAGACAAAGAGCCCGCCGACAACGAGGATAGAACTTGCCAGGAGCACTTCTTTGCCCATTTCCAGCAATAAGAACCCAAAGCCGATAACTCCTATAATCTGTATCCAGGGATATAAGGGAGCATGGAAACGGGGTTGATAATTTTGCAGGCGACTCTCCCTGAGGATGATAATGGACAGACAGGAAAACATGTAAGTAAGGATGAGAACGGTGGAAGCTGCCTTTATGAGGATATCCAATTTCAAAAAGAGAGCCACGATCATAAACAAGCCGGTAATCAGGATGGCGACATGCGGCGTCTTGAACCTGGCATTGATTTCTCCCAGAAACCCGGGCAACAAACGGTCCCTGCTTAAGGCCAGGGGATATCGAGAAGCAGCCATAACCCCGGCGTTGGCAGTGGAAATAAAAGCCAGAATAGCCGCAATACCAAGCGCAATCTTGCCAAATGAACCCATGAAAACAGCCGCTCCATCGGAAATCGGGGTAAGGGAACGATTAAATTCTGCTGCGTCAAGCACTCCTGTAGTCACAAAAACGACCAACATATAAAGAAGACTTACCACGAGAAAGGAAAGAATCATTCCCAGGGGGATGACCCGTCCGGGGTCCTTTACTTCTTCCGCGATGCTGGCAACTTTCAGCAGACCTCCGTAGGAAATAAAGACAAAACCGGCCGTAGAAAAAATCGCGGTTAAGCCCTTAGAGGCAAAAGGTTCAAAACGTTGAACCTCAACTGCCGGTAACCCCCGGGCTATATAAAAAAGCAAAATCGCCAACAAGCCGAATACCAAAACTATCTGGATTCTGCCGGCTCCCTTTATCCCAAAAAGATTAACAATGATAAAGATGATACTTAAGGCTATGGCAATTATGTGGATGTTGATATCAATAATGAGAGTAGTAAACGCCGCCATACCCACTAAGGCAAAGGCACTCTTCAAAGAGAGAGAAAACCAGGTCATCAGCCCGTCCACGGTGCCTACCGCCGGACCCATACTCCGGGTAATATGAAAGTAGGTCCCCCCGGCCTTGGGCATAGCTGAGACAAGCTCGGCTTGACTTAACATTCCCGTCAAGGCTAAGAGTCCCGCTAAAAGATAAGACACAAAAACCGCCGGACCTGCTTGAGCGTAAGCAAGTCCAGGCAGGATAAACAATCCCGAACTGATCATCGCCCCACTGGCTACACAGAAGACATCAAGCAGTTTAAGTTCTTTTTTTAATTTCATGGCATTTTCTACTCATAGGGACGCGGCTATGCAAAATCCTCCGCGCCCAACCTTCAATCCCTCTTCTTAGGGAAAGATCCTTCCCAGGGCTTGCCTTATCTCGCCTTGTTCAGGCTCTTCCCTAACCAAAATTATAAAAGGTTTCTTATAGTAAATATTATTCGGCAAGTTTGGTATACGTTTCTTAGTGGACCCTTTGACTCTACCAAGCAGTGCCACGGCTCTTTCGGAAATCTCATAAGTCTTCTTATCCTCAATCCGGAATATTACCACCCAGAGATTATTTCCTTTTAGCGCTATTGCCTCATCCATTTTAGCATACTTCATTTTTTGAGTATCAACCCGCTCTATCTTCTCATAATTCACGCCTTCTCTTTTCAAAGCAGTTGCCAACTTTTTTGCCGTATCAATATTCTCTTTCTTCCCGCAGCCAACCGTTAATACTACCGTATAAGCAAGAAAAATGAATAATAAAAGCCTTGGCAATTGTCTACCCATTCTATTACTATCTCCCATTCAACTGTTTGGATTTCCACTCAAATTTTCCTTTTCATCAAGATTAAGGTTAAGGAATCAATCCTGTCGATATTACTTTGAGTTGTTGGTCAAATAAATAAGTGTCGTCCATTTGTTATATGTTGAGTATTTTTTGTAGCCTAAGCTCACATTACGACAAATTCACCCTTTTGGCAAGGTTTTTATTGCTCGAAGGCAAAATTTTGCCGTTAAATTTGAGATGAAGAGGCCTGGAGAATGAAGGGGTGATTTACCCTATAATAGGAATGTTGAGAGAGGGGGTTTACCTTTTCAGGTCTTGGCGATAGGAGCGGATAAATTTATTAAACGAATTGAGAAAAAGATAAATTGATCCTTGAAATGGGGAAGACAAAAAGAACAAAAAAGGCTAAAACAAAGGGCACAATTGTCCCCTTTAATGTCCTTTAAAAAAGGTTTTGTTTTTTTTCCTTAGAACTCTTGTCTATTTATCCTCTCTTCTTCCGACGGACCAGGGATCCCATACTTAATAAGCCGGTGCCCAGAAGAAGCAAACTGCCCGGTTCGGGGATAGGCGTCAGAGCCAGACTATGATAGCTGCCCGCGGCGATGGCGGTAAAGCCGGTGCCGGTAGGCACGTCGGTATGGCCATCATTGTTATTGCCCCAACCGATCAGCGAACCGTCGGTCTTGAGCGCCAGACTATAATATAAGCCCGCGGCAATGGCGGTAAAGTCAGTGCCGGTGGGCACGTCGGTCTGGCCATAGACATTATAGCCCCAACCAACCAGCGAACCGTCGGTCTTGAGCGCCAGACCATGATAGCCGCCCGCGGCAATGGCTTTAAAGTCGGTGCCAGTGGGCACATCGGTCTGGCCAGAGGAATCAAGGCCCCACCCGGCTAGCGAACCGTCGGTCTTGAGCGCCAGACTATGATAGTAGCCCGCGGCGATGGCTTTAAAGTCGGTGCTGGTAGGTACGTCAGTCTGGCCATGGGTATCATCACCCCACCCGGCCAGCGAACCGTCGGTCTTGAGTGCTAGACTATGAACGCCGCCCGCGGCGATGGCGTTAAAGCCAGTGCCGGTGGGCACATCGGTCTGGCCAGAGGAATCAAGGCCCCACCCGGCCAGCGAACCGTCGGTCTTGAGCGCCAGACTAT
>JAADIA010000006.1 GCA_013151555.1 Nitrospirota bacterium | reverse complement strand
CTTTTCCAGGTCCTCTTTTACCTTATCTAAGAGTGCCGTGGTATAGTTAATGTTATGAACGCCGTAGCTCCTATCGGCAACTACGAAATCGTAGTTGGACTGAGCTCTCTGAAAGAGCTTTTCTACTTTTCTAAACTCCGTTCCTTCCATTTTTCCCTTTAAAGAATCAAGTTTTTGGCGCACCTCTTGGAGCAGTGGTTTAAGCTCTTTAAGGCTATTTTTTGTTTCCCCCTGCCAGGCTTTGGCTATCTGACCGTAACCTTTCCCATGGCAATCATCACAGGCTTGTCCCCGGGCCTCTTTCACCTGGTAGGTAATATCTCCCACGTCAATCAGTTTAGTTTTATATTTATGACAGGCTTCACAGACTACGTTGGCCAGGAACATAGAGGCAGGAGAATCGGGCAACCCTTTCCCGCTTGTTCCCCGGTACATCTTTTCCGGGACAGAATGTCTTTTGCCATGACATTTGTTGCAGTTGAGAGCCGGTTCTTCTATTATCCTGGTCAATCCATGTCTTATTTCCGTATGACATTCGAAGCATTCCACTTTATGTTTGGTTACATGGATTTCATGCATAAACTTATAATCGGTATACTTCTTGCTTTCTTCATGACAGGAAAGGCATCTTTCCCGAGGAACGCCACCGTCTCCTTCGGTAACCAGAATGTGGCAGTCAACACAACGGACTTTTTTTCTGCCGGCAAGAAATTCCGTATGGTTGAATTTCTCACCCTCGTGAACAACTATACCCTTTGGCGGACCGTGGCAGAGATAGCAACTTCCCAGAGCCACTCCATTATTCCCTCTTCCTTTGAAATGACAAACAAAACATACGGTATCGGAGACGGTGAAATGCTCGCCCTTGACGACATGGCTATGGCAGGAGGTACATCTCAGTCGCACCCCTCTCACCAGGCGGGTCATATGGGGATTATGCCTGAACTTGATGTTCTTTTTATATATTGCCACCCGGTTAAAATCCATTCCCCGATGACAGGCTTTTCGCAGACAGGATTTATCACTTATCTCAGCTCGAGGCTTCCCGCCGTAAAGATTGGAGAGATATTTTTCCAGCTGAATAAGCCCAGCTATCTTACCCTTCACCTCGGAATCAAACCCGGGCGCATAATGGCACTCCACACATCTGACCGTTTTATGAGTGGAAACGGCCCAAGTTTCAACATAAGGCTTCATGTAATGGCAGGTACCGCAAAACCCGGGAGTCCCGCTGATTTTCAAGAAATAAAAGGCCAGGAATAAAATAACTAATCCCATGACGGGGATAGAGTAGAAGAGGACCCCTTTCCAGTTGACAATATTTAAAATGATCGGAGGGCGCTTATCCTTCCACAATCTCCTCAAGTAGGGCATAAAAAAGAAGATTCCCAGGAATATCAGGAAGTAGAGAAAGTAAACAACCAATTGCTGGGTAAATTTGCTCCGGAAGGCTTCCAGAAAACTATAGAGGAGCAAACCCAGGGTTAAGGTCAAGAGGTAAATGAAGACTTCCTTTTTAAACAAGATCAACATAGCTACATAAACAATCGCTCCGGTGATAAGGCTGGCCCGGGCTGGGTTTAGGTCCCCCCGGGATAAAGAAATCCCGCCGGAGAGGAGAGGCACAATGATAGCCGCCACGTAAATGGGACCGGCAGTCGCCAGGTCCTTCTTCTTCTGAACGAGGCCTCCAAGTAAAAACAGGACCAAGCTGAATAAGGTAAAATACGGGAGATGGTTCTCGGGGGTAATAAAACTTGGCCCGGCCAGCACAAAATAATAGGCTACCGAGAGGAAAGAGGCTGTCCCGAAGAGATAGTCAGAGCAGCGTCTGAATTTAGTTAGGACCAGGTAAATAAGGGCATAGACGAGAGTGGAAAAAACAACTAAGGTATTATTTACCGTTGACTGATGAAAGAACAAAAGCCCGGTGAGGAAGATTACATTCAAGTGTCCGATTGCCATTAAGGGAGAAGAAAACTCCTTTTGCCGACGCTGGAAATAAATTCCCAGACCGAATAAGAGGCCAATCAAGGGGATAGAAAAAAGAAGATAAGAGCTATAGCCCCGAATTCCAGTCAGGACAAGGAAATAGCCGATGGATAGGAGAAGGCTTCCCGGATAGAGATAGAAAGCTTTCCGGGAAGAACGGGAAAGGAGACAATAACAGACACCCAAAATCAGGGTGACCGGAATGGCCAGGGTAGCGGCCCTGTAATAAATGAGCAGAATGAGGACCCAGAGAGCAAATATATTTCCTATAACGGTCATCAAATCTCTGCCCTCCTTCTCTTACTGACCATCGCCTGAGCTATTAAGAGATAGGAAAAAGCCCAGACCGAGAGGGATAAAATATATCTTTCCGAAAAATGACGAGAAAGATAGATGGAAATGAAAGCGACCAGCAGCGAAGCTATATAGAATACCTTGGCTAAAGGAATTCCCCGCCGTTGTAATAAATACCCGGCTATAATCAAGGCCAAGCCCGGGGGAAGAAAGAAAACTCCTAAATTCTGCAGCTTCGTTCCCAGACCACTCAAAAGATTATAATAACCATAGCTTCCAATAATAGTCAGAGTAAAAATAAAGTCACCTCTCCGGCATGTCTTCATGAAAATAAGATAGGTGATGAGAAAAAGCCCTGATAGGATAGCCGCCTTTGCCGGGGAGTAATCCCGGCTCAGGAAAGAGAGGATGAAAACCACAGATACCATCAGATAACCGAGGTCGAGGGCGGAACCGGACAGGATAACCTCTCCTCGCTTATCCATCGAACGGGCAAAAATAAGGATACCAAACAATAAAGGCAGAGAGAACATCAAGCGCAACTGCAGATCGGCAAGAGGCCGGATGGAGAAAAGAAGCAGGAAATAAAATATGCCGAGAAAGATTCCGGAAAGATAAAGGTAATGGTTCCTTATCCGGAGGAAGGTTATTTTGCTCTCGCGGGCAACTACCAAATAGAGCAAGAAATAGATAAGAACAATCACCATATTGGTCAGAGTGAGAGCAAATTTATAATAGATCAATATGCCCAGGCAGAAATAAGCCGGCAAATCAGCAATGGCCAGAAGAACTTTATCCACTACCCTTTCAGAGAAGGTCGGCTCCCTCAACTTACTCAGGCTTCTTACCCGGTTAAGGGCCAGCCGGTAAATAAGGGAAGTGATAACTAAGGAGGCGAGGAGCAGGGAAGGCTCCCGGCCGGAATAGAAGAAAGAAAGAAAAACTATCAGGAAACTAATTATATAGAAAGGCAGGCTATGACCTATTCCCTTTGAGCGGCGAAGAACAGTTCCGGCAAACAGCCACAGGGCAGCCAAGGCCAGGAGGAAAAATCCGTAGTAGCCGGGGGCAATATATTTAATTCCGTAGAGGAGGAAAAGATAAAAGGCCGAGAAATAAAATAAAGAGATATAAAGAGCTCCCCTTCTGCGGGAAAATTTATTTCTGAGATAATAAAGGAGAGCATAGCCCAGAAAAGTGATTACCGGGATAGTTTTCCAGGAAGTAAAATATCCGCCCCTCACTATCCAGAACGTAAATATTAAAACCGTTACCGCCATCCCCTTCTCTAAAGGGATAGCATATATTTTCTTATCGCCCCTTTCCAGAAGATAGGCCGCCAGGAGAAGAACAAAGACCAGAAGGAGGGAAAAGGCCGGAAAAGCAGCAGGAGAAGTCCCAAAGAAATAAAGAAAGAGATAGTAAGAAAGCGCCCCGAAGAACATCACCGGATAGAGGAAGTAATTTTCCCGGGAAACCAAGGTAGCGATCAGGTATAAGATAGAGAAGAAGAGGAAGCTGGAACCACTCAATAAAGGGTGGGTACCCAGAAAACCTCTGGCCATAAAGAGCAAGAGCAGGATGAGAAACAAGCCTGAGAAGTGTCCTGCTTTGCTAAGACGGTTATTATTCATCCTCCCTCTCCATAGTGAATCGTATAACAGCTCAGGCTATTAAAATGCAAGCAAAAGAGATAGTAGAAATATGGGGATAGAGAATTGAATTAAAACGCTAAGCGTTTTAATCATGCGACCCTTCAGGTAGATTGTTCACTGAGAAGTGAATAAATCCAGATTAGGCTCCTATTTCCCTAAGGTAGATAGAATCTCTCGTGCTTTGTCATTGGCATCCTTCACCAAGGCCATAAGGTACTTATGGTTATGAAAACCACCGCTCTCGTCAGATTCTGCATAAGTTAGATTGTGCCGGGCTTCCTTAAGTTTAGCCTGCAGGACTTTATCCTGGATGCCTTTCATGGCTTCCGCGGCCGCAGCAACGTTCTTCTGAGCAGTGACATCAAGCGCCTGGAAACCCGACTTGTAGGCACTGATAATGGCCTTGGCCTTTGCTGCATCCTTGCTGCCGGCATGGCAACGGGTGCATGAGGTTGTGCTCTTGCCATCTGCCTCCTGCACCGTAATGGCCCAGGTATGGCCATGGAACGTGGCCGAGTTGCTGTCATCGACTTTGCTTACGAACATGTGGCAATCGGTACAGGTAGCCCCGGGCATCGTCCGCTGATCCGGTACGCCGATGCCGCCGGTGCCGGTCCGGATATTATAGCTAAGATGATCTGTGTCAGGGAAGCGCAGGCTGCCATGACACTGCCCACAGAGTTCGCTGGTATTCTTCATCGGTTCATGTTTCTTGGTCGAAGAGTTGAAGTATGCAGGTTCCCCGGGGTTATGCTGGTCGTGACAGGCAATGCAAGCAACGTTAGGCCACTCGGAGCTATGGACCGGAGCCGTATCCTTGGTGAACTTCCCATCTTCCGTGGTGAAGAAGTACTCCAACGCCTGGACTTCGCTCATCCCGCCGTTAGCCAATACCGCTGTGGGAGCATGGCAGGCAATACAATTCTCCGCATCCTCCCCATGGATTACCTCTTCCGGAGTCTGCCCGGCCCGTTCTTCTCCCAGCTCACCGGCCGGATCGGCCTGGGTCTTGGCATGCTTACTGGTTGTCCAGGCATTATAAGTCCGATGGTCCGTGTCAGGGAAGCGCAGGTTGCCATGACACTGCCCGCAGAGTTCGCTGACGCTGTCCACAGAGGCATACTTCCCGGTCTGAGAATTAAAGAGGGCCCGGGTAGGTATAGTTGTCGGGTGGTTATCGGGCACCTTATGGCAGACAATGCAAGCAACGTTAGGCCACTCGGAGCTATGGACCGGAACCGTATCCTTGGTAAACTTCCCATCTTCCGTGGTAAAGAAGTACTCCAACGCCTGGACTTCGTTCATCCCGCCGTTAGCCAATACCGCGGTAGGAGCATGACAGGCAATACAGTCTTCGGCATCCTCACCATGGATTACCTCTTCCGGAGTCTGCCCGGCCCGTTCTTCGCCCAGCTCACCGGCCGGATCGGCCTGGGTCTTGGCATGAGGACTTCCCTTCCACTTGGCATGGACATCAGCATGACAGGACAGACATTTCAGTTGAGAAACCGCTGCGGACATGGGTGCTTTAGGAACCGGCGTAGTAGTGGATGTTGGAGATGGCAGGGTAGGCGCCACAACTTCCTCGGTTTTGCAGCCCCCCAACACTATCCCTGAAGTCAGGATAAGACCTACAACCAATATTAGCTCTTGACTTTTCATGTCTTACTCCTTTCTACATATAAAGGTTACTTAAGATAAGGAGCAACTTTGAAATTCCTTTAAAGTTAGCCCTCACTTCTTTCAGAACTAACTTAAATTCAAATCCTGTAGGGACAGACTTTTTCGCCCACACCCCTACGTCCTAATTATACTGCAATTCTCGTGCCAGCTATATCAGATATGAGGATAAAAAAGAGCAAAAAGATATAACTGTCGTGTTAGCAATGCGTTAGAAAAAATGGGGAGGCTGGGGTTCGAGAGGTAAAGTTATCGGGAATTTCCTAAGTCTGCGTGTTTTAACACAGGGGTAGGTTAAAAAACGCTATTTCAATAATCATTCCTAAGGAGAAAAAGAAGAGAGAGGACGTATCTGACGGGCTGGGGGCACAATTATTTATCGCTTCTGAAGTCCAAGCTTACATATTTTTTGGCTCTTTCCTTCTTCCTCTTGGCAAAAGCAATAATCCTGGCCATGGCTTTGGTCTTATGAATTCTCATTTCTTCATGGCTCCGGAAAGACAACTCTTCAATATCGTTCTGACTTTTAGCGCCGTTGTATAATTTTTCACCGAAGACAGTTCTGACCAAGGTAGTAGTATAACCATCCGGCGACCCTAACCCTCCCACCGAGATATCCGCATAATCATTGGCGAAATCCGGACAGCCCATACAGGCCGGGCGGGCAATTTCGTCCACCGCCTCGAAGGGCAGATGGACAACCTCGCCTCCGACCAGAGTAGCGATGACATCATCCTTGATATTTAGCTTTTCTACCTTATCCAATCTTATCTTCAGCGATTTTTCCAATCTCTTTCGGGCCCGGTCATCAAAAGAGAAGTTTTCCATACAAAAAAGTCCGATAGTCAAGACAATGGTGTCCGCCGGGAGCACCTTGAGATACTGCATCTTTCTCACCGTATAGACCTGACAGGGAGTACCCACTAAAGCAATCCTTTGCAGATCACTCTTCCCTAAATTTCTCACTTCCCGGATGGCCGGTGAATAAGTAGCATACTGGCGTCCTATCTCCTCCAAGTGAGAAGATTCTTCGAAATGAGAGCCGGCAGCTTCTATCAACTCATCGGGGTCGGTAACAATCACCGGCTGGCGGGCAAAGGGGCCAATCTTCCGGGAAACGATAGCTCCCTGAATAATCCCTTTCTTCAAGGCATACGCGAGAAGCGAGGTTACTACCCCCCCATCAGTGCATACTTTCTTTATCCTCTCGTCCGTGGTCCGGGCCGAGTGAAGGGAACGATAAGAACCAATCGGAGGCTTCCAGCCAAAGGCTTCTTTCAACTCAGGATTCAGAGCCTTCATCTGGGGACAGATGAGGTAACAGATACCACATTTCAGACACCTTTCCTCATCGACAAACCGGGGAGCATCATCATCCCCTATCTCCAGAGCATTCAGATCCCCTGCCGAACAAAAAGAAACACAGCCCCCGCATTTTCCACAGAGTCCTTTTTCATGAACTTCAGTGATAAGATCGTGGAAACTCTTTATATCTTCTTCAGCCACGGCTCCTCCTTTGGGGACTCTGAGTTACTCTTTGCCCTCTCCCCTTTTCTGAAATCCTCTCAGGGTTGTGAAAAACATAACGAAGGAAGGCAAAAAGTAGATGCTTTCCCTTCCTGCTTGAGGTGAGTATACCATATAATTTATATACCTGTCAAGATATCTAACACGGTCAGACCGGGTAAAAACCTTTTTCCCTCCTAAGCTGATTTTAAGAGAGAAATCTTAAAAAAACAAGATAGAGCCCGGACAGTTATCAGAACACCGGGAAGGACCAGGCAGTGTAACCTGCTCAGCCGGTTAAGACATTCATAAAGTTCCACCTTCGTGAGAATTTACATCTTCACCGGGCATGTCCCCCTCCCGTTCTCCTTCCAGAGAATCAATAGTAATTTCTCTTCCCTGGCTTTTCCTTATCTCCAAGGTAGCTCTCTCAGCAACCGTCCCTTTGCTCAGACACTGAAAACAGAATTCCAAAGACTCAGGAGTGAGCTCTGTAGATTCCCCTATCGACAACCGAACCTTATCCACTCTCTTCAAATCATGCTTCTGTGCTCCCTTGACAATACTTTCCACTATTGATTTAGTAATTCCCCATTCGTGCATAACATCCTCCGGATTTAACTTGCCGTGCCTCCGGCACGGATAGACACACTAAAAACCCCGGCTTCAGTTTATCATACTATCCACTACCCGTCCAGACGCCCCTAATCTTCATCTTTACGGTCAGACGCTTTTAGGAGATTTCCCTGCCGGCAATCACCTGTCCTCACTCAACCCAGATATTCCCCTCATGGAGACCATACCCTTTATCTTTGACAGCATATTTAGAATGTGATATAAATCATAACGAGACCGGCATCTAAAAGAGCCGGGAAAAATTCAGCCCCTTACGAAAGCCAACCCAAGGAGGAGGTAAAGAAGAATGAAATTTTTGAGGGTAACTTCTATCTTAGGAATAATATTCCTTATCTCAGGTATAGCTTTAACGGCAATGGCGGCAAAGAAACCCGTAGTGGTAAACTACTGGAGCCGAAAAACAGGTCCGGAGGGTGCCGTCGCAGGAGAGATGATCCAGAAGTTTAACGATAGATACTCATCCGGGTATCCAGGTAAACTTTCAGGTCATGCCCTGGGGAGGAGCCTATTACGGCAAGATCCGCAGTTCCATCCTGGTCGGCAAGCCACCGGAAATATTTGACGTAGCTGCGTATGCTCCCCCAATGTTCCGGTTATATCTCAAGTCGTTTACCAACGAAGACCTGGCCCAGATAGGAATAAAGACATCGGACTATGTCAAGAAATCCTGGGATATAGTAAAAGATAACGACAAATATTACGGGATTCCTTTAGGGATCATTCCCCTGGGAATATTTTACAACAAGGATATGTTCAAAAAGGCCGGGCTCGACCCGGAAAAA
>JAADIA010000091.1 GCA_013151555.1 Nitrospirota bacterium | reverse complement strand
TTCCAGGTCTTCCTCGGCAATCTGAAATCCATCACTGGTCTCAGTCATCACCTGGAGTCGTTTCCGGCCCTCTTCACTGGCAGGACTCCCCATCATCAGACAGTAAGACTGATAATCTCCCCGCCCTACTCTCCCCCGCAACTGGTGCAGTTGAGCCAGACCGAAACGCCCGGCTTCCTCGATAACCATCAGGGAAGCATTGGGAATATCTATCCCCACTTCAATAACCGTGGTAGAGACAAGAATGTCAATCTTTCCTTCCTTAAAAGAGCGCATTACTTTTTCTTTCTCCTCCCCCTTCATCCTTCCATGAAGCAATCCTACTTTCAGATGAGGAAAAATGTCCCTTTGAAAATGCCCGGCCATCTCGGTAGCTGCCTTCACCTCTAACTTCTCCGATTTTTCTATCAAAGGATAAACGATATAAGCCTGCCGTCCCTTTTCAATCTCCTCTTCCAGAAATTTATAAACTCCCTGGCGGTCTTTCTCCCTGACCCAGTAAGTAGCTACCGGCCTTCTTCCGGGAGGCAATTCATCAATGGTGGAAACATCCAGGTCCCCATAGACGGTAAGAGCTAAAGTGCGGGGAATAGGTGTAGCCGTCATAATCAAGACATCCGGAGTTTCCAACCCTTTCTCCTTCAAAGCTGCTCGTTGTCTCACTCCAAACCGGTGCTGTTCATCAATGATTATTAAGCTTAACCGGGAAAACTTGATCTTCTCCTGGATAAGAGCATGAGTACCTACAATTATATTAGACTCTCCCGATTCTATTTCTTCCAGGGATTCCTTCCTCATCCGGGGACTGAGGCTCCCGATTAAGAGAGTAACCTTCACATCCAGATGCAGGAACCATCTTTGTAAATTCAGAAAATGCTGTTCCGCTAAAATTTCCGTGGGTACCATAAGAGCAGCCTGAAAACCCCCTTCCACGGCCGTAAGGAGAGCAAAGACAGCCACTATCGTCTTCCCCGAACCGACATCCCCCTGAAGAAGACGGTTCATGGGCTTCTCCTTCTCCATATCAGTCTTTACTTCTTCTATTACTTTCTCCTGAGCAGAGGTTAATTTAAAAGGAAGCCTCTCCCTGAATCCTTCAAAGAGCTTCCCCGGAACTTTATGTTTAATTCCCTTCCCCTGAACTTTCCTCTGCTTACTAAGAGCTAAGCCCAACTGCAGAAAGAAGAACTCATCAAAGACCAGACGACGACGGGCAACTTCATTGTCCTCTTCGCTCTCCGGGAAATGGATATGGATAACAGCCTGGGGAAGGTCGATTAAAGAATGGGACTTCCGGATAGCCTCCGGCAGGATATCAGGCAACCGGTTAGCATACTTATCAAGAGCATCTTTGATTAAGGAACGCAAGCTCCTCTGGCTCAGCTTCTCCGTCAGAGAATAAAGAGGAACAAGACGGCCGGTATGGATAAGGTCATCTTCGTCTCCGGCAAGTATTTCGTAAGCAGGATTGACAATCTGAATTTCCCGAAACCTATCCACCTTACCACTCAAGATGACGGTAGTCCCTACAGGGAAAGATTTCCGGAGATAGGATTGATTAAACCAGACAGCGTAAACGATTCCTGTTCCATCTCCGACAGCTACTTTGAGGATTTCCAACCGGCGGCGGGGTTTTTCTATTCCTGCAGCTAAGACTTTTCCTTTTATTGTCTCCGTCTTGCCTATTTGAATTTGGTTAATGGGCTTTAGATTACTTCTGTCCTCATAAAGACGGGGGAAATAGTAAATTAAGTCGCCAATAGTTTCTATGTTCAGGCGGGATAAAACCTTGGCTCGCTTAGGTCCCACTCCTTTCATATACTGCACGGATTCCTTTGTCCAATCCGGCCATTTCTCCCCGGAGCAGGAAGAAACTTCATCCTCGGGCCTACTATGCACCACCACCCGGGCTTCCTTCTCCAACCCCGCTACTATCCGGAGAGCTTTTTTAACTCTCTTCTCCCTTTCTCCTCCCGGCAGGAAACGGTAACCGGCAAGAGTATCGTTCAATTCTTTAAGAGCAGCTCTCCCGGAGCGAGTAGAACAACTTTCTCTCCCTTTCTTCACCCAGAGCTGGACATAACGGTCAAGCCCCCCGGCAGCAGCCCGATCAGGATAACCGGTTTTCTGCTCTAAAGCCAGAGGTTTTCTTATCTTCTCTACTATCTCAAGCAGATTATTCGCCATTTGCCTACTACAAATAGGCACACAGGCACAGAGGCACTAAGGCACAGAGTTAAAATACCTAAAAAACTGCAATAAGTATTGGTCCTATTTTTCCTTTGTGCCTTTGTGCCTCTGTCACTTTGTGCCTCTAATTTTACTTTCAATTTCCTCCAAAATTGTCTCCACCAGCTTGCTTTCCGGCACCTTTTTTATCACCTTCCCTTTCCGGAAAAGGACTCCGAAACCTTTGCCTCCGGCAACGCCGATGTCTGCCTCTCTGGCTTCGCCGGGACCATTGACCACACAGCCCATGACGGCTATTTTAAAAGTTGAAGGTTGGAGGTTAGAGGTTGAGAGTTTTCGTTCAACTTGAGTGACAATCTTGACTAAATCTATTGTACAGCGGCCACAGGTAGGACAAGAGATAAGAGTAGGACCTTCCCGAAACAGTCCCAGAGATTTCAATATTTCGTATCCCGCTTTCACTTCTTCCCGCGGGTTTCCGGTTAAAGATACACGAATAGTATCCCCAATACCTTCTGAGAGAAGAATTCCCAACCCCACGGCTGAACGAATGGCTCCCCGGAAAGAAGGACCGGCCGCAGTTATTCCTAAATGGAAGGGATAATCACATCTCTCCGCCATCAGCCGGTAGGCCTTCACAGTAGCAGGAACATCAGAGGCTTTCAGAGAAATGATAAGGTCATAAAAATCTAAATCCTCAAAGATTTTTATGTAATCGCCGGCACTCTTTACCATCGCCAGCGGTAAGTCGTAATCTTTAATCCGGGACCGGTAACGGTTCTCCAGGGAACCGGAATTAATCCCAATCCTTACCGGAATTTGGGCTGCCTTAACTGCTTTAATTATTGTTTTTATCTTCCTCTTATCCCTGATATTACCGGGATTAAGACGTAACCCATCCACCCCTTCCTCAATAGCAATCAGAGCTAACCGGTAATCGAAATGGATATCAG
The DNA here is from genome assembly GCA_013151555.1 of Nitrospirota bacterium. Taxonomy (GTDB): domain Bacteria; phylum NPL-UPA2; class NPL-UPA2; order NPL-UPA2; family JAADIA01; genus JAADIA01. The sequence continues at coordinate 29,224 of JAADIA010000091.1, read as the reverse complement.
CTATCAGAGGAATCTTAATTCTTTCCTTAATCCGTCCCAGACAACGTGCGGCTTCCTCATCGGGAACAGCTACTCTGATAACCTGGCAACCCACCTTTTCCAATCCCCGGATCTGCCTGACAGTAGCTTTTACATCCCGGGTATCGGTCTTGGTCATGGACTGGACGGAGACAGGAGCTTTTCCTCCGACAGATAGTTGACCGAACTTTACTTTTCTTGTCCCCCTTCGTTTCCGCAAGTCAGCTCCCCCAATCAAAACTTAATCGTACTCTAGATGCAGGACAAAGATTCCACGTAACCGGGCCGACAATCCCGTTTCCTCACGCAGACATAACCTTAGTCAACCTAAAAGAAGAAGTAGTAGAAATCGGGAGAGTTACTTCTCTGATGCTCCTACTCCTTCCTGATGAAGAGCCTTAACTCTATCGACCTGTCTTATGGTATCATTGGCAAAAGCAACAACCATTATAGCAACGATGATTACCATTCCTACCTGCTGAAGCACTTGCTGTGTCTTAACGGCTAAAGGTTTTTTTCTGATACTTTCAATCAAGGTGAACAGTAAATGCCCACCGTCCAACACAGGAATGGGAAGCAAGTTTACAACTACCAACCAAATATTAAACCTGGCAATCATAGATAAAAAACGGTCATATCCCATCTTTGACTCCTGAGCTATCATCTGAGTAATCAAGATCGGCCCACCCAGATATTTTCCATACTTACCCGGCTGAGTAGCAAGCATCCAGAGTCCCTTATAAGTCATAAACATCTCTTTCAGGGATGCACCTAACCCCCTTTTAACAGACTCCCAGAGACCATAGCGAACCAGACGATAACCGGAAGATGGAGCTTCAATTCCAATGATACTATAGCTTTTTCCGTCTACCTCCTGGACCTCCGGTTCTACGGGAAGAGAAAGTAATGTCTTTCCCCTTTGGATTTTCAGAACGAGTACTTTCTTCGAGTTATTCCTCAGGGCCTTTGCCATATCCACCCATTGGTTCACTTCCTTACCATTTACTGATAAGATTTGGTCTCCGGCCTTCAGCCCGGCCTCATAAGCCGGCAACCCGGGAATTACCGAACCGATCTCGGCAGGCATATACGGGAAAATTCCCCAATCCTTTTTCCCGGGAGATGATCCCTTAAGAGAAAGTCTCTTCCCTTTTCTCAGAACGATGACCTCGGTTTCAGGAAGGGCGGGAGATTTATCTATGATTTTATTTAAGCTATACCAGTCATTAACCTTCTGTGTATCAATAGCTACTATTTTATCACCTGCCTTCAATCCCATCTCCTCAGCAGGTGAACCCTTCTCGATACCACCGATCCGACTTGAGTAGTTAGGCACGCGGATACCGATAAGCAGGATAAGAATCATCAGGAAACAAGCTAAAAGAAAGTTCATGCCTACCCCGGCCACTAATATTTTTGACCGCTGCCCCGGAGTTTTAGCTAAGAACTCATATTCCTTAACTTCTCTCTCCTCCACTCCTTTTTCCGCTTCCTCTCCCTCACCGGCCTCCTCTCCCGCCATTTTTATATATCCCCCTAAAGGAAATATGGAAATACAATACTCTGTATCACCTCTTTTGAATCCAACCAACTTTTTCCCGAAACCCAGGGAAAACACCTCTACTTTAACTCCCATCCTTTTAGCCATGATAAAATGACCGAGCTCATGAACGAAAATTATCAGCCCGAAGGCAAAGGAAACGGCAATGATGGACATAATTATAGACATGGATTTTTATTCTCCTCAACTACCATTTTAGCTGCTTGGCGAGCCCAGGCATCAGATTGCAGGATATCATCCAAAGTGGGTTCATTCAAAGGACGATGTTCCTTCATAACTTTTCTCGAGACTTCACTGATCTCAAGAAATTTTATTTTTCCTCCCAGAAAAGCTTCCACAGCTACTTCATTAGCTGCATTGAGAACCGCCGGCATCGTTCCTCCAGTCCTGCCGGCTTCATAAGCATATTGCAAACAAGGAAACTTATCCGTATCCGGAGCCTGGAAAGTAAGCGGCGAACTTTTCACCAAATCCAAAACAGACAGTTGATTAGGAACTCTTTCCGGATAGGTCAAAGCATACTGGATAGGTACTCTCATATCGGTTGCCCCCAAAAGGGCCATAATAGAGCCATCCACAAATTCCACCAAAGAATGGACTTTTGCTTGAGGGTGAATAACCACTTCAATACGGGAGATATCTACGTCAAAGAAGGTGCTGGCCTCAATCACCTCCAGACCTTTGTTCATCAAGGTTGCTGAGTCAACGGTAATTTTCCGGCCCATTTTCCAGACAGGATGGTTTAGAGCCTCTTCCGGCGTAACGGAGGCTAATGATTCTTTATCCATATTATAAAAAGGACCGCCGGAAGCTGTTAAAATTAGTCTTTTAACTTCTTTTTTTTCTTCGCCCTTCAAACATTGGAAAATAGCATTCGGTTCACTATCAATAGGGAGAATATCAACTTTTGCCCTCTCTGCTTCCCTCCGGATAAGTTTCCCGGCCATCACCATTGCCTCTTTGCTGGCTAAAGCTATTGTCTTCCCGGCTCGGATAGCTTCCAAAGTAGGAAGGAGAGAAGACGCTCCCACGATAGCCAATACTACTAAATCCGCTTCTTTATATTTAGCCACCTCCACCAGACCCGCTTCGCCCGAGAGAATCTTCACTTCCTTCTCTCCAACCAGTTTCTTCAGATCTTCAGCCCCTTCTATAACAGCCACCAACTTTGGACGATACTGTTCTATCTGCCTCTTGAGACTATCGAGATCCCCTTTTCCCGCAAGACCAACAACCTCAAACCTCCCGGGGAGAGCAGCAATCACCTCCAGAGTCCTTGTTCCTATGGAACCGGTAGAGCCAAGAATAACTACCCGCTTCTTCTTCATAAACTTACTCCATCTTGAAACACTAAGAACAAAGGCACTAAGGCACAAAGGCACAGAAGCACTAAGTTAAAAAAGTTGAAAAACTTAAAAAATTGCAAGTATTGGCTTTTATCTTTCCTTTGTGCCTTTGTCACTTTGTGCCTCTGTGCCTTCTCTTTCCTTATCTATGCAGAATAAACTTAGCATAATAATACATTACCGGCACGGTAAAAAGGAGACTATCGAAAGTATCAAGCACACCTCCATGCCCCGGAATACTCTCTCCGCTATCTTTCACCTTGGCCTTTCGCTTGAAGAGAGACTCACTAAGATCACCCAGAATTCCCACCACCCCCAAAATCAGTCCCAGGAAAAATGCGTGAGAGATAGGAAAAGGCTCGCTTTTGAAGATAACCCTCAAGGTTATATAAGCAACAAAAGCAGCCAATATAGCCGAACCTATTCCTCCGATTACTCCTTCTACTGTCTTCTTGGGACTGATTCGAGGAAGCAGCTTATGTTTCCCCCAGGATTTACCAATAGTAAAGGCCCCGCTATCTCCCATCCAGGTAATAAACCACACCGTAAAGACCAGGCTTCTTCCTCCCTCCAAATTTCTTAAGACAAGCAAATGTCCGAGAAGTCCAACAACGTAAAACAAACCGAAAATGGTCATCGCACAGTTAGTTATAGCCCGGGAAAGGTCATTTCTTCTCATCTGATAGACGAGAAGAACCATCACACTGGCAGCGATAACCAAAGAGAAAGCTTGGGGAACGGAAATAGCCAACAGCCACCCTATCGCCATCAGCAACCCCAGGAAAATCAAAGGTTTTATCTCTTTTGTCTCTATCATCCGGTAGAATTCAAGAAGCCCTGTAAGAGCAATGGCCGCAACTAAGAAGAAGAAGGGAATTCCTCCCCAAAAAATGAGGATAATGAAGATAGGGGTAAAGAGGACCGCCATAAGTAGTCTATTGCGCATTAGACACCGCCGAATCGTCTCTCACGTTTCTGATAATCAAAGAGAGCTTCTAAGAAAAGTTCCCGCCCAAAGTCCGGCCAGTAAACAGGGGTAACCCAGATCTCACTGTAAGAGAGCTGGTAAAGGAGAAAATTGCTTATTCGATATTCTCCGCTGGTTCTGATGAGAAGATCGGGATCGGGAAGACCGGCAGTATATAAATACTCCTGGAAAGTTTCCTCATCCACTTCTTCCACCTTGCGGACACCTTTTTGAACATCTTTAATTAAATCACGGACTGCATCAACTATCTCGCTTCTTCCTCCATAATTAAGAGCTAAGTTAAGAAGCAATCCTTTATTATCCATGGTACTCTTTATAGTGTTTTCCAAAACTCTTTGGACTCCTGCCGGAAGTTCCTTTAAACGACCGATAGCTCTTAGCTTCACTCCGTTCTTGTTCATATTAGGACATTCTCTCCTCAAGAATTCTTGAAGAAGACGCATCAATACATCCACCTCTCTCCGAGGGCGCTTCCAGTTCTCCCTCGAGAAAGCATAGAGAGTAAGAATCTTAATTCCTATCTCTTGAGAAGTGCGGACAACCTCCCTTACTTTTTTTACTCCCGCCCGGTGCCCGGCTACCCGAGGCAACCCTTTTGCCTTAGCCCAGCGCCCATTACCATCCATAATAATAGCTACATGCTGAGGAAGCTTAGCCCGGTCTAATCTATCTACTAACTCCTGGTCCTTTGCCAAAACTCCTCCCGAAAAACTAAAAAAAGGATTCAAGGATTCTCGCACTTATTGTTTACATTTTTTCACTTGAACCCTTGAATCCCGGGCCACTTGAACCCTTTTAATTACTACTCCTTAACAATAGCCTCTGTAGGACAAACTTCAACACATTTGCCACAGTCATCACACTTGCCCTTATCAATAGAATATTGTTCTTCTCCTTCTTGAATAGCACCTACAGGACACTCAGCTAAACAAGTCCCACAAGCCACACACTCTTCAGTAATTTTATGAGCCATCTTTTCACCTCCCTCTAATAGCAATAATATTGTCTAATTCAACTACGAAAACAGAGACTTAACCACGGAAACTTAATTTATAACTCTTTTTCTGAATTCGTTTTTCCGTGCTTGAGTTCTTCTGTGTTTCTATGGTTTTCATAATATTTTTGACTTTGCCAAAATAGTCACATGTTACTATTCTTTATTCTTCTAATATTTCCCTTTCCTTCTTCTCCAATATCTTATCAATCTCTCCTACGTACTGGTGGGTTATTTTTTCCATCTTCTCTTGTCCCTGGTGACTTTCATCCTGAGAGACTTTGCCCTCCTTTTCCAACTCTTTCAATTTCTCTTTCTCTTTGTGTCTAACCAGGCGAACGGCAACCCTTCCTTCTTCTGCTATCCTCCTGACGACCTTGGCTAACTCCCTTCTTCTCTCTTCGTTCAAGTGAGGGAGAGAAATACGAATGATTTTACCGTCGTTATTGGGAGTCAAACCTATATCTGACTTCAAAATAGCCTTCTCCACATCTTTCAGAATCGATTTATCCCATGGCTGGACAACAATGAGGCCAGGTTCAGGCACCATAACGTTAGCTACCTGCTGTAGAGGAGTAGGTGTTCCATAATAATCAACTTCCACTCTATCCAGGAGAGCGGTTGAAGCCCGGCCTGTCCGAATAGCTGCTAATTCTTGTCTGGTTACCTCTACCGACACCTTCATTTTCTTTTCCATCTCACTAAGACTATCTTGAACCAATTTTTCCATTGTTCTCATTTCCTCCATCTAACCAGAACTATTCACTTCCCGGTGAATAATTCACCCGTAGGGCTATATAATTCACACACTTAGCATTTTAATTAATGATTACCCTGAGAAATGCGGAGCACTTCCAGGACTTTCAAAAGCAAAAAGGGGGAGGAAGTAATGGGGAGAGTTTAATTTCTATCTCTTTTCGACTGAAGCGTAGCAGTGAGCACCGCACGCCTGTCCGCCTCTGGAGGGCGAGCGAAAAATACCTTGTTCCTACTTTTATCCCTCCACCACTGTTCCTATCGTCTCTCCCTCAACAACTCTCTTGATATTGCCTTTCTTTCTTAAATTAAAAACAATGATGGGCATGCCATTATCCATACAAAGCGAAAGGGCCGTCGAGTCCATTATCTTAAGCCTTTTTTTAATGGCCTCCATATACTTCAATCGGCTATATCTTCTGGCCTCGGGATGAAGAACCGGATCCGCATTGTAAACACCATCTACTTTGGTCGCTTTTAAGATTACTTCCGCCCCAACCTCAACCGCCCTTAAGGCTGCCGCAGTATCCGTAGTAAAATAAGGACTACCGGTGCCTCCGGAAAAGATAACCACTCTTCCTTTCTCCAGATGACGAATAGCCCGACGTCTGATATAAGGCTCAGCTAAATCTCTCATTTCAATAGCTGTCTGAATACGAGTATCCACCCCAATTCTTTCCAGGGCACTTTGTAAAGCCAGAGCATTTATTCCGGTCGCCAACATACCCATGTAATCAGCAGTTGAACGCGCTAAATCTTTGTTATCAGCTACTCCCCCCCGAAAAATATTACCCCCTCCTACAACAATAGCTATTTCCAAACCAAGTTCCTTAATATCCTTTATTTCCTCAGCAATAGTTCTAACTACCTGCGGGTTAATACCATACTTCTGACGCCCCTGCAAGGCTTCTCCACTTAGTTTTAGAAGAATACGTTTATAAACAGGACTTTTTTTCATCTATTATATTCTCACTATCCAGGCAACGTGTAAGGAATCTTTATGAGCACTTGAGCACTCGTTAACTTGTCTTTTAGTTTAACTTATATTCTATCTCACTCTTCCCCTAACTGGTACCTCACAAAGCGCCTTATTTTGATATTCTCACCTATCCTGGCAATCGCCGAAGACAGATAATCATTTACGGAGAGTTCATTATCTTTAAGAAAAGGCTGCTCGAGAAGACAGACCTGAGAAAAATACTTTTCTCGATTGCCTTCCTGTTCCACTATTTCCCCGGGCACATCGTCACGCGACAGAAATTGAGGATTGTTCCAGGCAATATGCATAGAAATATCTTTAGCCAATTGCTTAAACTCATCCGTCTTGGCTACAAAATCGGTTTCACAGTTAAGTTCTATCAAAACCCCGATCTTACTTCCGAAATGGATATAGGATGAAATCAACCCCTCTCTCGTATCCCTCCCCGCCTTTTTAGCGGCTAAAGAAAGTCCTTTCTCCCGCAAAAATCTTAGTGCTTTCTCAAAATCCCCGTCTGTTTCAGCCAGAGCTTTTTTACAGCTCATCACCCCTGCTCCACTCATATCCCGCAGTTTTTTAACCATATCTGAAGTTATCTTCGTCTTCTCACTCACTTTATTATCTTCCTCCTTAATTCTTATCCCCTATACCTTCTTTGTCTGTGCCTCTGCACCTTTATCACTCTGTGCCTTTACGCCTCCGTCACTTTGTGCCTTTGTATCTTTATCCCTTTGTACCTCTGTGCCTGTGTGCCTCTGTGCCTTTTTTACGCCCTTATCACTTTGTCCCTTTGTATCTTTATCCCTGTGTGCCTCTGTGCCTGCGTGCCTCTGTGCCTTTTTTACGCCTTTATCACTTTGTGCCGGTTTCATACCTTCGTCACTTTGCTTTCCCGAGACAGATGGACTTTCAGTAAGAGCAGCTACCATTTCTTCTTTCTCATCCTCAACCTTCTTTTCCCCGGCCCTAGCCATTTCTTTCCCTTTTAAGATAGCATCAGCAATCCGGGAACAGAGAACCTTTATTGCCTTGATAGCATCATCATTACCCGGAATACAGAAAGTTATTTCATCCGGGTCACAATTAGTATCCACGAGAGCCACAACCGGTATCTCTAATTTATTAGCCTCAGAAACAGCTATCTTCTCCTTTTTAACATCAACAACAAAAAGAGCTGCCGGCAAACTATGCATTTCCTCAACCCCGGCCAGATTCTTTTCCAATTTCTCTTTTTCTTTGTTGAGTTTAATTACCTCTTTCTTGGGAAGAATATCAAAAGTCCCTTCTTCCTCCATTCGCTTAAGCTGCTTCAAACGGCTGACACTCTTCTTTATTGTCTGGAAATTAGTCAGCATTCCTCCTAACCAGCGATTATTAACATAGAACATCTCACATCTGGTAGCTTCCAGTTTAATGGTTTCCCGAGCTTGCTTCTTCGTCCCCACAAAGAGAACCGTTCCTCCGCCTCCAACAAGTTCCGTTAAAAACTTACTGGCTTTCTTCAAGTTTTCTACTGTTTTCAGTAGGTCAATAATATAAATGCCGTTTCTCTCTCCAAATATGTAGCGGGCCATTTTTGGATTCCAACGTTTAGTCTGATGACCGAAATGGACCCCTACTTCTAAAAGCTCCCTCAAGAAAATAGCTGCCAATTGCCTGCCTCCTTTCAATCGCTGTCACAAAATCAGTTCTAACCTAATTTTTCCGGAAAGTATAACACACCCTTATTCTTCTGACAAGCAGAAAAATAGTTTATGAAAAATGGTTTAAGGTTCAAAGTTGAAAGTTTAAAGTAAACAACCAGCCCTTATTTTGAAGATTTTCTTCCTCTTTAACCTTAAACCACCTTTTTTACTTTCTTTTCCCCTTCAACCTTAAACCTTAAACTTTAAACTTTTAACCTTAAACCATCTTTAATCTATCTTAAAGTATATACTTGCTCAAATCCTGGTCTTTAATTATCGCAGAGAGCCTATTTTTCACATACTTAGCCCCAATAGTCACCTTCCGGGGACCATCAGGAGCATTAAAAGATATATCCTCAATAAGCTTTTCCATAATAGTATAAAGCCGGCGAGCTCCAATATTCTCCATCCGGCTATTAACGATAGAAGCTATAGAAGCAATCTCATCTATAGCTTCCCGGGTAAACTTTATCTTGATACTTTCCGTTTCCAGAAGAGCCGTATATTGTTTTATAAGAGCATTGCGCGGTTGAGTAAGAATCTTCTTGAAATCCTCCTGGGAAAGACTTTGCAGCTCCACCCGGATGGGAAATCTTCCTTGCAGTTCAGGAATAAGGTCGGAAGGTTTAGAAATATGGAAGGCTCCCGCGGCAATGAAGAGAATATGATCGGTCTTGACCATCCCATATCTGGTAGCTACCGTTGTCCCTTCTACCATAGGGAGAATATCCCGCTGCACTCCTTCCCGGGAAACATCCGGTCCCGTTCCCTGCTCCCGACCGGCAATCTTATCTAACTCATCCAGGAATATTATCCCCGAGTTCTCTACCCGGGAAATAGCCTCTGCTATCACCTCATCCATATTGATCAGCTTCTGGGCCTCTTCCTGATTTAATATTCTTCTGGCTTCCCCTACAGTCACCTTCCTCTTTTTCATTCGCTGGGGAAACATCTTTCCAAACATCTCATTGATATTTACATCCATCTCTTCCATACCGGAACTGGAGAATATTTCCACCAGAGGAACAAACTTATCCCTGACCTCAAGTTCAACTAATCTCTTTTCCAACACCCCTGCCCGCAGCTTTTTCCTCAATTTTTCTCGAGTTCTCTCCCTCTGAGCTTCTTCCTCCTCAGAATCTGAAGGAAGCGTCTCCAACCCCATCGAATCAGGAGAAACCTGCATCGGCGCCGAGGGAAACAAAAGATCCAGCAACCTCTCCTCGGCTAATTCTTTAGCTTTATTCTTCACTCCCTCTGCCTTCTCATTTTTTATCATGTTAACGGCAAGGTCGGCAAGATCTCTAACCATAGACTCCACATCCCGGCCTACATATCCCACTTCCGTATATTTGGAAGCTTCCACCTTAATAAAAGGAGCTTGAGCCAATCGAGCTAAGCGACGAGCAATTTCTGTCTTCCCCACTCCCGTAGGCCCGATCATAATTATATTCTTAGGAACTACCTCATCTCGCAATTCGGGAGCAAGCTTCTGCCTCCGCCAGCGATTCCTCAAAGCAATAGCTACCGATTTCTTAGCTTCATCCTGGCTGATAATATATTTATCCAGCTCTTTAACAATCTCTTTGGGAGTTAAAGTATCAGTCATAAGTCCTCTACCGTAATCTGGTCATTAGTGTAAATACAGATGGAAGCCGTAATTAAAAGAGCTTGTTTGACAATTTCCTTCACCGAAAGTTGAGAATATTGAATCAGAGCCCGGCTTGCCGCCAGGGCATAGGGCCCTCCGGCGCCAATGGAAAGTATCCCATCATCCGGTTCGATTACATCCCCGTTTCCGGAAACGAGAAGGGAATGAGTTTTATCCACCACTACCAATGAGGCTTCTAACCTTCTCAAAATTCTATCCGTTCTCCATTCTTTGGCCAGTTCTACTGCTGCCCGGTAAAGATTATTGCTATACTGCCCTAACTTTCCCTCAAATTTTTCAAACAGAGTAAAGGCATCAGCCGCCGTCCCGGCGAAACCAGCCAATACCTTACCCTCAGCCATCCGTCTCACTTTCTTAGCCTTATGTTTCATAATAGTTATATCGTGAGTAACCTGCCCGTCCCCTCCTAAGGCTACTTTTCCCTTATGTCTAACTGAAAGAATAGTCGTCCCTCGATACATAACTGTTTCACCTCGTATTATGTCTTATAGCAAGCTAAAACAAACAAATAATAACCAATTACCAAATTACAATAACCAAATAATAACCAATGTCTAAATCACCAATCACCAGACAAGGTTCCAATCTAATGACAGGAAAATCTTCTCAGTTTGATTATTGATTATTGGTATTTGGAGCTTATTTGATATTTGGTGCTTGATTATTGGTTATTATTTCTTGGCTCTTGTTTATTTCAACGCCTCCATACTATATAATACAAATTCGCCTCTGTCAAGACATCCTAATAGTAAAAGAAGGCACAGAGACACAAAGGCACAGAGGCACAAAGGCACAGAGTTAAAAAAACAAAAAAATCTTTAACTGCAACTAAAAGCAAAACAAGTACTTAAATGGGCAAATAGTTTATGCTCCACACTCCACATAACTGCAAGTATATAGGCTCTTATTTTTTCCTTTGTGCCTTTGCTACTTTGTGCCTCTGTGCCTTTGTGCCTATTTTTCAAGCTCTCGGATGAGCTCGATCATAAACTTTCTTTAACCTCGGCACAGTTACATGCGTATATATCTGAGTAGTAGAAAGACTAACGTGCCCAAGGAGTTCCTGGACAGCTCTCAAATCTGCTCCGGCGTTAAGAAGATGAGTAGCGAAGGTATGTCTTAAAGTATGCGGGCTGATATTCATCTCAGTGGATATCTTTCCAATATACTTCTTCACCATCCTAATGACACTGCGAGCAGTAAGCCTCCCTCCCCAGTTATTAAGAAAGAGCGCTTTCCTATCCGGCAAGATATCCTTTTTCCTTCTCCGGAACAACTCCGTCCGTTTATCCAGATAACGGTTCAGCGCTTCTAAAGCTTTCTCCCCAACAGGAACTATTCGCTCTTTTCTCCCCTTACCCATAACTTTCAAAGCGCCCCCAATAAAATCTATCTGAGAAGCATTAAGACCGATAAGTTCACTCACCCGCATCCCGGTACTATAAAGAGTTTCTAAAATAGCCCTATCCCTCAGTTCAAGAACCCCCTCTCCCCGGGGAGCCTCCATTAACTTTGTCACCTGTTCCAGGTCAAGAAACTGAGGAAGTCTCTTCTCCAAACGCGGAGTCCTCAAACCTGCCGTGGGATCAGAAGAAGAATAACCTTCCTCGCAAAGGAACTTAAAGAAAGAACGCAAAGCAGCTAACTTCCGGGAAACCGTCCGCCGGCTGATTCCCCTTTCCTGAAGATAAGCCAGGAATTCCCTGATCGTCAGGTAGTCAACGGCATCCGGGATATTTTCTCCCTGAGGAAGCTTTCGACCTGCCTGTGCAGGCAAACCGGACGCAGACAGAGAACTCCTTAATAAAAAACCGGCAAACTGTCTCAAATCTCCCCCATAACTCATCAAGGTATGACGAGAGAAATTCCGCTCGATTTCCAGGTAAGTCATAAATCTTTTAATATATTTATCCATAAGAAATAGTTGTAAGTATTAAGTATTAAGTATTAAGTTGTAAGTATTAAGTTGTAATCCCCATCCAATCCCCAATCTTTAACACTTAATTCTTAATACTTAATCCTTAATACTTAATCCTTTTCTATAGTCTCTTTATATCCACACTCTTTATCAACACACTTATGATAAGTCTGCCCCTCTTTACCCCTTTTCTCCACCAGGAAACCGGCTCCACATTGAGGACACTTTTTATCAACAGGCTTGTCCCAGGATAAGAACTTGCACTCAGGAAACCGGTTGCAGCCAAAGAAAGTTCTTCCCTTCTTGGACCTTCTCTCTACAATCTCCCCCTCGCATCCTTCCTGCGGACACTTCACTCCCAGGGTTACCGATTGAGTATGGCGACATTCAGGGAAATTACCACAGGCCAGGAATTTTCCGTATCTTCCCGTCTTCAGCATCATCACTCCCCCGCAATCGGGGCAAGTTTGATCGGTAGGAATCTCTTTCCTTTTAACTCTTTTCGCTTCCCGGTTCGCCTTGTCCAGAGTGATAATAAACGGCTGATAAAACTCCCGGAGCAGTTGTACCCAATCAACTTCTCCCTCTTCAATCCCATCCAGTTTGTTTTCCAGGTTAGCCGTAAACTTTACATCTAAAATCTCCGGGAAATGATTCACTAAAAGCTCCGTAACTATTCCCCCCAACTCCGTAGGATGAAACCTTCCCTGAATTTTTTCCACATATTGCCGTTCCTGAATAGTATTAATAATAGGCGCATAAGTGCTTGGGCGTCCAATCCCCTCTTCCTCCAAAGCTCTGACCAAACCGGCTTCCGAAAACCGGGACGGAGGTTTAGTGAAATGCTGTCCCGGCAATAATTCAAGAAGAGTTAACTTTTCTCCTTCCTTCAGTTCCGGCAAGAGCTTTTCATTTTTCTTCTTCACATCCAATCCCGACGAAGAATTCTCCGGACCGGCGACATCTTCCGACCCGTTCCCTGGTTGCTTCTCTTCTTCCTCCTTTGCTTCCACATACACCGCCATAAACCCTTTAAACTTCATCTCCAGCCCCGTAGCCCGGAGGATGAACCGTCCTGCGGCTATATCAACAGTAGTCATCTTGAAAAGAGCCGGCTTCATCTGACTGGCCAGGAAACGGTTCCAAATCAACTTATATAATTGATATTGTTCAAGACTAAGAAAAGGTTTAAGTCTCTCCGGCTCCCGTCCCACGTCGGTAGGTCGGATCGCTTCATGAGCGTCCTGAGCCCCTTTCTTTGCCCGATATTGAGGCGGTTGGGAAGGAAGAAATTCCGGACCGAATTTATCTTTTATATAACTCGCAGCCTCCTGCTGAGCCTCTGCCGATACCCGCACCGAATCAGTTCTCATATAAGTAATCAGGCCAACGCTTCCTTCTCCATCTACTTCCAACCCCTCATAGAGCTGTTGAGCTACCCGCATCGTTTTCCTAACGGTAAAACGGAGCTTCCGGGAAGCCTCTTGCTGCAGGTAACTGGTAGTGAAAGGAGGAGAGGGATTTCTTCTCTGATCCTTTCTCTTTATACTCTTAATATGAAACTCTGCTCCTTTAAGTTCATCGACTATCTTTTTAACCTGTTCCTCATTATCAATCTTCGCCTTTTCGGAATCAATTTTCTCCAGCTTAGCTTCAAAAGTATCCCCCGATAATTCTGTTCTCAAACTCGCTATTACCGACCAATACTCTTGAGGAACGAACTTTTCAATCTCTTTCTCCCGCTCGTAAACGAGTCGAACAGCTACCGATTGCACTCTTCCCGCACTTAAACCTCTCCCTACTTTCTTCCAAAGGAGAGGGCTTAATTTATAACCGACAATCCTATCCAGAATTCTCCTTGCCTGTTGAGCATTGACCTTATTCAAGTCTATCCGTCCGGGATTCTTCACTGCTTCCCGGATAGCTGTTTTAGTTATTTCATGGAAATTTATGCGGTAGATACTATCTTTGTTTCCTAAAATTTCAGACAGATGCCAGGAGATAGCTTCCCCTTCCCGGTCAGGATCGGAAGCAAGCAGAATTCTATCTACTTCTTTAGCTGCTTTCTGAATTTCTTTAACAACTTTCCCCCGCCCGCGAACGGTAACATACTCAGGCTGGAAATCATCTTCCACATTAACTCCAAGCTTACTCTTAGGAAGGTCCCGCACATGCCCCCAGCAGGATTTAACCTGATAATTCGAGCCGAGGAACTTGTTGATTGTCTTTGCCTTAGCCGGCGATTCCACAATAACCAATGATTTAGTAGGCATTATTACTCCTTTTAAAACAGTTTAGAACAGTTGTAAGTTATAAGAATTAAGTATTAAGTATTAAGCATTAAGAATTAAGAAAAAAAACTTAATACTTACAACTTACAACTTAATACTTACAACTTTTCACGCTTTTATATATTTCTTCCCGGGAAGTTCTTTAATAAGCTTCTTCATCTGCAGCATCAAGAGAACAGAAGAAATATGACCGGGAAGCAATCCGCTTTCCCCGATAAGAGAATCCACCTGTTTAGGCTCATCGGATAAAAGATTATATACCTTCATCTCTTCTTCTTTCAAAGGAGGCAAAGGCAGGTTATCGGTGTTTCTCATCTCCTTCTCCGGATACAACTTTTCCCATATCGGCTCCAGTTCCTCAATGATATCTTCGCTGGTAGTCACCAGCTTAGCTCCCTGTTGAATCAATATATTAGTGCCCCGGCTGGTCAGAGAATCCACTTTCCCGGGAAGAGCAAAGACCTCCCGGCCTTGTTCGAGAGCACAGTCAACAGTAATCAAAGCCCCGCTCCTTTGAGCCGCTTCCACAACTACCACTCCCAAAGAAAGACCGCTGATAATTCGATTCCGCCGGGGGAAATTCCCTCTCTCGGGAAAAGTGGACATAGGAAACTCCGAGACGACTGCTCCTTTTCGGGAAATCTCTTCCATCAGTTCCTTATTTTCAGGAGGATAAACCACATCCAAACCGCTTCCCAGAACAGCTATCGTCCGTCCGGCACCGGATAACGCTCCTTTGTGAGCCGCCGAATCGACACCCCGAGCCAGGCCACTAACTACTGTCAATCCCCTGGCCGCCAGTTCCCGGCCTAACTTCTCTGCTGTTCTCCTTCCATAAAAAGAAGAACGCCGGGAGCCCACAATAGCTACCGAAATCCAGTCCCGGGGAAGGAGCTCTCCTTTTATATAAAGGATTAAGGGAGGATCAAAAATGTTTATTAAGTTTTTTGGATAAGAGCTATCATCAACAACAATTACCTTAACCTGATGCTTTTCCAACAAACAAAATTCTTTGTCCAAATCCAGATATGTTTTCCAGTTTATTATTCTCTTGGTCAGTTCCGGACCGATACCGGGAATTCCTCTTAACTTAGAAGAAGGAGCTGCAAGGATAGCCTGAGGACTCCCAAAATGTTTCAGAAGCAGCTTCGCTCTCCGTGCTCCCAGACCGGGAATAGCATTCAAGGCCAACCAAAACTTCAGTCTATCTATCTTATCCATCTTGCCCAATATATACCAAGCTAAAAGAAGAAAGTAAAGAAAAAAACTGACGGGCCATTGACAGCACCCCGGTTATTAGGTATATTTATGATAATATTAACTCTGTTCCTAAGATGATAGTTAAGAGAAAGAATCTTTAAAGAAATTCAGACAGGATTAACTGGATAGACAAGATAAAAATATCGAGTAAATTATCTAACGGCCACTGGAAAACAGGTAGGATTACTATTAAATTTTGGTGAGAAGAAAGTCAATGTAAAACGAAAAGTAAGAACATTGGGGAAATAATAATCCCGTTCATCCTGTTAATCCTGTCAAAAAAAAGGTTCTGATTAACCCACAGGGATAGAGATTAAAATGTACGAACAATTTTACAATTTTACCGAAAAACCTTTTAACCTTACCCCCGATTCCAAATACTTTTTTTCCTCCAAAGAACATGAGGAAGCACTCAACAGTCTCATTTACACCGTTAACGAACGTAAAGGCTTCGCCGTTATAACCGGAGAAATCGGTTCCGGTAAAACTACTATCTGCCGCACCTTCCTTAACAAACTCGATACCCATACCAAAACCGCTATCATCACCAACACTTACCTTACCGGAAAACAACTCATTCAACTCGCTTTAGAAGATTTCGGAATTCAAACCAAATCCAAAAATAAAGTTCAGTTGATGAAAGAACTAAACAATTTCCTTATCCGTCAACTTTCCTTAGGTTACAATGTCGTCCTTATTGTTGATGAAGCTCAGAACCTTCGCCCCTCAGTCCTGGAAGAAATCCGAATGCTTTCCAATCTGGAAACGGAAAAAGAAAAACTAATCCAGATTCTCCTCCTCGGCCAGCCCGAACTTCGCGACCAACTCAATCTCCAGAAACTCGCTCAGCTTAAACAGCGTATTAACGTCTACTATCATATCTATCCTCTCAACGAAGAAGAGACTACCGCTTATATCAACCACCGCCTCAAAATCGCCACCAAAGCTAAAAAACCGGCTCTCCCCCGTTCAGTCAAGTTTAACTGTAAAAAATGTGGGAAATTATTAGTCGCATCCCTGAAACATGCTGACAGGGAAGCCGATTGCCCAAAATGTAAACAGGCAATAATAATTCCTTCCCGGCAGCAAGAGACCACTTCACCTCCACCGGTTCATTTTACCACTGCTGCCCTTCAGACCATTTATGCTTATTCCCACGGCATCCCTCGTCTCATCAATATGGTCTGCGACCAGTCCCTTCTCACCAGTTACGTGCAGGGATCTCACAAGATTACCGAGACCCTTGTCAAAGATGCTCTTGCAGAGTTCTCCGGTAAGCACTAACTACTTTCTTCACCTAACATCCTTACTATTTCTCATCGGAGAATATCATTAAAACCATAAGTTTTCTCTCCCAAAAAAGAATCCAAAAAACATCTAAACATGCACTGAATCTCTAAACAAATCTCTAAACACTTGACAAATTCATTACTTTAAGGTATAATTCCTCAAGTAAATTTAGCGTCTCTGAATATCTGTTAATACTTTGAAATTTTAAGTTTTTCAAACTCAATTTTGATAGTAAGTTAGAAGGGGATGATTCACCTGCCCTACAAACAAAATAATAAAGAGCTTAAACGGGAGTATTCCCTATGAGCAAAATAACCGAAGCACTTCAAAAAGCAGCCAAGGAACGCGAAGAGCGCCTCCGGCAGCAACAAGAAGATAAAGTTCCACCACCTTCAAAAGAGGTACCTTCCCAAAGTATTAATAAAAAGGGACCCCCGCGAGCTTTGCCTACGGTTCCCTTATCGCCGCCATCCATTACAGGTCTTGACCCTCATCTCGTTACTTACTTTGAACCTCATTCGCCTGCTTCCGAACAATACCGGTTGATTAGAACCAACATCCAATCCTTAAACGCCAAAAATTCTCCTCACACCCTGGTAATAAGTAGTTCTACTTACGGAGAAGGCAAGACCATCACCGCTATTAATTTGGCTATCATAATGGCTCAGGATATTAATAAGCCTATCTTGCTTATAGATGGAGATATCTGGAAACCCCAGGTTTATCAGTATCTAAATTTGACTCCCAAGGCCGGTTTAGCAGACTTTCTAACCGATAACATATCTTTAGAATCAATCCTCTTACCTACTAAAATCAATAACCTTACTGTCTTGCCCGGCAGTAAAGCTGTTTCTAACCCTTCTTCATTATTAGAATCAGCGAAAATGAAACACCTGTTAACTGAAATTAAGTCCCGGTTCGAATATATAATTATAGATACTGCTCCCGTTCTCGCAGTAACCGATGCCGGAATTATCGCTCGGGAAACAGACGGCGTTCTTTTAGTCATTAAAGCCAATGCGACCAAAAGAGAAGTAATCCAGCGAGCTCAATCAGTACTGGCCGAAACTAAAGCTGAAATTCTCGGATATGTATTAACCCATGTCGAACATCCCATACCGGACTTTATTTATCGTCATCTGTAAATAAATAATAACCAATACTAAATAATAACCAATGACTAAATCACCAATTTTGAAATTTGGTGCTTGATGTTTAGCTCTTACTTGATATTTAGAGCTTATTTAGTGGGGAGATTAACTATGCCCAAGTATGCAAACAGCCTTATAGGAATAATAGTTATAGTCTTACTTACCGGATGTGCCGCCACCGGCCCGTTACTCCAGGTAGAGGTTGCTCCTGCTAAACAGGAAACCCCGGCCAAATATATCCTGGGAGGCGATGATATTATCAGTGTTACTACCGAACGGCATCCGGAATTTACCGGCATAGTTATTATTGCCAAGAGCGGTCAGGCAACTTTCCCTGATAAAACGGACCCTTCTTTCATGACCCTACCCTTCTGGAAGGAACTTAAACTGACCGGCATCACCCAGGATAAGCTTGAACAAGAGATTACCGAAAAACTCAAAAAATACCTTTATAATCCTCAAGTGACTGTTTCTATCGTTCAGTACGGTTCCAAAAAATATTACGTAGTCGGTGAAGTTCTCAAACCCGGGCGTTATACTATGAAAGGAAGCAGTACAACCTTAATGGAAGCCATCTTTGAAGCCGGGCTGCCTACCCCCTACGCTTCTTTACGCCGTGCCCGGATAATAGATCCCGACCCTAAAAAGCCCAGCAGCAAAAAAGTGAACCTTTATACCTTGCTTTACAAAGGAGATTTGAGGCAGAATCTAACCTTAAAGTCGGGAGATATTATCTATGTTCCTTCAACTATAGCCAGCAAGTGGAATACCCTCCTCGACCAGATTCTCAACCCGGCCTCAAAAGCCAGCTCTTTACAGAGCCTTTATTACCAATTTGATAAGGACTACTATAAACGCCGCGCCGAATATGATAAATGGTATTACACTACCCGTCCCGGCTACCGGTACTAAGGGAGGAAACGATGCCCCCATTCGACTCACCAGGAGCTAAACTGCAAGCTACCTTGCGTGATTATCTTCAGGTCCTTTTTCGTCGCAAATGGTTCTTCTTGCTCCCAATAATCATCATCTTCTTTCTAGTTACCACTATCTCTTTTTATCTCCCTCCCATCTACCGGACATCTTCCATGATTATGATCCAGACCCCTCCGGTTATTAATCCCCTGGAACAGACAACCGGACGAGCCGTTAGTCCTCCCGATCTGGCAGAGCAGCTTCTCTCTATTCAGGAACAGATGCTTTCCTGGCCCCGTCTCTGGGAATTAGTTCGCCGCCTGGGTCTTGATAAAGGGATTACTTCCCTGGAAGAAATGGATAAGGTTCTTAACGATGTGCGAGACCATTTCTCCATCACAATGCGGGCCCCCAATGTCTTTGAGCTATCCTTTGAGGACCGGGATCCCGTTAAAGCCCGGGATGCCGTTAATATCCTAACCCAGATTTTTATTGAATCCAACCTCAGCGCTCAACGGGAGGAAGCAGTTACCGCCGTAGGGTTCATCGGAGAGCAGCTCAACCGTTACAAGAAAAAACTGGAAGAGTCCGACCGCGCTCTCTATGAATTCAAAGAGAAGAATCTGATGACCTTCCCCGGGATGCAGGAAAACGTTAACCTGCAAAAACTGGTTCAATATGAGTCCCAATTAGTCGATGTAACCTTAACTTATAAAGAATTAACTCGGGAACTTGATCTCTTGAAGAAACAACTCAGCGGTGACGAAAGATTAATTATTACTGAAACTACCCGCGGTTTAAATCCTTTACTCGATGAACTGAATGCTCAAATTGTCAAAGCCGAGATGGAATTAACGAACCTTCTCGTGGATGCTACTGAAGAGCATCCCCGGGTAATCGAATTACGCGGCCAGATTGCTAAAATGAAAGAAAGATTAGCCAGGGCCGTTGAGGAAACCGTGAACAGCAAAACTTCTTCTTTAGATCCCGTTTATCAACGTCTGGAACAGCGATACCGGGAATTGGAAATCAATCTCAGAAACCAGGAAGCCCGCAAGAAGGAATTGGAAAAATTAGTTGCTGAATTCCAAAAGCGAGTAGATGATGTCCCCGCTGCTGAACGCAAACTTGCCCAGCTCACCCGGGACAACAAGGTAAACCAGAGTGTCTACGCGATGCTTCTCCAGCGTTTCGAATCCAACCGTATTTCCCAGGTGGAAGTGAAAGAACGGGGAACCGAATACAAAATCATCTCCTCTGCCCGCCTCCCCCTCAAGCCATCTAAACCTCGAAAGGGACTGATGGCCATTGTTAGTATCATAGTGGGCTCGCTCCTGGGATTTGGAGTTATTTTTCTCGCAGAGTTCTCCGACCATTCCCTCCACGGAATGGAAGATGCCAAGGCCACTTTGAATTTACCGGTCCTGGCAGCAATTCCAGTAATTCTTACCCCGGACGATTTAGCTGCCCAGGAAACTAAACGCCGCAACATCTGGATGCTAATTGCCGGTTTTTCTGTTGCTTTCTTTCTCAGCTTGATAATAGGACTTATTATTGTATCCGCCTGATAAAAAAAGGATATGTAAAATTGGACCATCTTTCAGAATTAGAAAACCAGAGCATCTTTATAATCCGGGAAGCCTATAGACAATTTAAAAAGGTAGCTATGCTCTGGTCGATAGGTAAAGACTCTACCGCCCTTCTCTGGTTAGTGAGAAAAGCTTTCTACGGAAAACTTCCCTTCCCCGTAATGCATCTGGATACCGGCCATAAGTTTCAAGAAATATATCAATTCAGAGACAAGTATGCCCGGGAATGGGGATTAGACCTGATAGTCTACAAAAACCAGGCCGCAATAGACAGGGGAGTATGTCCGGATAAAGGCAAGCTGGAATGTTGCACCGAATTGAAAACAAACGCTTTAAAAGACGCTATAGCCAAAAACAATTTCCGGGCTCTATATCTGGGCATCAGAAGAGACGAGCACGGTATTAGAGCAAAAGAGAGGGTTTTCTCTCCCCGGGATGAAGATTTCGAATGGAACTACCGGGAACAACCCCCCGAATTATGGGACCAATATAAAACTAAAGCAAAAGATGAGGAACACTTGAGAATCCATCCTCTCTTAGGGTGGACGGAACTGGATGTATGGGAATACGTAAAAAGAGAAAATCTGCCGGTAGTAGAGCTTTACTTATCCAAAGACGGAAAGAGATATCGAAGCATCGGATGTGAGACCTGTTGCAATCCTGTAGATTCAAAAGCCGGCACAGTAGACGAAATAATAGAAGAGATAAGAACTACGGATGTTTCCGAGCGCAGCGGGAGAGCCCAGGATAAAGAATCCGCCTATATGATGCAAAAATTAAGATCTCTTGGATACATGTAAAGCCTCTCTATCCCCCGAAAGGGGAACAATCCCTAATTTATGGAGCCTTGAAGGGACTGTCCCGATTTACGGAACGCAGCTCGTAGAATCGGGACTGTCCCTGAGCAGAAAGCACAAACAATGAGCAACAAAGGAAACTTAAAATTCGTTATCGTCGGGCATGTCGATCATGGAAAGTCTTCCTTAATAGGCCGACTGTTCTTTGATACTAATTCCCTGCCCCCCGAAAAAATGCAGGAAGTTGAACAATCTTCCAAAGAGCTGGGAAGAAAAGTTGAATTTGCCTTCCTTATGGACCATCTCCGGGAAGAAAGAGAACAAGGGATAACCATAGACACGGCCCAAACCTTTTTCAAGACCGATAAAAGAGAATATGTCATCATAGATGCCCCCGGTCATGTAGAGTTCGTTAAAAACATGATAACCGGCGCTTCCCAGGCGGAAGCCGCCCTCCTCATCGTCGATGCTGAAGAAGGGGTGCAGGAACAGACAAAACGCCATGCTTATATCCTGGCTATGCTGGGATTAGAGCAAGTAGTGGTAGTCCTGAACAAAATGGACTTGCTGGACTTCAAGGAAGATAGATTTAATAAGGTCAAAGAAGAGACCCGAAACTTTCTTGATTCCATAAATATTACCTCCGATTTCTATATCCCGATATCAGCTATCCAGGGCGATAATGTCGCCAAGAAATCTTCGCATATGGATTGGTATAAGGGACCGACGGTATTAGAGAGCCTGGATTCTCTCAGGAACAGAGTATCGGCAGAGAACAAACCCTTAATATTCCCCGTACAGGATGTTTATAAGGTTAACGGCAAAAGAATAGCAGTGGGAAGAATTGAAGCCGGGACTATCAGGAAAGAACAGGAAATCAAGATTTTGCCTGATGGACAAATAACAAAGGTTAAGTCCATAGAAAAATTTTTGGAAGAGGTAGATAAAAGTTGTGCCGGCGAAAGCACCGGCATTACCACTCAGGACCCCGTCTTCCTGGACAGAGGAAACGTTATCTGCGAATCCAAGAAAGAACCGGCTCTAACAGATACGTTCCGAGCCAATGTTTTCTGGATGGCCAAAGAAGATTTTAATAAAAAAGATAAGATAACTCTGAGATGTGCTACTCAGGAGATGAACTCCAAAGTAGAAAAGATTGAAAAAAGAATCAATTCTTCCTCCCTTGAGGTAATCGAAGAAGATGCTGACAAATTAAAGAACCTTGAAGTAGGTGAAGTAATTATAAAAACAAAGAAACCGATTGCCGTTAAAACCTTTAATGAAGTACAAGAACTGGGCAGGTTTGTCTTTGTCCGGGGCGAGAACATATGTGCCGGCGGAATTATAACAAAAACCAGTTGATTGAGACCCCATCATGGCTTTATTCGGTCGTTTTAGAAAAAAGGAGAAAAGAGTTCTGGCTATCGGTCTCGATGGCACCCCTTACAGCCTGGTAAGACGCCTGACAGCCGAAGGCAAACTGCCCAATTTTTCCCGTTTGCTTCAAACCGGCTCCCTCAACCGGATGAATTCCGTCCTCCCCACTGTTTCCGGAGTAGCCTGGTCATCCTTCATGACCGGTAAAAATCCTGCCGGACACGGCATCTTCGGCTTCGTGGACCGAACCACCAATCCCTGGGAAATTTTCATTCCTACTTCCTCTCATATGAAAGCAGAAACCCTCTGGGAGATCCTCGGTAAGGCCGGCAAGAAAGTGGTAGTTATGAACGTTCCCGTCACCTACCCTCCCCGGGAGGTCAACGGAATTCTCATCTCCGGTTTCCTGGCCACCGACTTAAGTAAAGCCGTCTATCCCCAATCTCTTTACCCTAAGCTGAAAGAACTCGGCTACCGCATCGATATCGATGCCTGGAAGGCAAGAGAATCCAAAGACGCCCTCATGAAAGACCTGAACTACACTCTTGATAAACGTTTAGAAACTATGTTCTATCTTATGGATAACGAGCCATGGGACTTCTTTATGTGCCACATTATGGAGACCGACCGTCTCCATCATTTTCTCTGGGAGAAGATGGAAAATAACGATCCCGAATACGCTCCCCAGTTTTTCAATTACTATCAAAAAATAGACGAGGCCCTGGGAAAAATAGAAGAGAAGCTTGACGATAATACCTCCCTTATCATCCTTTCAGACCATGGTTTTTGCTCAATCAAGCAGGAAGTTCAGGTAAACTACTATCTGAAACAGCAGGGCTGGCTTAAATTCAGGAACAGTCCAGCCAAATCCCTATCCGACATTGACGGAGAGAGCACCACAGCCTACAGCTTTATCCCCGGAAGGATCTTCATTAACCTCAAAGGCCGGGAACCGGAAGGAAAAATATCCCCCGGACAGGACTACGAAGCCGTAAGAGACGAACTCATTCAGTCCTTATTGGAAATGCAGGACCCTGATACTGAAGAAAAGATAATCAAACAGGTTTACCGAAAAGAAGAAATTTATGAAGGCCCTTGCCTTGAAGATGCTGCCGACCTCATAGCCGTCCCCTTTGACGGCTACGATCTCAAAGGCACCCTGGAAAAGGATACCCTCACCGAACGCACCCCCATAGAAGGAATGCATACTTTTGATGATGCCTTCCTGTACATAAAAGGAGAAGAACAAAACCGGGAAGGAATAGCCATCAACGATTGTATGCCCATTATCCTTAATCTGATGGACATTTCTGCCTCCCGTACCCTGAAAGAGAGCACAAGCAGGGGAAAAGATTAAGGTGACGGATTAAAGGGACTGTCCCAGATTTACGGAGCGTTAGCTCGTAGAATCGGGACTGTCCCGGACATACAGATGGAAGAAAACCTGGAAAGCAAACGAACATTATGAAAAGCACAGAGATGCCTCTGAACGAGAAGATATTAAATAAGAAAGCCCGGATAGGCGTAATCGGTTTAGGCTATGTTGGCCTTCCTTTAGCCGTTGAATTTGCCAAGAAAGGATTCCAGGCCATTGGGATTGATATAAATGAAGAAAGAGTAAAAAAAATAAATGCCGGGGAATCTTATATTCTTGATACGGAAGAAAAAGATATAGAAGCCTTGGTAGCTCAAAAACGCTTGGAAGCAGTTAGCCATTATGAAGTTTTAAAACATTTAGATACGATAAGTATCTGCGTTCCGACTCCTCTGCGAAAGACAAAAGAACCGGACATCTCCTACATCGTTTCCGCTGTGAGAGAAATTGCCCGCTACCTGCATAAAGGACAATTGATAATTCTGGAAAGCACCACCTATCCCGGAACCACAGATGAAGTTATTCTTCCTCTACTCCAATCCAGCGGACTTAAAGTTGGACAAGATTTTTATTTGGCCTTTTCCCCGGAACGGGTTGACCCCGGGAACCCCACATACAAAACAAACAACATTCCCAAGGTAGTAGGAGGAATAACTCCCCAATGTACAAAGATGGCAAAACTGCTTTACGAACAGGTTATAGAGAAAGTTATCCCATTATCCTCAACCAAAGTCGCCGAAACGGTCAAACTGTTGGAGAACACCTTCCGGAGCGTCAACATCGCCTTGGTCAATGAGTTAGCTCTTATCAGTAACCGCTTAGGCATTGATGTCTGGGAAGTAATCGAAGCCGCAGCCACCAAACCCTTTGGGTTTATGCCTTTCTATCCCGGTCCGGGACTGGGAGGACATTGCATCCCCATTGACCCCCAGTATCTTTCCTGGAAGGCCCGGATGAACGACTTTAATGCTAAATTTATTGACCTGGCGGGAGAGATTAACAAACTCATGCCCGAATATGTAGTTACCAGGGTTGTCGATGCTCTCAATCACCGGGAAAAGAGCGTAAAAAGCTCCCAAATCCTTATCTTAGGAGTAGCCTACAAAAAGGATGTAAAAGATAGCCGGGAATCCCCCGCCGAGGAAATAATCAGAATTCTACAGAAGAAAGAAGCCCAAATACTATATAATGATCCCTACATCCCCGAATTCGTCCTTGATAATTCCACCATCCACTCCATGGCCCTGACGGACGAACTCTTAGAAAAAACAGATTGCGTAGTAATCGTCACCGACCATAGTTGCTACGATTTCCCGGGGATAGTAGAAAAATCCAATTTAGTTATAGATACACGAAATGCTACCAAAGGAATAGAGGAACCAAAGAAAATAGTTAAGCTATGAATAAGACAATGCTCAACTTGATTCAACCACTTTTATAGGGTGTAATTAGTTCCATGAAACAAGAAAATGAAGGCTCGGAAAGACAAAGGAGACTGTCCCGGATTTACGGAGCGTAAGCTCGTAGAATCGGGACTGTCCCCGGGAATATAGGAGACCCCCATGTCAACTTATTTAGTAACCGGTGGAGCCGGATTTATCGGCTCAAACATTGTGGATAAGCTGGTTGAAAATAAAGAAAAAGTACGAGTCCTGGACAACTTTTCAACCGGCAAGAGAGAGAATCTCAAGCAAGTAGCAGCTAATATTGATTTAATAGAAGGTGATATCAGAGACCTGGCTACTTGTCAGAAAGCTATGGAAGGCGTTGATTTCTGTCTGCATCAAGCTGCCCTTCCCTCGGTGCAAAGGTCTGTTGAAGACCCTTTAACTACCAACGAAGTTAATGTCAACGGAACCCTGAACATCCTATTTGCTGCCAAAGAGGCTGCTGTGAAAAGAGTTGTCTATGCCGGTTCTTCTTCCGCCTATGGGAATACTCCGACCTTACCCAAGAGAGAGGATATGACTCCAAATCCTCTCTCCCCCTACGCAGTGACAAAATTGGTCGGAGAATACTACTGCCGGGCATTCCAAACCACATTTGGACTCTCAACGGTTATCCTAAGATACTTTAACGTCTTCGGTCCCCGGCAAGACCCCAATTCTCTCTATTCCGCCGTCATCCCCAAATTCATCACGGCCATGCTCTCCGGCAATTCGCCAACTATTTACGGTGATGGAGAACAATCCCGTGACTTTACCTATATAGAGAATGTGGTCCAGGCAAACCTTCTTGCCTGCAAAGCAAAAGGGGTAGAAGGAGAAATATTTAATATTGCTATGGGAGAGAGAGTCATCATAAATGAACTGATAGGTTATATAGACGATCTCCTGGCAACCTCGCTTACCCCAACCTACGCCGAAGCCAGAGCCGGAGATGTTAAACATTCTTTAGCAGATATCTCCAAAGCAGAAAAACTCTTAGAATACCATCCGGAAGTAAGCTTTGAAGAAGGATTAGGAAAAACTATAAAAGGAAATTTATGAAGATTATAAATGTTGTGGGAGCAAGACCAAATTTTATGAAGATAGCTCCTATCATTAGGGAAATGCAGAAATACCCCCAGATGGAAACATTGCTTGTTCATACCGGGCAGCACTACGATATTGAAATGTCAGAAGCATTTTTTGACGACCTGGGAATTCCGGAACCCGATATAAACCTGGAGGTAGGCTCCGGCTCTCATGCCGAACAGACAGCCCACGTTATGCTAAAGTTTGAAAAAGTATTACTGCAGGAAAAACCCGATTTAGTTCTCGTTGTAGGAGATATCAACTCTACCATCGCCTGTACCCTTACCGCCGTAAAATTAGGGATTAAGGTTGCTCATGTAGAAGCTGGCTTGAGAAGTTTAGACCGTACCATGCCGGAGGAAATCAACCGTATTCTCACCGATGCCATTTCCGATTTTCTCTTTACCACCTGCCGGGATGCCAATGAGAACCTTCTTCGAGAAGGCATTTCTCCTGAGAAAACCTTCTTCGTGGGTAACGTAATGATTGATACTTTAATGAGGAATAAAGAAAAAGCAGAACGGTCTGATATCCTTAACCGGTTAGAAATGGACGATACAGACTATGCTCTCTTAACCTTACACCGTCCCAGCAATGTAGATAACTGCGAAAATTTCGGAAAAATACTTGATGCCCTGGATACCATCCGGAAACAGATAAAAATAATCTATCCTGTTCATCCCCGGACAAGAAAAAGGATCCGGGAGTTTTCCTTAGAGGAAAAAGTTGAAGCAATGCCCGGACTGAAACTGATAAAACCTCTCAGCTACCGGGACTTTTTAAAGCTGATGCTGAAAGCGAAGCTCGTCATGACCGATTCCGGCGGTATGCAAGAAGAAACTACCGCCCTTGGCATTCCCTGCCTTACCTTGCGCGAAAATACCGAGCGTCCCATTACCGTAAATGAAGGAACAAACTATTTAGTCGGCAGGGATAAAAATAAGATACTAAAATATGTTGATGATATCCTGACCAACAAAGGCAAGCGAGGTAAAACCCCCGAACTGTGGGATGGTCGAACAGCGGAGAGGATCATCAAGATTATTGCCAAAAATATATGAAGACATTAATATTTATATTTAAAGTCTCTCAAATTTTGTTTCGCATAATGTTTTATAAGTGGGAATATTTATATTATCATTTTTTTTACCTGAGGCCGAAAACAGAAATAGATTTCATTCAGAAACGATATTTAGTATATGGAGACGATGACTCTGCGAATATTGCAAGCGCCTATAGCGAATTATTCCCCGATAAGGTCAGAGCCAAGATTAACGAGGCCGATTTAATTTGCAAACACATATTTGACCTCCTGGGTAGCGGCTCTAAAAAGTTAAGTCCGGAAGGTCCGGGATATCAGCCTATCGATTGGCACAGTGACTTTAAGAATGACTTTCACTGGAATCCTCAAACTCTTTACTCCCATGTGCGTTACAGGAATATAAGAGGAGTAGAAGTAAAAGTCCCCTGGGAATTATCGCGCTTTCAACATTTGAATATACTGGGTCAAGCATATACTTTAACCAAGCATAGAAAATATGCGGAAGAATTCTCGAACCAGATTGCCGACTGGATTAAAAATAATCCCATTGGACTGGGCGTAAACTGGAGATGCACGATGGATGTAGCCATTCGTGCCGTCAACTGGTTGGTGACAATGGAATACTTCCATAACGAAGACACATTTTCTCAAGATTTTTTGAAGGAGTTTTATCTTAGCATATATGAACACGGTAAATTCATCCGCAATCATTTAGAGTATTCTCCAAAATTAACCGGCAACCATTACTTAGCTGATATAGCCGGTTTATTTTTTATTGCTGTTTACTGCCCGTTCTTCAGAGAAAGTAAAAAATGGCAAGAATTTACTTTAAATGAATTGTCTCAGGAAATAGAGAAACAGGTTTACCCCGACGGCTGCAATTTTGAGGCGTCCGTTTCTTATCACAGATTTGTGTTAGAGATGCTTTTCTACTCCGAATTGCTCGGGAAGCGTGCGGGGATAGAATTTCCGGAGAACTATAAGAATAAGATCAGGAAAATGTTTGAATTCTCTTTGTATTGCGTAAAGCCTAATGGGATGGCACCTCAAATCGGGGATAACGACAATGGCAGGTTTCTTATATTCTGTAAAAAACCCGTATTAGAGCATAAATATTTGTTAACTCTGGCTGCAATGCACTACAAAGATTCACAATTTAAATTATCTGAATTTGATTTTGACGAAGAAGCTTTCTGGGTTTTTGGACCTTCCGGGAAAAAATCCTGGGATGATCTACCTTACAGAGAAAAGCCGCTCAATTCTAAAGCTTTCCCCGATGCCGGTTGGTATATTATGCGTGATGAGAACAATTACTGTTTTATCTCCTGTGGCCCTAACGGACAACACGGGAATGGCGGCCATGCTCACAATGATAAACTAAGTTTTGAACTAACGCTTAACGGACAAGATGTAATCGTTGACCCTGGCACTTACGTATATCTCCCCTACCCTGAGAAAAGAAATAGATTTCGCTCCACCGCATATCATAATACTATTGCTTTTGATAACCGGGAACAAAGCAAGATTTCGGATAACCTCTTCAGCCTGCCCGACAGGGTTAAGATTATAAAGGCAGAACTGACCGGGACAAATGATAAAATTATTTTTCAGGGAGAAATTCAATATGCAGATATTACCCATAAAAGAACAATAACCCGGGATAAAAAACCCGGTACTTGGCAAATAACAGATACTTTTTCTTAT